>JAYVZG010000019.1:0-40190 GCA_043783565.1 Flavobacterium sp. | reverse complement strand
ATTGATACTAGAGATGTACTCTATTTCTTGAGCTTAACTATTGCTTTTTTATCGTTTACGGTATTCAAATTAAAATCGCTAAAAAACTAATGGTGCCTGTAAAAAATAATAATTTAAAAACCGTACTCTTCCTCCTAGCCATTTTAATCTTAATTAATGGTATTGGAAGTCAATTCTTTTATCGATTGGATTTGACTAAAGACCATCGATATACGCTTTCTAAAACGTCTTTGCAAATTCTTAAAGAAGTCAAAGAACCTTTGATCATTGATGTGTTCTTAAAAGGACAATTTCCAGGTGAATTCAAAAAATTACAATCAGAAACGCAACAAATTCTAGAAGAGTTTAAAGCCTACAACAAAAATATTACCTTTCAATTTGTCAATCCAATTGAAAATGAAGAAGAACGCGATACGATACTAAAATCCTTCTTAGAACGTGGACTAACTCCTGTAAATGTCACCATTGAAGACAAAGGAAAGCAAACGCAAGAAGTAGTTTTTCCGTGGGCCATTGCAACCTACAAAGGTCGAAGCACTAAAGTACCTTTATTGAAGAACATCATGGGCGCTTCGACAGCTGAAAAAGTCGTGAGTTCGGTGCAACATCTTGAATATGCTTTTACGAATGCCTTGAATACCATTGCCAAAGCCAAAGAAAAAAAGGTAGCCATTATTAAAGGAAATGGAGAATTGCATGACCTCTTGATGGCAGATTTTATCAAACAAGTTCGGGAAAATTATTTCATAGGAACTTTTACTTTAGATTCCGTAGCCAAAAAACCCAATGAAAGCCTTGCCTATCTCCAAAAATACGATTTAGCGATTATTGCCAAACCAACTGAAAAATTTTCTGATGAAGAAAAATTGGTGCTCGATCAATTTGTGATGCATGGTGGAAAAACAATGTGGCTCATCGATCAAGTCGCTATTGAAATGGACAGTTTGTATAATGATTCCGGTGCTTCTTTAGCGTATCCACTCGACTTAAATTTGAACGATCAGTTTTTTAAATACGGTTTCCGAATCAATCCAACTTTAGTAAAAGATGTGATGGCAACTCCCATCGCACTTGCCACCGGCGAAAAAGGAAGTGCCACTCAATATACGCAATATCCTTGGTTTTACTCGCCTTTGATTTATCCAACCGCTAAAAACCCAATCGTTTCTAATGTAGATGCGCTCAAATTTGAATTTACCAATGGCATTGATGTATTGAAGAATAACCTCCAAAAAACCGTGTTGTTGCAATCGTCTCCGTATTCAAAATTAGTAGGCGCTCCTGTGGAAGTAAATTTGAATATGGTTACGGAAAGACCTGAACAAAGTGAATTTAAAAATACAGGAAACATTCCCTTAGCGGTTTTATTAGAAGGGAAATTTCATTCGGTATTTGAAAATAGAGTCATGCCTTTTGCTGAAAAATCCTTTCAATCGGAAGGAAAAAGCACGAAGATGATTGTCGTTTCTGATGGTGATATCATCCGAAATCAGTTGGATAAAAATTACCAACCTTTAGAATTGGGTTATGATAAATGGACAAATAAACTCTATGGAAATAAAGAATTCTTAATGAATTGCGTCAATTATTTATTAGACGACACTGGACTTATTAACATTCGAAGCAAAGAAGTCAATTTGCCTTTATTGAATAAAGAAAAAGTCTATGCGCAATATTCCCAAATACAATGGATAACTGTCGGGCTTCCAATAGTAATTTTAGCTATCTTTGGATTCCTTTTTACCTTTCTAAGAAAAAGAAAATACAGCTCGTAATGTTAATAAAATTCTTTTTGATATTTGGTAGTTTAAGATATATTTGTAAAACGTAGGCACTTTCCCTTTAGAAAGTGTATACACTCAAAAAAAAGTAAAAGAAAATGAAATTTATAGTATCGAGTTCGTACTTATTGAAACAATTGCAAGTGTTGGGAAGTGTTATCAACAGTAGCAACACCTTGCCCATCTTAGATAATTTCTTATTTGAATTGGACAACAAAACCTTAACGGTTTCCTCTTCAGATCTAGAAACTACCATGTCCGCGACTTTAGAAATCGATTCTACCAGTAAAGGAAGTGTAGCGGTTCCAGCGAAATTATTGTTGGAAATCTTGAAAACTTTTCCTGAACAACCACTAACCTTCACCGTTGAAGAGAATAGCACTATCGAGATTAGCTCTAATTCTGGGAAATATGCTTTAGCCTACGCTCCAGGAGAAGAATTTCCTAAATCGGTTTCTTTAGACAATCCATCTACGACGTTAGTGCCTGCGGAAGTTTTGGCAACCGCTATTAGCAAAACAATCTTCGCTGCTGGAAACGACGATTTACGTCCAGTTATGTCTGGAGTGTTTTTCCAATTTTCACCAGAAGGTTTGACTTTTGTTGCCACCGATGCGCACAAATTAGTAAAATATGCGCGTACCGATGTAAAAGCATCTCAAGTGGCTGATTTTATTATGCCAAAGAAACCTTTGACAATTTTGAAAGGTATTTTAGGAACTTCAGATGCAGAAATTAAAATAGAATACAACGATTCTAACGCTACTTTTTCTTTTGATAATTATATTTTAATGTGTCGATTGATTGACGGAAAATATCCAAATTACGAAGCGGTTATTCCAAAAGAGAATCCAAATAAATTGATGATTGACCGCATACAATTCATGAATTCCGTGCGACGTGTAGCAATTTTCTCTAACAAAACCACGCACCAAATTCGTTTAAAAATAGCGGGTGCCGAATTGAATATTTCTGCAGAAGATATTGATTACTCGAACAAAGCGGAAGAAAGATTGACCTGTGATTACCAAGGCGACGATTTGCAAATTGGTTTCAACTCCCGTTTTCTTTCTGAAATGCTTACCAACTTACAATCGGATATGATTGTATTGGAAATGTCATTACCCAATCGTGCCGGAATCTTAACTCCAGCAGATGGTTTGGATGAAGGAGAAACCGTTACCATGTTAGTGATGCCAGTCATGCTCAACAACTAAAAAATTTAACCCAATTATATTTTTCCAAGCTGCAACGTTTTTTTAATGTTGTGGCTTTTTTTTAGGCATGAAAAGCTAAGATGGGAATCTTGGTATGAAACGCTAGTTTTTTAGACAAACTGATATCGAATATTCGTTGAAAGAAGTTTCTATGATGCGTTGTCATTGCCAACATATTGATGTGATATAAAGGAATAAAATCTAATATCAAGCCTTCTTTATCGTCGCTTTCTATGCAGTGAAAGGAAACATTATGATTGCCAAACATGACTTTCCAATCCTGAATAATGACATCCTCTATGGGGTTTTCTTTTGGTTTTACATACAAACAATCCACATGAGAATGAAATATTTTTGCGATGGCTATCGTTCTTTTTAACGCTTCAATTTCTTCTGTTTTAAATTCGGTAATAAACAGTATTTTTTTGATGGGTTCGTATACACAATCTTCTGGAATGGCGATAACGACCGCATTCGAATCGTTCATCACTCGTTCTGTGGTGGAACCTAAAAAAGTGGCTGCTAAACCCGTGTCTCCTTTGGTTCCCATCACAATATACTCGGCAGCTTCTTTTTGAGTTAGCGTCATTAAATTGTCGATCAAATCACCGCTTTCTAGCACATTACTTATTTTGACATGCTCTAGATTATGCTTGCTAGCGATATCCCGAAGGACTGGAATATGTCCTTTATAATTCTCAAATTGATTCAATTCTGTGAACATATAAATTTCGGGCAAATAGACAGGCACATCCATATAATTCATCGTTGGATAGTCATACGTGTGCAAGGTTACAATTTCAGCATGCGTATTTTTTGCCAAATGCAGCGCATAGACAAATGCATTTTTAGAAATATCAGAAAAGTCGGTTGGGAAAATTATTTTTTTCATGACCTTGATTTAAATTGTTATTATTTATTTCTTAAAGGTACTTTACAATGCACCATTTTCAAATGATAATTGTCATAAATAAATTTACGTCCATTTTGAAGAAAAATATCAGCCACCTTTGAAAATTGTGAGCTAATCCTTTTTACTTACTTTTGCAAAAAAAAAGGAATGACACATCAAGATACTATCGTTGCTTTGGCCACGCCTTCAGGAGCTGGTGCGATTGCTGTCATTCGAATTTCTGGAGTGCAAGCCATTACTATTGCTCAGGTTGTTTTTCAATCTGTGAAAGGAAAAGATCTCACTCAACAAAAATCACATACGCTACATTTGGGTCATATAATGGATGGTGCGAAGACCTTGGATGAGGTTTTGGTTTCTATTTTCAAGGGACCTCACTCCTACACTGGAGAAAATACGATTGAAATATCCTGTCATGGTTCGACTTTTATACAACAACAAATCATTCAATTGTTGTTACGGAATGGCTGTAGAATGGCTACTGCAGGCGAATTTACTTTGCGTGCCTTTTTGAATGGCAAACTCGATTTGTCGCAAGCCGAAGCGGTTGCCGATTTGATCTCTTCGGATAATGAAGCTTCGCATCAAATTGCGATGCAACAGATGCGCGGCGGTTTCTCGAATGAGATTGCGAATTTGAGGATGGAGTTGCTGAATTTTGCTTCGCTGATCGAACTCGAATTGGATTTTGCCGAAGAAGATGTGGAGTTTGCGGATCGCACACAATTCAATGAATTGATTCAGCGTATTGAATTGGTTTTAAAACGTTTAATCGATTCGTTTGCGGTGGGAAATGTGATTAAAAATGGTATTCCGGTAGCGATTGTTGGGGAACCCAATGTGGGAAAATCTACGTTGTTGAATGCCTTGCTCAATGAAGAACGCGCCATTGTTTCGGAAATTGCCGGAACCACGCGGGATACGATAGAAGATGAATTGGTGATTGACGGCATTGGCTTCCGCTTTATAGATACCGCTGGAATTCGGGAGACGAAAGATGTGGTGGAAAGTATTGGGATTCAGCGCACGTTTGAGAAGATGGAGCAGGCACAAGTGGTTTTATTTTTGGTGGATGTTTCGAAGTTGTCAGTTGTCGGTTCTCCGTTGTTGGTTGACAATCTGAAGATAGAGATGGAGAAAATCAGAAATCAGTTTCCTTTGAAACCACTCATAATTGTTTTAAATAAAATCGATATCCTTTCGCAAGAAGCATTACATATTATCGCAAACCAACTCACAACCGACCACTCACAATCGACAACTGAGAACCGACAACTAATAACAATCTCCGCTAAAAACAAAATCGGAATTGAAGACTTAAAAAACCAACTGCTTTCCTTTGTAAATACTGGAGCATTACGCAATAACGAAACGATTGTAACCAACACACGTCATTATGATTCGTTGCTTAAAGCACTCGAAGAAATTCAGAAAGTAAACTACGGATTGCAAACCAACTTGTCTTCCGACTTGATGGCGATTGATATTAAAGAAGCTTTATATCATTTCGGTATGATCACCGGACAAGTCACGAATGATGAATTGTTGGGGAATATCTTTGCGAATTTCTGTATCGGCAAATAGCACACACAAATCATCACAAATTAAAAAGTAGTAAAACGCACTAATCCCTTTTAAATAAAGGGATTTTTTATTTTATTCAAAATCTAAACTTATTGATGCTTTGCTATTTTTTTCTATTTTTTGTACCATTTTTGTACCTCATAAACATATTTTTACTATTTTTGAAATGAAATGGCGAAATTATGTCCCTTATTTACCCTTAATTCTACTTATTTCGTCTTATATCCTCTTAATACCACTAAATATGAGTTCAAATATTATAGTAAAAAGAATATGTGATTATTGTAAAAATGCCTTTGATGCTAAAACAACAAAGACTAAATATTGTTCACATATTTGCAACAGCAGGGGTTATAAATTAAATCAAAAATTGAAAAAAATTGAAACGAGCGATACAGAAACAAAATCAAAAGTTTCTAATTATGTTGTGGATGTGAATTCAAAAGACTTTTTAACCGTTAAAGAAGCATCCACACTACTTAATATGTCTTCCAAAACTATTTATAGATTAATTGAACAAAAAGATTTAAACGGATACAATTTTTCGGTTAGAAAAACACTTATTAGAAGAAAAGATATTGATGGTTATTTTGAAAGCAATTTGATAAATCCTAATTATGTTAACCCCGAAATAAAAAGCGATATAAATTTGAAAAATTCCTATACCATTAATGAAGCTATTGAAAAATTTAATATTTCAAACGGTGCATTATATAATATTATCAAAAGGCACAACATCCCAAAAGAAAAACACGGAAAATATACATTAGTAAAAAAGGAAGATTTAAACAGAATTTTTCAATAACCAAATATGAGCAGAGTAACATTAAGAGAAAAAAAATTGAGTACTGGAAAAATAAGTCTTTATTTAGACTACTATCCTCCTATCATTAATCCTAAAAATGGAACGGAAACCCGTAGAGAATTTTTAAAGTTATATTTATTTAGTAACCCGAAAACAATAGAAGAAAAAAAGCAGAATACAGAAAATTTTGACCTTGCTGAAATAATCAAATCCAAAAGAAATGTTCAACTCAAAAATAAAGAATTTGGTTTTAAAGATAATGTGGTCTTGAATGTTAATTTTATAACTCTATACAAAAGTGTTGTTGACGACTATTTCAATACTGGAAGCAAATCCAATCACAATTCATGGAAAGCTTCTTTAAATCATTTAGAAAATTTTAGTGGCGGTGTAATATTATCCAATAATTTAACTCTCGATTATATAAAAAAATATAGAGCCTATCTTTTAAACGCAAAAAGCACTAGAAATTCAAAAGTTGACAAAAACCTAACAAAAAATACTGCATCATCTTATTTTAAAAATTTTATTTCTGTTTTAAAGATTGCATATAAACAAAATTTGATTGAAAAAAATTTAGCCGAAGATGCGGAATACATTAAAGAAGAAGAAACACATAGGGAGTATTTAACCGAAGAAGAAATTTCCTTGTTATGGAAAACCCAAATTAAAATCGAGAAAGTAAAATATATGGCAATATTTTCCGCTTTGAGTGGTTTGCGTTTTGTAGATATAAACAATCTTTACTGGGAAAACATATTTAATGACAAACATCAAGGGTATTACATTTCATTAAGAGAAGAAAAGACAAAATCTATTAAAAATCATCCTATTTCCGATACTGCTTACAACATTCTAAAAACACAAAAAACAATTACAGGACTAATATTTGGAGGTATTCAATATTCTCAAACAACCAGACCTTTAAAAGAATGGATAACGAAGTCGGGGATAAAAAAGAAAATTTCATTTCATAATTTCAGACACAGCTACGCAACCTTACAACTTGCAAATGGAACTGACATATACACCGTATCAAAATTATTAGGTCATAAAAACGTTTCTACAACACAGATTTATACCAAAGTAATGGACAAAAACAAAATTGAAGCCGCTAATCGAATAAACATTAAACTTGATGGATTATCTTAAAATATACAATTCAAATTATAATAAAGCATACAGAACAGGAGAAGTTACCATAAAACATAAATTAATACAATTCAACAAAGAAACATTATCCTTTGAAAGAGCCTCTAACCTTACCCAAGAATCATTTGGGAATTTTGAAAAAAGACTTTTAATTGACAAAGAGCCTAAACTTGTCGAACTTAAATCTATTTATCAAAAATCCCTTAGTAATTATTCAAAAAACGCAGTCGAATTAGTGTTGAAAAATGAAGTGAAAAAAGGTTTTTTAAAACTCTCTTTAAATATTCAAAGTAATAATTATACTCTGGAATCATTTATAAAAGAATTAGCCATACTCAATGCAGCAAATGAATTGTTAAGATTATACAATAATCATTCTGCTTTATTTAAAATGATGTATGAGAATGATTATTTCGATTCTTTTGAAATAAAAGATTATCATCCAATTGATTTTAGAGACTCAAAAAACTATACCGATTTATTAAATAAATTTTATCCATTAAGAAAAACACCTGAAATATTTTCGGAAAGTTTTTCAGTAATACAGTCTTATGATCCTTTTGACGATTTGGAAAACAATACTCCAAATTTTAATGAAAAAGAGAAAGCTTATTTACTTCACCTAATCTATAAAATCATAGAAGATTCTAAAGCAAACATAAAACTAAATAATACTGAATTTTACAAAGTTCTATCAATAGTAAACTTAAAAGATGATTCGTGTTTAGTAAGTGATAATTACAAAAACTCGGATTATTATAGAATATTAAGCGGTGGTATAGAAAAAATAAGTTTGGACATTAAAACTCAAGATAGTTTTATTGATATTCTAATATCAAAAACAAGGGAATTGAAACTTAAAAATATAACAAAGTATCTATCAGAAAAAAGTACTTTCTTGAAAGCTTCAATTGCAAGAAACAGTAATAAAGCGAAATAACGCTAAATTTCACGAATAATTTCCACACGCCAATTTATCATTTTCTCTAAAGTCTGAATTTCAAATACAGATTTTAGAGAAATTTTCGTTTTATATTCTTAATAAAACCTCTAAAATCAACACTTCGCAAGTCTTTCCCTAAACACACTCAAGAACACAAAAACGAACACACTTTTTCTGAATCAATTTTGGGGTATGAAAAATCAACAAATTTATATGCTCTCGGAAGAAGGAATAAAAGTACTTGTAGAGCAAATCACAGAGAACATTAAAAAGATATTTAATCCCTCAAATTCTTCGACAGAGGATGTCTTTATGAACATTGAAGAAACAGCTAAACTTATCAATTTAGCCAAACCCAGTATTTATGGATTAGTTCATCAAAACAGAATTCCGTATCATAAAAAAGGGAAGCGTTTATACTTCTTGAAATCACAAATCATTGATTGGTTAAAATCAGGCAAAAAAGATCCCAAAGATGATACAGAAACCAAAGCCAATGAGTATTTGATGAAGAACCAACTGTTTAATCGTTAATTATTAACTATGGATTTAAAAAATCTTAAAGACATTGATGATAAAATTGGAAATGCTTTTAAACCAAACAAAGAAATTGCAATTAATCAATTGGAACAAATAATTTCCAAGATGCCTATTGAAATCAAATCACTAATTAACGATGCGTTTGTTTTAAAAAGGATTCCAAAAGAATATTTATTAAGTTCAATATTGTTTGCTTACAGCAATGCTTGTGGTCTTGCTTTTTCAATAAAAGCGATGGGATATATAAATTATGCCAATTTATACTTTTCTATAATTGGAAGTCGAGGAGATATTAAGTCTCCAGCAATGGATTTAGCAACATTTCCTTTGGTAAAATATGACAATGAAAAATATAAAGAATTCAAAAAGAACAATATTGAATTAGATGAAACTGAAAAAAACGATAGAAAGCAATTATTTCTACAAGATGCTACAATTGAATCGGCAATTTATACGCATTATAAAAACAAATATTCGATTGGAATTTTTATCGATGAACTCTATTTCATTATTGAAAAAATGGCAAATAAAAGCAGTACGGAAGGCACAGCTTGGAGAACTTTCTTTTTGCAAGGAAACACTAATAAGCACATTGATATATCACGTAAAACAACAGAAAGTTTTAGGATTGAAAAATCATATCCTACTTTATTAGGTTCAATCCAAAGTCAATTTGTTCCGAAACTATTTGCAGACGGAAATTTAGAAAGCGGATTAATAGACCGAATTCTTTTTACTAATAAGTTGACAATGAATAACCAATTATCAATAAATGATATTTCTAATGAAGTATCTGAAAATTATTCTAAATCCTTAATCAATCTTCTAAATTATCGTACCGAAATAGAAAACACTTTTGAAATGGATGATTTGCAAATTGAACTGGATTCAAATGCCAATAAAAGACTTTTCGATTATTCCCAAGAATTAATAAATCGCCAAAATAAAGTAAATGATTTAAGTAAAGAGTATATCTCAAAAATGATGATTAATATTCATAAAATAAGCCTTTTAACACACTTAATTTTAAATTCCAAAAGGCACACATATCAAAGTAAAATTAACATTGAAACCATTGAAATTGCAATATTAATTCTTGAGTTTTATTTTATAAACTTCAGAATTGTTTTAGATGAAAACATCAACCAAAAAGAAAAATTACCAACTACTGAAGATATTATCCGATTAGCTATAAAAAACAATGCTAGTCAAAAAGATGTTGTTGCCATTACCGGAATGAATAAATCAACCATATCAAGAAAATGGAATAACGAATTAATGCAACTAGCAACTTGAGATTAAAACATAAAACCTTTGAATAGTCAATAAAATCAATACTTAACAATGATTAATTAGAATATTGCAAGTTGCAGGTTGCAAACCAAAATAATATGATTATGCTTCAAAAAACCAAATTAGAGCTTACATTCAATTCAAAAAGAGATTATAAATTAATAACTCCTTGTTGTGGCAGAAATAATTCAGACGGAAAATTTATTAACTATAAAAATCTAACTCAAGAATACGGTTATTGCCATTCTTGCGGAAAAGCTTCATTACCTCCTACTATATATGTTGATGAAAATGGAAACGAATACGCTTGGAATGAATTTGACAGCAAATTTCAAACAGACTTTATTCCGACTAAAAATAGCATTTTAAATCTGCCAAAAATAACCGCTCAAAAATTCATAGATGAATCAATAATATGGAAATATTTCAAAGTAAATCCCGAAAACAATCTTCTACAATATTTACGCAAAACTTATGGCGATACTAAAACAGAAGATGCAAAAGAAACTTATGCTTTAGGCACAAGTAATGATGGAGGGATTATATTTTGGACTATAAACACCAATCTAAATGTTCAAAAGGCTAAAATAGCTTACTATGATACAAATGGTAAACGAACTAATAAATTTAGAGTCCCTTATAAAAATGAAGATGGTTATTTCAATTGCTTATTTGGAGAGCATTTGGTTTACGATAAAATCAAAACTAAGAAAACAATTGTATTAACTGAAAGTGAAAAAACAGCTATTATTGGCTACATTCTATTTCCTCAATATGTTTGGGTGGCTTATGGTGGAATTAACGGATTAACAGAAAATAAGGTAAGTTGCCTAATTGGTCATAATGTGCTAATTGTTCCCGATATGAGTGAAAATGCAGTGAGTATAATTTTGAATAAAATACCATTTCTTATTTCATTGGGGATAAACGCTAAAATATGGGATATGACCGAATGCAAAACTGACGAACAACTAAAACTTGAAGGGATTTACAATAATGATTTGGAAGATGTTTTCAGAAAAACATACACTGTCCAATAAACCTGATACATTTGATTAGTAACATATCGGAAGATTTTTTTAGAAAAACACAGACACATCTACCAATCAAACAATCTAAAGTTTGGATTTAAAACCATTGCAATAAAACCAAATAATCATTGCAATTGCATTGCAATTGTATTGCAATACATCGTAATCCCTTTAAAATAAAGCATATTCATATCAAACAATAATTGTAAGACCATTGCAATTAATATCATAAAACATTGCAATACCATTGTAATTGTGTGCCATAACTTCTCTAAAAAGGGCTTTTGATAATTTGTGATAAGCAGCTATTACGCTATTAATTAGTATCTATCAACTCAAATATGGGTGTTTATGAACTACTTGGTAGCTAGTATATACAAGTTAGCGGTAATAGCTTGGAGAAACCGCATAAAAAAGATTTCAACAAAAACTCAACTTATTAACAACCAAATAGTTTCCCTTAATTTAAAAGTTAAATTTGTGCATAATCTTAACCTTTAAAATAAAACGTTATGGCAAGATGCACAGCACCAGTTCGTGGACATCAAACAGCAAGCGGGGCAGCTGCCTGTCCAGCATGCAGCAGTAGAAGTTATCGTAGTAGTTACAGTTCATATTCATATCCATCGTATTCATCAACACCCTATTCTTCATCAGGTAGTAGTGGAAGTAGCAGAAGTAGTGGTGGCACAAGAAGTTCAAAACCTCGCTGGTCACGCTCTAGTTCTCCAGTTTATTACACACCTGCCGAAGTAATAGCACTTACACCAATCCGCCGCACAGTCGAGAATCTGGTAGAAACGAAACCTGAACTTAGAGATGTATTTCTATGTCATGCTTGGGACGACAGACAGGATGCCGCTAAAGAACTACACGATTTACTTGTTTCGAACGGGGTCTCTGTTTGGTTCAGCGAAAAAGATGTTGGACTAGGTGTGCCTTTAATGCGAGCCATCGACAAGGGGTTAGCAAACTCGCGAATCGGACTAGTTTTGGTAACTCCTGCCCTCCTTCGTCGCCTTCCACAAGAAGGAATAGCAGACAAGGAACTATCAGCCTTACTAGCACGCGATCAACTTGTTCCCATAGTCCACAATACGACATATGAAGCTCTACGCGATGTCAGTCCACTTCTTGCATCGAGAACAGGTTTAAGCACTGCTGAAGAGCCAATGAAAGACGTTGCCGCCAAGCTTGCAGAACTTGTCGCCTATGAGCCTGAAAAAGCATAGTACTGCCTATCGCTACAGAAATGTAATTGCCACTACCGCTAAAACATGCTAAAACTTATGGCTAAGTTTTCGGTAAATTGTTCGTTTCTTTTCCTAACTTCGCTCCTACAAATGGAGAAAAAAAAATCAAAGCTCCACGAGCTCTAGCATAGGAATGTTATTGGTCAGTTTAGAAAGCCAGCCACACAAATGGCACATTTGGTTTTTCCCCATGCTCAAAAAACCAATAGAGCCATTTTTGCCAACTGACGGACAATAGGACGGACAAATAGACAATTATTCAAACATTTTTTATCTTGAAAAACGAGATAGTAAAAAATAAAAATTAAATTTGTGACTTGACATCTTTGACAGCAATGAACAGAATTAAAGAAGTACTTGAAGAAAAAGGAATTAAACAAACTTGGTTAGCCGAGCAGCTTGGTAAGAGCTACAATATGGTAAACGGTTATGTGCAAAATCGACAACAACCAAGACTTGAAGTGCTATACGAGATAGCCAATATTCTAAAAATTGATGTAAAAGAACTTTTAAAAACTAACGAAGAAATATACAAGTGCAAGTAGTTATCGACATATTAGAAAATGAGTTAATAGAGAAATACCCTGACATTCTCGGAATACTTTTGCGTGACCAAACCACTCAAAGAAATATTTTTTGGGCGACCGACAACTATGAAAACCTAGGTGAATCATACAGATTTAATTCAGAAATATCGCCTGAGTTAATTACAGGAGAAAAAGGCAATGTAATAATGCCTAGAGTTCACAAGGACAAAGTTTTACAACTATCTCGCTCTAAAGAAATGGCGGAAGTTTTCACGCCTTCTTGGATATGTAATGCACAAAATAATTTGGTTGACAATTCTTGGTTTGGGAAAGAAGGAGTTTTCAATAAAGAAATCTTTTTAAAGAATAGAACTAAATCTTGGGAGACAACAAAAGAAAAAATAGTTTTCCCTAAAAGGAAGTCTTGGCAAGACTATGTTGGTGATACTCGATTAGAAATTTCTTGTGGTGAAGCACCTTATCTCGTTAGTAGATACGACACAACAACTGGAGAATTTATTAAGATTGAGGATAGAATCGGAATTTTAGACAGAAAATTAAGAGTTGTAAATGAGAATTTGGACTCAATAACTGAATGGTTAGAAGCGGTTGAAACTGCATATAAAAGCACTTACGGATTTGAATGGCAGGGTGATAGTTTGCTTTTAGCTCGTGAAGCGTTGCTTATAACATTCATTGAAAACTTCACACACAAATTTGAAACTGAACCAACACTTGAAACCATTCGAAATATTGCACAAATTATTTCTTGGAATATTTGGCAAATGGACGGTCTAAAAGGTGTTATTCCAAACAGTTGTAAAAATGAAATTATAGAAGTTTCAGATTTTTTTGAAACTAAAACAGAAATAAAGAATTGCAAAGGTTGTGAAACGCAAAATATTAAGCTACACAATGGTATTTATTGCAACATTATGGATTGGGAAGAAAAAGACAAAAAAACAGGGAAAGCAGGTAAAGTAATTAGGTTCATTGACCTGTTAATGAAATAAATATGGCAGAAGCAAAAAATATAAATGTAGATATACTTGATGATATAATCATTGGAAGAGTAGAGCCTCAAATCTATGCTTTTACAACCGAAACAATACCAAATTATCTAAAAGTTGGCGATACCTACCGACCAATTGAAATGAGGCTGAATGAATGGCGTAAACACTTCCCTAATCTTGAAAAAAAGTTTGGTAATGTTGCAAAAGTTGATGATGAAACTTTTTTCAGAGATTATGCAGTTCATCTTTTTCTTGAAAACGAATTAAAAAGAAGTCGATTAAAGCCTAACGCTTTAAAAAACATCCCATATTACTCAAATGAGTTTTTTGAAAATGCAACAGAAGAAGACCTGCAAGAAGCTATAGAAGATATAAAAAAAGGACATCTTAACAACGAATCCAAATATCAATATTATCGTTTTGATGAAAGTCATATTCCGATTATTCATACATACACAAGAATAGAAGAGTATCCTCTTAGACCCAATCAACAAAAAACAGTAGATAATTTTCGAGAGGCCATAAAAAAAGGCAGAACAAATTTGCTGATGTATGCGGTAATGCGTTTTGGTAAATCATTTACCTCAATGTGTTGTGCCGTTGAAATGGGTGCTAAACTAGTGGTTGTGGTTTCTGCAAAAGCGGATGTTAAAGAAGAATGGAAAAAAACTGTTGAAAGTCACATTAAATTTGACGGCTATTGTTTTTTAGACAGTACTTCTCTCTTGTCAAGCGATACGATTATTGCCGAAAAACAAAAGGCAAAAGAAAAAATTGTTTTGTTTCTAACCTTACAAGACCTTCAGGGAGATGAAATAAAGTCAAAACACAAAGAAGTATTTGAAAATCAAATTGACTTATTACTCATTGACGAAACACATTTTGGAGCAAGAGCAAATGAATATGGCAAAGTCTTAAAAGAAGAAAATCTAAGTGTCAAGGAAATAAAAAACGAGTTAAAACTAAATGATAATACTTTAGACGATTTAGAAATTACCAATAAAGTTTTTAATGCAAAAATTCGCATTCATCTTTCCGGTACGCCTTATCGCATTTTGATGAATAGTGAGTTCACAAATGATGATATTATTGCATTCTATCAATTCACAAACATTGCAGAAGACCAAGAAGATTGGGATTTAGAAAATCTAAACAAAGACGAAATCAAGGAATGGGATAATCCTTATTATGGTTTTCCTCAAATGATTCGTTTTGCTTTTAATCCAAATGAATCTTCTCGAAAGAAAATGGAAGAAATGAAAAAGAAAGGTGTAACCTATGCCTTTTCAGAACTTTTCAGACCACAATCAATAACCTTAGACAAGGAAAATAAACTCCACAAAAAATTCAAGTACGAACAAGAAATTCTTGACTTACTAAAAGTAATTGACGGCTCAGAAGAGGATGCCCATTTATTGAGTTTCCTAGATTACGATAAAATTAAAGAGGGCAAAATGTGTCGTCACATTGTTTGTGTTTTGCCTTATCGGGCATCTTGTGACGCATTGGAGGAATTAATAAAGACCCAAGATTTTAAACATCTTAGCAATTACGAAATTATCAATATTTCAGGTGTTGAGAACGAAAAAAACTTCAAAGACACACAAGCAGTTCAAGCCAAAATCAAAAAATGCGAAAGTGAAAATGTAAAAACAATCACTCTAACAGTAAACAGAATGCTAACGGGTAGCACAGTTCACGAATGGGACACTATGCTTTACCTAAAAGACACAGCTTCTCCGCAAGAATACGACCAAGCCATTTTCCGTATACAAAATCAGTACATTAAAATTTTCAAAGAGCCAAATGGTGATGATGTGGTAAAATTCAATATGAAACCACAAACCTTATTAGTTGATTTTAACCCAAATAGAATGTTCCAAATGCAGGAACATAAATCACAGATTTATAATGTAAATACTGAATCTAACGGAAACAGCAAGTTAGAGGAACGAATCCGAAAAGAACTTGAAATCTCTCCTATTATAGTTTTAAATAATAACAAAATTGTTCAAATACAGCCAGCTGATATTTTGGATGCTGTTCGTAAATATTCAAGTAGTAGAAGTGTTTTTGATGAGGCTACTACTATTTCGATTGATTACTCATTGTTGGATATTGAAGCCATCAAAGCAGAAATTGAAAGACAAGGCAAAATCGGTTCTCGTCAAGGTATTGAAATCAAACCAACAGTCGGAGAAGGTAATGAACTTGATATAGAAGGTACACCTGATAATGATGAGGACGAAAATGACGGAAATACTAAATCCATAACAAAAGATGAGGAAGCAGTAAATGATTATAAAGGACAATTCGCTATGTATTATGCAAGAATTTTATTCTTTGCATTTTTAACTGATTCAAGAGTTAAATCACTACAAGAGATAATTAATCACATCAAGGGTAATCCTGACAATTTGCGTATTGCTACAAATTTGAACCTTGAAGAATCAATACTTGCCTTATTTCAAAAACACATCAACCCATTTGTATTAAGCGAATTGGATTATAAGATTCAAAACATTAATTCATTAGCAAACGACTCGGCAATTTCTCCTATAGAAAGAGCAAGCAATGCAATGAAAAAATTTGGTCGTCTTTCAGAATGGGAAGTTGTTACTCCTGAAAATATTACCGAATTGATGATTAATTCTTTGCCTGATAATACTATTTTAGATTCAACATTATTATTAGACATTGCTTCTAAACAGGGAGAATTTGTATATGCAGTTTATAAAAAATTCGGAAAAAAAACTGCAAGCAAATTTTATTCAATACCAACCTCCAAACTTACTTATGAATTTACGAGAAAGGTATATAAACTACTTGAATTAGATATCAATCTAATTGAACACAATTATACATCCTTAGATTTAATTAAAGAAAACACTTTGATTGAAAAAGAAACCATTAAAATAAACAACAAGAAAATGAAGTTCAATGTTATAGTAGGCAATCCGCCTTATCAAGATAGAAGAGAGGGTACAAGTGACAATCCTATTTATCATCTGTTTATGGATTTAGCTTATCAGTTAAGTGAAAAAGTGGTTCTGGTAACACCGGGTAGATTTCTTTTCAATGCAGGTAAAACGCCAAATCAATGGAATAAGAAAATGTTGGATGACAAACACTTAAAAGTCCAAACTTATTTCAGTAAGAGTAGTGATGCATTCCCAGAGGTTAACTTAATGGGTGGAATAACAATTACTTTAAGAGACAAAAAGCAAAGCTTTGAAAAAATTGGAGTATTTTCAAAATTTCAAGAAGTTAATTCTATTCTACAAAAAGTCATAAAAACAACAGACTTTGAGTCAATAGACTGTAATATATATACGCAAAATAAATTTGATTTAGAAACTCTTTACAAAGATTATCCCGCTTATAAAAACATTATTGGCAGTAATGGTAGAGAGAAACGATTAACAACTTCAATTTTTGACCAGTTATCAATATTCACTGAAGAACCTACAAACAAAAATGATATTTGTGTTTTTGGTTTAATTAGAAATAATAGAACTTATCGCTTTATACCAGCCAAATATATTGAAGACCACAAAAACACATATAAGTTCAAGGTATTACTTCCTAAAAGTAATGGTTCAGGAGCTTTAGGGGAAGTTGTACCCACTCCCTTGATTGGAGAACCTGTAATTGGAAAGATAGGAACTGGATATACTCAGTCATTCATAAGTATCGGAGCATTTAGTACAATTAAAGAAGCCGAATCCTGTTTAAAGTATATTAAGACAAAATTTGTTCGCTCAATGCTAGGAGTAATGAAAGTTACCCAAGACAATAATAAAGAAGTATGGAAATATGTTCCACTTCAAGACTTTTCAGAAAAATCGGAAATGGATTGGTCAAAATCAATTTCTGAAATTGACCAACAATTATTTGCGAAATATAAATTGATGAAAAATGAGATTGAGTTTATTGAAAAGATGATAAAACCAATGGAAGATTAAAAATAATAATTTACAAACATAGGAGCCGTTTAGAGAGATTACCACATGAAATCATAAAAAATGACATATAAATTATTTCTTGACGATATAAGAGATGTAAAGATGGTTTACAAGAATCTGAATGATGAAGATTTTATTATAGTTAGAAATTTTAAAGATTTCAAAAAAGTAATAATTGAAAATGGACTTCCTGAATTAATAAGCTTTGATAATGATTTGGGATTAGATGAAAATGAAAACATTGCAGAAGATGGTTATGCAGCAGCAAAATGGTTAGTTTATGAATCAGGACTTGATTTGAGAAATTTGAAGTTTAATGTTCACTCTGCAAACCCTGTGGCGAGCCAACAAATTCAAAGCTTACTTGACAATTATATCAAACACTTAAAAAGCTAAAGTAACAGAGTATAACAAAGGGTTTGCAAGGGTTTTAACTATATTTGTGTAATTCTCTTTTAATGATGTTTTAGGTATAGTTGTACCTTATTTGTACCTCGTTTCATTGAAGCCCTTTAAAATCAATAACTCTTTATTTCTGTATCGGAAAGTAAATACTTCCAACCTTAATCTCCGCCTTAGATTTAACTATTCTCCCCGTCCCTACGCAGCGTTGCCAATTTTGACTCTAGCATTTTGCGCTCCAGTTCAAACAATTCCTTTTGGTGTTGCTGTTCAGCTAGCAAGTCCGTAACAGTTGTCTGAGCTGTTTTGGTGGCTTTTATTTTGAAAACTTCATGTCCTTTAACGACTTGTTTCCCTGCGTTGCGCTTTTCTAAAAACTCCGAAAGTAGCAACATCCTCGATTGTGCCAGTTTTTTTCTCTGGGTGGTCTCCATTATACGCACCAATTGCTGTTGCCGGTATTCGTTTTCGAGCAGACGCCGTTCAAGGTATAGCTGCGTTTCTCTTTGCTCGCCGGTAGCTTTCTTGCTTTTTGGGGCGGCCTCAGCCGACTTCACATAGGCGAGCATCTCGGCAAGTAACATCATCGCAGGCGTGGGCAAATCGCGTTTTCCGGAGGAATACATCGACCATTGGCTTGTACTGACTCCGAGCAGCATCGCCGCATCTTGTTGGGTAATGCCTAGTAATTTAGTGATGGTGGTTTCTTTTTTCATGACTTTAGGGTTACTGCATCATGTCAAAGTTATAACTATTTGAAAACTTTGTGTGAATTTTTTTAAAAATAAAATTTTCACACGAACTTTGTGTGAATTTTTTATAAAAGAAATTTTTCACACAGGGTTTGTCTTGATTTTTTTGGTTTTGAGGTTGTAGGTTGTAGGGAAAGTATTTGGTCTTTTGGATTGAATGCTTTTTTTTGTGTTGGGTTTTGGGTATGAGGAAGATGCTCGTGATAGAGGGTTTATCTTCTTTGTGGGCACGGAATGCAATTCCGCGCTATCTGGTTATGACATAATGACATCGTAAAGCATTGAAATTTAGAATATAACTGTCATTTGAACAATTATTAACATAAGGCAGGATATTTGTTATTTTAACATAAATTTTACAATATGAAGAAATTTATACAAAATCTATTTATATCTAAAAAAGAAGAAGCTAAAAAGAGGAAAACTCTAAATAGCTCACTTGCTCCTAAGGTTTTAACAAAAAAAGAAGATATAGAAAAGGTTCAGCCTTATTTGGATAAACTTAATGAAACGATAGATACAAAAGGTATTAACAATATTGCTTTAACTGGTGGATATGGTTCGGGGAAAAGTACGATAATAGGAACGTTTAAAGAGTTAAATCCTCAATTCGAATTCTTAAATATATCATTAGCTTCATTTAATAAGAAAAAAAGTGATGATACATTAACTTCATCTGAAAAAAAAATACAAAAAGAAGAGTTAGAAAGATTATTGGAAGTTAGTATTTTACAACAAATATTTTATCATGTTAAACCCGAAGAAATCCCTGAATCTCGTTTTAAAAGAATTATCAATATTCCTAATTGGAAAATCTGGAGTATTTCAATCGGTTTTATTCTTTGGGTTTCAAGTTCAGTTTTATTGTTGAAGTACGATTATTTAGATAAAATAAATCCGAATAGTTGGAATACTAAAGATAATTTTGATTGGTTTGCTTTAATAATATTTTTAATAGCATTTATTGGTTTAGGTCTATTTTCTAAGTTGATTATCAAATTATTTAGTAATTCTAAAATTAGTAAGGTAAGTATTAAAGGAGAAGTAGAGTTAGGAGATAATGTAAATAAATCGGTCTTTAATGAACATTTAGAAGAAATCTTATATTTCTTTGAAGTAACAGAATACAATGTTGTGTTGATAGAAGATTTAGATAGATTTGATAGCACAGATATATTCACAAAACTTCGAGAAATTAATATTCTTTTAAATAATTCAAAACTCATAAATAGAAAAATCAATTTTGTTTATGCGGTTGGAGATGATTTATTTGATGACAAAAAGGAAAGAGTTAAATTCTTTGAATACATAATTCCTGTTATTCCATTTATTAATTCATCAAATGCTGATGAACAGTTAAGAACTTTGATAAAGGAATCTGGTTTAGATGAAAGCATATTTACTAAAGAATTTATTTCAGATGTAACCACTTTTATTGATGATATTGATATGCGTTTATTGACAAATATCTTTCACGAATTTGTAATTTATAGAAAAACGTTAAAGCCTGAATTCATTAAGAAAAATGATGAGTTGTTTGCCATGATAACCTATAAAAATATTGACCCAAAAGATTTTACAGAACTCAATAAGAAAGATGGAAAACTATATAAATTAATTAATAATAAGCGAAGTTATATTAAGAAATTTATAAGTAAGATAGATGCAGAAATTGTACTTAAAAATTCTCAAATTAATGATATTGAAAAACATACAATTAGTAATGTTAAAGAATTAAGAGCTATATACGTAAATAAAGTTTTATCTAAACTTCCATCTAATACAGCTTTAAATAATCTAAATATAAAAGAATTTTTAGACGATGTTGGTTTTGAAAAAATATTAGCAGAAAGCATTATTTATAATAAGTATAATTTATATAATGCAAATTATTACACTGAATCATCAAATATAAATTTAAATTATAATTTTAAAGAAATTGAAAATGAGGTCAATTCTGATTTTAATTATGAAGAAAGAGTTGATTTGATTAAATCAAAACAGAATAATAAAGTTGATATATTAAAAAGCGATATTGAAAAGTTAAAATCAAAGAAAATTACAATCGAAAATTGGGATTTAAAACAAATATTTAACGAAGTTGAAATTGACGAATATATAAACGGTTTTTCAAATAATGGGTTATTAAGAAATTTAATTTTAAATGGATATATTAATGAAAATTATAATGATTATATCTCTTTATTTCATGAAGTATCAATTACAAAAGAGGATTTTACTTTTGAAAGAAATGTCAAGGGTGGATTTTCTACAGATTTTAATTATAAATTAAGTGATAAAGTTGAAAATTTAATTGAGAAAATTGATGAAAGATATTTTGAAAGAGAAACAATATTAAATTTTGATTTATTAGACTATTTAGGAAACAATTATAGTCGATATTCCGACAAATATGATTCTATTATTCGCTTATTAAGTAATGAAAAAGAAAAATCAATACAATTTATAGATGAATATATTAAAAATGAAGAAAGACCACTTGAAATTTTCATTGAAAAATTAGTAGCAAATTGGAAAGATTTTTGGGATTACATTTATTCAAAAAGTAATCATACCGAAGATAGAGAAAATAAATATTTAGAGCTTATTATTAGGTTTTCAAAGAATGAAACAATTTTGAAGAATCAAAATAACAACACGTTAAGAATCGGAATTGAAGAAAAAACAAGCTTTTTATCACTCATAAAAAATACAGAAGAATTAGATTATTTTGATAAAATAACAAAACTTCTAAAAGAGTTAAATATTGAGTTTGAGAAATTAGATAATCCTAATGAAGAAACAAAAAAATTGTTTGATTATGTGTATAACAACAATCATTACATAATAAATAAAGATAATATTTTACAAATGTTTTTACTATTTGGAGAGGAAAGTGTAGAAATAGAATTCAATCGTACAAATTATTCAACAATTTTAAAATCAGAATGTAAACCATTGATTACATGCATTAATTCAAATATTACTACCTATGTTGATGATGTGTTTTTAAGGTTAGAAGATAATAAATTTGAAAATGAAAGTAGTTTAATTAAACTGTTAAATGATAAGGATTTAAACAGTAAATCAAAAATTAAAATAATTCAAAAAGTTGAAACTAAAATTTCTGAATTAAAGAAGATTAACGAATTAGAAGTCAAAACACAACTGCTAATAAATAACAAAGTAACTCCAAAATGGGATAATGTAATTGATTATTACACAGTATCTGAAAATACAATAAATGAAAACCTGATTAAGTTTTTAGAGTTTGAAGATGTTAATGAAGAATTATCAAAGGTTGTGTTATTAAAAGAGAATGAAACTTTTGAAGCAAGTATTTTATTGTGTAATGACATTACCGATGAAACTTATGGGAAAATAATATTAAATAGTATTTATTTTAGATACAATAAATTAGAATTTGAAAATTTGAATCAAGATAAAGTAGTTGATTTAGCTAATAAAATTCTTACTACAACTAAATCAAATTATGATTTATTAAGAGAACATTTTCCAAATAATCACATAACATTAATTGAAAGAGATATTAAAAAATTTATTGAAAAAATAAGTGATTTTGAAACAGAAGAAGATGATGTTTTATTACTATTGAAATCTAGAAAAATTAGTACTGATAATATGTTTACTTATATTTCTCAATTAGAACAAAAAGTTATTGTAGATAGTAAAGAAATATCTAAAGAAATTAGTAATATCATTCTACGAAAATCTACAAAAGTTGAGTTCGAATATAATACAATTGAATCCTTAGTGAAAAATGCTACTTCATCGGAAAATAAAGTGAAGTTAGTTAATTTATATATTAATGATTTAGGTAATACAAACATAGTTTCTCTATTAAAGAATATCTTGGGATATAATAAACTCTTTGAAAAAGGTAAACCAACTTATGTAAAATCAGATTTTAATAACACATTATTTGGAAAACTAAAAACAAAGAATCTTATTAAAAATTACTATGATGATAAGTGGAATGATTCTAATTTTAGAGTTACCACAAATTAATCCGTGGGGTGTAATTAAATTATTTAATTTTTAATATTATTTATTTGTCTATCAAAGATGAATTTATTGACATATTGAACCAAAGTTAAATCTGTTATTTTTACATAAATAAAAACCGCAAAGTCGGAAGACATTTGCATATCTAGGCTGGCTGAAATTTTGTGCATCTCCTGAAAATTTGCAAAAACAGCAATTACTCTATACCAAATTGGATTTACTTTTACATTTTGATGATTTTTTCAACACCAATTTCTAAACCATTATCGCTAATTTTTACAAAGTAAAATCCTTTTTGGATCGTTTTTAAATCTATCGTAAGGGTCTGATTATCGTAGCCCGAGGTGTTAAAATTTTGTAGTAGCACAACTTTACCAAATGCATTATATACCGTTACCGTTGCATTATTGCTGAGTAATTGGAAAGTATGTATGCTTAAAGTTTCAGCAACAGGATTTGGATAAACACTAAACCCATTGTCCTTATATAATGTTTCGTTACCAAGTATATTACAAATGCCTGGTAAGTTAGCGTCCATCCAATTTAATCGTTGGATAATCCATTGTTTCATGTGGTCTAATTCTTCGGCATACGTATTAGCAAGTGGTGCAGGATTTGGCCAAACATACGTTCCTAAAATAGGCCATTGCCGAAAATGTCTGTCTTTGGCTTCGTCTAAATAAGTAGCAATGGAGTCCATTTTATTAAAAATATACGTTGTGCTCAAAAAAGTTGTTCGCAACTCATTCCATCGGCACTTCATTCTGTTTTTAAATTGTGTATCTAACATAAACCGTTTCCACCAAAAGGAAATATCGGTGTTACAGAAATCATTTTTTCGATAAATCCATCCATTGGGTGCATCACCTGTACAGTAATCCGCATTATGCCAAGCGAGGTTGTAATCCCAGTTTGGTCCCATTTGCAATTTGCCACCATTACTGTCTTTATCTTTAAAGAAAAATGTAGATAAAGTGTAGGCATCTACATTCTTGGTGAGTTCATTCAATAAAAAATAATCTATAAAAGAGTTTTCATCAGCATATTGGCGCCAACCAGTTATTGGATTAGTGAATGTTGTTGCTGCCAATGCGGTTTCAAAACTATTCACATATTGCTGAATGTAGCTAAACTGAACGGGTACTATATTTTCAGGCTTTGGATAAATGCACTGATATACAATTTGGTTAGAACTGACATTGGTTTGATCTGGTAGAAAATTTGAAACCCATGAAGGTCCCGAAACACGGTCGATTTTTACAATATATCCACCTGTTAAATCATCACCCGTGGTATCATTAGCAGTAAGTTTTGCAATATTCAAACGATCTGTACCTCGCTTGATATTTTCTGTTAATTCATAAATGCCTTGATACTCTCCATTCAAAATAACTTCGCAAAACTTACCTTTTATAGCCCACCGATTCATATCATTACTTAGGTCGTACGTGAGTCGATTTCGCATTAGACTTTTATCGGTGTAAGGCGCATATAAAATCCAGTCGTTATCTTCAGCCATACCTAATAAACTTACATTAAGATTATCACCAAGGTTATCGCGGGTTTCAACGGAATACTGTTTTTGAGGGAAGCCACCCGAACTAGAACCGCGTATTTCTATACCAATAAAACCATCGTAAACATTATACGAATCGGTAGTATGATTCGTATTTCCAGGCCCGTTATCTATGATACCCATCTGCGCTGTAATTTTTTCGTTGCTAGAAATACTTTGCCCGTTAGTTTTTAAAATAACCAACGGAATATTCGTTTGCGTAACAAAATAGGCTGTTGCGGGTGTGTTGCCAAAAGTAATGCTCCAGTTCGATAAATCACCAATATCCACAGGATACGTATCAATAATATGCAATTTCCATATTCCGTTTGGGTTTTGACCGTTGTTTACGATACCTAATTGCCCTTGTGGTTTATATGTGCCTGTAAATGGTGCGGTTCCTTGCGTGATGGATGTCGTAGCAAAATGATTAAAGCAGGTGCCTGTATAGTTATCGTCACCACCTCCATTGCCTAAAGACAAACTTACTTGACTGCCATCAGGAGCAACTAAATAAAATTCGAGGTCGCTGTCATAGGTGTGTGTTACATTCATGCAAACGGTTTCAATACCAAAACTTAAGGTATCAATTGTAGTTGGTAACCCCGAAACGGTAATCAAATAATCAACGCTGTTTCCATCGTCTGGAATCGGTCCGCCTGAACCATTAAAGGTTTGTGCCCATGACAAATGATGAAATGCAAATAGACATACAATCAAAAGTCTTCGGAGATTACAACTGTTTATAGTGTTTATTTTTGAAATGTATGGTATCATTAGATTTTGACGTAGTTAGTTTGGTTTAGGATTTTTCGGTAAAATTGTTTTTTCAAATATACTGCAAAATGGATGTTTATTTATGAAGTATTTCATTACAATCAATTTTTAAGTTGTTAAAAATTTTGTAGTAATGGTTGCTCTTGATAAATTTGAAATTATAAAAAACTCCATAAAATAGGGAGACGATTTTAGAACTTATTATGTAAATTTTTAAAGCGAGGATTAACAAGTATGTATAACAGAAGTGCAAATAGTATATATTTCTTAATCTATTTGCTGAATTTATTTTTTAAGTTTTACCTCCAGATTCATTCGTAGTTTCAACTCCATATAGAATTGCTTCTTGAAGTATTTCAATATTAATATCCTTGAGAGTTTTGAATTTAATGCAATAACCCGTCACACGCGCTTTGCCAATATCTTTTCCAAAGGTTTGGGCTAAGTAGGTTTTGTCCTTGATTCCCATTATATAAACGGAGATTCCCGTTGTGTTGGCGCTTATACCAATTTGATAAAACTCTTTAATGGATCCATCCGCATATTTAATAGTTTGCAAACCATAGCCAATATTTGGATTCGAAACCGTTTTACCTTTATTGTCTTTGCCGTCTAAGAACCATAATTTACAGTTCGGCATTATTTTCAGCATGTTAACGTGCAAAGCTTGTAAGTCATGACCTTTTGGTTCATCCTGGTTAGCAATATACTCGTTGATTCGTTCGTTTACGTTCATTCGTACACTAGTATTAGATAGGAACTAAAAAGGAGATATGTTAACTCTCCCAAATTTCCAGTTGGAGACAAATCCAAATACGATTATAAACAACATCGCTATTTCGAGACAAATCAATGCAAAAAATAGCAGGATTCTATACGCAATTCCTGATTTGGAATAGTCACTACCAAACGCATTACAATATCCAAATCCAATTTGCAAAATAATTAACGCAGTGACCAACCAACTCATGCTGGTAGCAAAAGTGTCGCTGAACCGAATGATGAAATCAAAATAAAAAAATAAATTTCCAAAGGCAGAAATCAACAACATTCCTAATAAGATCATTCCTGCAAGAATCGCATGTTCACTAAGATTCAATTTTTTCCTTCGAAATAATATGAAGCTATTGAATGCCGCAAATGGAACAAAAAGAAAAATGATAATTTTGCTTTTTTCAGAAAATATACTATTCAATGCTTTGCTTGCTTCATTTAGATTTGGAGCATCTTGAGTAATTTTTTCATCGAGACTTCTATCCAATTCATCCTGAAAATGATGCATAAATATTATTAATCCAATGGTGATCAAAATCAAATAAAACACATTATAATACCGACTTCTTTTCCCTGCTATGTAATCCAAAGCTGCTTTTC
Organism: Flavobacterium sp.; assembly: GCA_043783565.1. Lineage (GTDB taxonomy): Bacteria > Bacteroidota > Bacteroidia > Flavobacteriales > Flavobacteriaceae > Flavobacterium. The sequence continues at coordinate 13,287 of JAYVZG010000019.1, read as the reverse complement.
CGGGGCGAGTTAGTGCCCCTTTAGCCGTGAATAAAATTCCTTTTTCAAGATGGAACGTACCGTGAAGAATGTCATGAAAAATAAAATTTTTAAGAGAAATGCGGTGTGTGTCGGCTTTTTGCCCACAACCTGAACAATATTTATCTAGTAGTTCTTTTTCGCAGTTAAGGCAGTTTTTATTTGTCATTTATTTTTTCACTTAGGTTTGATTTTCTGCGTTCGTTCACTTGCTAAATTATGGCGAGAGAGCTTTACAGCATACTTTAAAGAAAAGTAAACAAAACTAAGTCTTTAGCATCCTTTTACAAACTTTTACTTTCAAAAATTTTCATCATCGCATTGGCTTTGTCGAGTTCGCCAATAGACTTTAAGGACTGAGCAAATCGGTAATAATAAACCGAGTCTAAATCTTTTGTAATTTCAAATAATTGCGCATACCATTTGGCAGAAACTTTTAAATCACCTCCGAAAAATCGTCTGTCTCCTACTTTTTTTAACATATCGACAGATTGATAGCCTTTTTCTAATATCCGTTCAAATGTACCTCCCACATCAATTGTAACAAATTCCTTCTTTTTTTCAATAAACTCAGGATTCGCTTTGATTGGTAATGCTTCTGCAGTTTTTAATTCAATAGGAAGATTTGACTTTTTGCTATTTACTTTGGTTTTTATATACTTTGGCGTTATGATTCGAACATTATTGGGTCCTAAATCGTTTTTATTGACTAAACTCAAATCCGAAACTTCATAGGTGGTAATTCGACTTCCAAAATTCATATTGATTCGTTCTTCAACATGATACGAAACAATCTGTTGCATTTTATCCTCCGATTGGATTTCAGAGTTAAGTTGTAGGTTTTCTATTTTTGCATTCGTAAGTTGATTTTGACTAGACTGCGCAAAACAGTTTATAGAAAAAATACTTGCAACTGCTATAAAAAAAGGGGCTGTTTTTTTCATAGTAAATCAAATAAATTCTGTGATACAGTATTGAATCAGAAGCGAATATACTAAGTGCACCACGAATTGATTTATTTTTTCTACCAATAACTTCAAAAATCGTTTAAATACAATAATTCATCCTAGTAGCTCCCATTTATTGGTTATCTACAGAGATTTTTCTAGTGCTAATTGCTTTATTCTTTCTTGTATCGTATGATAATGTACTACAGAAGTATTCTCTATCGTCTTTGCCCAAGTTAGAAATGAACTATCGTGAGGCTCTTTACGCCCTGTTTTGGTATTTATGGGTACGAATCGAGTTCGCATAATTGCTTTTAGATGCGATTGATTTTCGCTTTTCATTTGAGTTTCAACTAATAGAAAGTCTTCGTCAGCTTGAAGCAAGGTAGATTGTATCGTAACTATTTCGTTATACATTGCTGGACGCAGGTAGGCAATTTCGTGGCCTCCAACAACCCAGGCACTATTTCTTTTATAGAATTCGGATAGGTCCAAATCATGGTAGTTTTTCAAATGATCTTCTCGGGCATTGAGAAAATAATCAATGTAACGAGCGTTGTTGAGATGCCCAAATAAATCACAGTCGTTGAAACGAACTGTATACGTTGAGGAAGGAGTTGCTATTTTGCTCATTATTATTGTTTTTGAGTGAGTGAATTATTGAATGGGATAAAAAGTAATTCCCCAGTAATCATAGCAGGTAGCACAATAGTATTTCCATCCATAATAAAATCTGCTGGGCCAGAAAAGTGTTCAGACATTGGCAACGTTTTGAGTCGTTTTGAATTTAAATCAATAGACAACAACGTTCCTTTTTTCTCGAAAGCTACCCAATTGCTTACATAGAGTGTTTCATTTACTACTGCAAGTCCATCGTAGATTCCTTCAAAAGTTGTTAGTTGAGTGACTTTGTTATTCTTCAAATTAACAGCCCCCACTACTCCATTTGCCTTGTTGTTACTGCCGATACCGTTTACATAAAGCACATTAGCTTTTTTAGCACAATACAAACCATTAATTCCAGCTATGGTTTTGTCTAACACTACTTCTGAAAAGGTTTTTGCTTCTAAATTAACTTTGAACAATTTGTTTACATCAGTAGCAGAAACATAGAGTGTATTAGCATCCCAAACGGCTATATCATTGAGAAAACTACTTTCTTTGCTAAAGTCTATTTCGTATAATTTGTTGCCAGTTTTTAAGTCGATTGCGAGTATTCTATCAATATCTGTAAGCCATAAAATTCCTTTATAGATGGCAAGTCCTTTGGGTGCATTTAGTTTTTCTTTGACAAAATTTGTCTCAAGAATGTTTCCTTTTGCATCTAGTTTTAAAATTGCGCCATCACCATCTTTTGTTTGTGGAGCCAAATCCTTACCAATGTCCGCAACATACAAATTACGACCATCAGAAACCACACTTTCAAGGTGATGAAAACCTGTAATTGTTTTGATAGATTGTGCATGAATAGCACTACTGAATGCGATACTAGCGAATAGTATACTTCTTTTTAAATTGTTCATTTGATTTGTTTTTAATTGTTTTATTACTATTTTATATACCAATCGGTATATTTTAATTTAAATTTTTTTATGCTTTTAAATCCTGAATCATCTTTTCTAAATAATCCATACCACTTTTTAAAGCGATAGTATTTCCTGTTACTTTGGTTTGCATGACTACTCCCTGAATAAGTGATATGATCACCGTGCATACTTCGTTGATATTAATATTCGATTTAATTTCACCTGAAACAATACCTTCATTCAATTGACGTTCCATGGAACTTCTCCAAAACTGTATCGCATTGGCAGCTTTGATTTTGAGTTGTGGATGCGTATCATCGGCTTCTATGGCAGTATTTAATACCGGACATCCGCCTTGCAAAAAAGGGAGATTCAAATAATTTCGATAGGTTTCAGGATACACTAACAGCTTATCAATGATTGCAGTACGGGTTTCCATTTTGCTTCGTATATGAGAAACTACACTTTGAAAATTATAATCAAATGCTGCCAAAGCAACTTCATCTTTGTTTTCAAAATTTCCATAAATACTTCCCTTTGTGAGACCTGTAGCAGCAATCATATCATTCAGCGAAGTACATGCATAGCCCTTACAATTGAATATAGGTGCGATTTTCTCGATGATAAATTGTCTTGTTTGATCTGCTTTTGAAATCATTCGAATGGAATTATGGTGCAAATATATAAAATATACCAATCGGTATACTATTATTATTTAAAATTATTTTCAAATGCTATTAATTATAAAGCGATCCTACTTTACAGTAGGATCGCTTTATAATTTTAATGAAGAAATGATTACTGAATCACTAATTTCTTCAATATTGTTTTGGAATCAGACGAAATTTTCATCATGTAAATTCCTGTAGCCAAATCAATTGGTAATTTGCTTTCGTTATTTATAGTTGCTTCCATCAATTGAGCACCTGTCATGCTATAAATAATCACTTTACTTTCATTTTGAATACCAGAAATCACCACAAAATCATTCGCAGGATTTGGATAAACCACTACGCTATCATAATTAAACTGATTCGTAGATAAAGTAGAAAACCAAGGTTGTCCAACATTCGCTCCCCAAATATAATCTGCCAGATTGGGATAATCTATAAATGGATTTCTATTGACTTGCCACGTATAAATGAAATTGTTACGATTCATTTCAAAATCATCTTTAGGATCGGTTTGATTCCATTGCAATAACAACGCTAAATCGCCTAATTGGCCTACCGTGGTATTTGCTGGATTCCCATTTACGACACTCAAAGCATTGTAACGAACCGCCATATAAAAAACAGCACGTGCTACATCGCCATGCCAACTGCCTTGATTTCCTGTTGGTCCAAGATATTCACCGTAATCTTTGTTGCCACGGGAGCTATTTTCGGGTCCATCTTCTGCTCGAATATGATGCGCATCGGCATGACCTGCTAAAATATCGTTTGCATCTGTATCGGCCCAGTTATTAATTCCATCTGGTATGCTTGCCGTTCCATCTGAATAACCTCCACGAGATTGAGGATAAATATGTTCTCTATTCCATTTTCCCGTATTAATACCTGTTTCTTGGATATCCAATTTTGAACGTGGGATCTCAGTATACATCAACCAAACTTGATTGCTATTCAAAGGGTTTTGATCAGCTTTCTTTAAAATCGTTTCCATATCACCATAATTATGAGCATGAACTACAACAGGATTAGCGATTATATCTTGTACTGCTTGTTTAAGAATGGCGCCTGATTTACCTTCTAAGGAATTATAATATCCTATTGGCGCTGTACTTGTAACAATCCCGTAAGTTGGATTCAGTGGAGTTCCCCATGGAGATACAATAAAATCATTATCTAAAATTCGAATAATGATATTGTCATTCATTCGAACATATTGTGATGGAATGGTACTCACATTAATTCGCATATTTTCATCGCCTTCGTCTATAACATCGTCAACCAAAGTAATAGTCTTTACGGTCGCATTAGTTCCTGTAGCAATCGTAACGGATAAACTACCTGTATAATCTGAAGTATTAAAATTACCGCTTGATAAGGAATAATTAAAAGTTAGTGGCGTTGTAACGTTGGTTTGAGTCGTAAAAGTAATATTTAATGTTTGCCCTTCTGTATATTCTGTAGCAGCAACATTTATGGTTAGTCCATTATAGATAAAACCACTTCCATCGTTTGTAGCTCTAGGTGTTGGAGTTTTTACTTCGTAAGTTCCATCATTCTTTCTTTGAATAGATTGAGTAGTTTGAAGGTTATTTAAGTTTTCATCTATCTGTACGGTAATTCCGAATGTAGTCAGCAATGAAGTAGCCTCAGTTGTGTCGCCGGTTTCATATACTAAGGCATCAATCAAATTGGTGGTAGTGGCAGTAGTTCCTGCTGGAAAATCAGTTGCATTTCCGAGATAAATAGCTGCTCCATCAGGACCAATTTGAAAGGTACTATCCGTAATGATATTACTTGGGACAGGTGATATTAAACTATTCCCGATTAAGGCTAATCCATTTAAATCAGTTGTAATACCATCTAAATCTAAGACGTAATAACTCAAATTTGCTTGACTTCCAGTTCCATTAAACAAAACCAACACATAGCCATTTAATGAAAAACTAGGTGTGGCTGATTTTATTTCGATGAATTGTTTATCGTTTGTACTTGGTGTGTCGGAATCAAATTCATTAATAACTAATTGAGCATTACTTAGAGAACAACATAGTATCAATAAAGTGAATAGTATTTTTTTCATGTAGCATTTGATTTATTCGGCAAATATAAGCAACAAACAAGGGAAAACATTATTGTTGTTGTTAAAGTGTTAGCATTCAAATAAGAAATAAAAAAAAATATTAAAACTCTTACTAAAAGATGTACTTTTGCAAAAAAATTGAAGCACATAATTTATGCATTTCAATATTTATCATTAAATATCAATACGTTACCGTCGTTTATGAAAAAAATTGTTGAGTACAGAAAACTGTTGAATGTTGAAAAAACAGTAACCTTAAAAGAGTTGAAGACCATTTACCGTAATGCCATGAAAGAAAGTCATCCTGATAAATTCTCAGGGGATGATGCGGGTTTAAAATTGGCTGAGGCTGCTAGTAAAGACATCATCGAAGCGTATCACTTTCTAGTGAGCATTAATGCGGAAACCATTCAACTAGGATTACCCGAATATCAAGAAACAATCGCTAATGCTACGATTACTGATTACAAATACGAAAATATTCGTTTGATTGTAAATTTCTCAAACGGAAGTGTTTATGAATACATTAGTGTGCCAAAAGCTACCTATATCAAAATGGTCAATGCAGAATCACCAGGACGATTTGCTAAACGACATATTTTTACTGCTTTTCCGTATCGAAAAGTAAGTAATATAGAATAAATGAAAAAGGGTTTGTAAATTACAAACCCTTTCTTTTTATAGTTGACTCAAGTAACTGCCAAACTTGTCTTTAAATTGATAGCCGTCTTCCACACGATCTTTGCTTAATTTATCATATTCTACTAATCCCCAAAGTAAAAATTCCTTCATAAAGTAGACATCTTTCTCGTCTAGTTGCGGCTGGTATTTTTTGATGATGCTATCAAGAGGATCAATCGCATCCAGTGTTTCTTTATAGGATTCGTCGCTGCAATCATCTAACAATTCGAAGCCACTTTCCGCAAAAAACCATTCGATGAGATCTGAATACGTGGTTTTCTCATTCGATTTTTCTAATTTTTCAACTTTAGGAAAATAAGCTGGAAAAAAGGTATGAATAGCATCACCCAAAAGATGCTGTGCTACTTGAGCTGCTCCTTCCTGTTCACCTTCATAAACCAATTCTACTTTACCCGTAATCGCTGGAATGATTCCCATAAAATCAGACAAACGTACTACAGTATGATCTGATCCGTTTTGTAAGGCGCGACGCTCTGCCGTACTGACTAAATTTTCAAAGGCGGTGATGCTCATACGCGCACTCACGCCACTCTTGTTGTCGATATATTCACTTTCTCGAGCTTCAAAACTAATTTGTTCCAGTAGATCTTTGGCTAATGAAGGAACATATACCAACTTGTCTTGTTCTTCGTTTAGGTTTGCTTCCTGTTCTGTAATTGTTCTCGCAATAGCAATAGTTTCGGGATAATGCGTGAGAATTTGAGAACCAATTCGGTCTTTCAACGGTGTAACAATACTACCACGATTGGTGTAATCTTCCGGGTTTGCAGTGAATATAAATTGCATATCCAAAGGCATCCGTAATTTGAATCCACGAATTTGAATATCGCCTTCTTGCAGTATGTTAAAAAGCGCTACTTGAATTCGCGCTTGCAAATCCGGCAATTCATTGATGACAAAAATACACCGATTCGCCCGTGGAATCATCCCGAAGTGAATCACCCGATCATCGGCGTAGGATAGTTTTAAATTGGCCGCTTTAATTGGATCGACATCACCGATCAAATCAGCAACAGTAACATCTGGCGTGGCTAGTTTTTCGGAAAATCGATCGCTTCGAGGCAACCAAGCTATAGGCGTATCATCTCCTTTTGCTGCAATCAAATCTTTCGCAAAACGAGAAATAGGATGCAACGGATCATCATTAATTTCAGAACCAGCAACAATCGGAATATACTCGTCCAACAATTCAATCATTTTTCTTGCTAATCTTGTTTTTGCTTGCCCACGAAGTCCCAACAAATTAATGTTATGTCTCGATAAAATAGCACGCTCCAATTCTGGAATCACCGTATTTTCAAAGCCATGTACGCCTTCAAAAACAGGTTTTCCCAACTTTATTTTTTCACGAAGATTATCTCGCAATTCATCTTTGATGCTTTTGCTTACATATCCCGAATTTCTCAATTCTCCTAACGTCGTACTTCTTTCTTTACTCATTTTATTTTTTCTTGTTTCTTGTCTCTTGTATTCTACTTCACACTTTTCTTCCGATTCGACTCATAATCCTCAAAGATCATTTCCCCCAATCCTTTCAATCCTGTATAGAATGCTTTTCCTTGATTGGCTTCCGTAAAATGATTCACAAAACGCTGCAAATAAGGATCTTGAGCAATCATAAAAGTGGTAATTGGGATGTGCAATTTCCGAGCTTGTTGCGCTTGATTGTAACATTTGTCTACAATGTATTCGTCCAATCCATTGCTGTTCATATAATAGGAACCATCGCGTTCTCTGACACAACTCGGCTTTCCATCGGTAATCATAAAAATCTGTTTGTTGGTATTTCGTTTTCTGCGAAGAATATCCATCGCCAACTGCAAACCAGCTACTGTATTGGTGTGATAAGGCCCCACTTTTAGATAAGGCAAATCTCGAATGGCAATGGTCCAAGCGTCATTTCCAAATACTATAATATCTAAAGTGTCTTTTGGATAACGAGTTGTAATTAACTCAGCCAGAGCCATAGCAACTTTTTTAGCAGGTGTGATTCGATCCTCGCCGTACAAGATCATACTGTGACTAATATCAATCATCAGCACAGTACTCATTTGGGCTTTGAATTGCGTTTCTTCAACTACCAAATCATTTTCGGTCAATTGAAAAGATTCGACACCATTATTAATTTGTGCATTCCGAAGACTTTCCGTCAGGGAAATGCGCTCTAGTCCATCGCCAAAATGAAACTCCCGAAATTCTCCCGTATGCTCATCACCATTACCCGCTTGTTTGGTTTTGTGGTTCCCTGTTCCTGCTTTTTTTAAATTTCCAAAAATTTGATCCAAAGCTTGCTGGCGAATAGCGCGTTCCGTTTTTGCGGTGATGCCAATTCCCGAACTACCATCATCTTTAATCTCTTCGCGGATGTAGCCTTTTTTCTTTAAATCTTCAATAAAGTCATCAATGGTATAATGCTCGTCGGTCAATTGATATTCCTTATCGAGTTGTCGCAACCAGTCGATGGCTTCATCGAAATCACCTGAAGTGTGGGTAATTAATTCTTTGAAAATAGGAAACAGTTTATCAAACGGCGACAGATTTGGCGCTTGATAGTTTTTGAAAACAAATCCCTTTCTTACTTGATTTTTCATAGCTTATAAAAGTAATCTTTTTGAGAAAGTAGACTGAGAGAACGAATATTAATTTTTAGTTAAAAGAAATAATATGAAAATTAAAAAAGTTGAATTCAAATAAAACTGTTTTACTGTACCTTTACTTCACAAAATATTTGAAATTTAATAAATGGAATATTTCGGATACCTCGCTTCTATTTTAATTGGTGTCACTCTAGGCTTAATTGGCGGCGGCGGTAGCATTCTTACAGTACCTATTTTAGTCTATTTGTTTCAAATCAACCCTGAAAACGCGACAAGTTATTCCCTATTTATAGTTGGTGTAACCGCTATGTTTGGTTCCTATCGTCATTATCTATTGGGAAATCTACAACTCAAATCGGCGTTGTACTTCGCCATTCCCTCCGTATTGTCACTCCTTTTCGTTCGTAAACTGGTTTTGCCGAATATACCTGAATCGCTCTTTTCAATCGGCCAACTAGAAATTACCAAGAACCTATTAATCATGTTTGTATTTGGGATTTTGATGGTTGCTGCCTCCGTGTCGATGATTCGAAAATCAAAAGAAAATCAAATTGAAGCAAAACTCAACATTCCGCGTTTGGCTTTTATCGGTTTTTTAGTCGGATTTGTAACTGGATTTTTGGGCGCTGGAGGTGGTTTTTTAATCATTCCTACCCTACTCTTTTTCGCCAATCTACCCATAAAGCAGGCAGTCGGCACCTCTTTATTTATCATCTTTATCAATTCCCTAATTGGTTTTACCGGCGATTTGATTAATGGCATTACGATCAACTACCAACTTCTCTTTACGGTTACCCTAATCGCCATTGTTGGCATGTTAATCGGAACACAATTGTCTAAGAAAATTGACGGCGCTAAATTGAAACCTGCTTTTGGTTGGTTTGTCCTTGTGATGGGTCTCTACATCATCACTAAAGAACTCTTTCTGAAATAATTGCGTTGTGTGACAAAAGTCATAGATCTGCGCAGGTTCTATGTGTGATTTTATGGATTATTTTGAAATTTATGACCTTAAAATAAAATACTATTCTTCAAATAATTATAGAAAAATCAAAATAATGTTAAAGTAAATTTTGACATTCAAAAAAAATATATATTTGAATGAATTATTTATTAATCAAAAACAATTATAATGAAAAAGTTAATCTCAATTTTCACATTAGTAGCCTTAGTATTTTCAATTACTCTATCTGCTCAAGAAGAGCCGAAAAAAGAAAAAACTGATAAATCTTGTTCTAAAGAAATGAAAAAATCTTGTGATAAAGAAAAAAAAGCAGGATGTTGTGCAGCAAAAAAAGCAGCGGAGAAAAAAGCATAAATTTTTTATACTATAATTCAAGAGTGTTTAAGTAATTGAACACTCTTTTTTTATGTAATTTTGTCAATCAAAAATTACAACCCATGAAAATCGAACAAATTTACACCGGATGCATTGCTCAAGCTGCCTATTATATAGAAAGTAATGGTGAAGCTGCGATCATTGATCCGTTGAGAGAAGTACAACCTTATTTGGATCGAGCTGCCAAAGACAACGCTCAAATTAAGTACATTTTTGAAACACATTTTCATGCAGATTTTGTTTCTGGTCATCTCGATCTCGCCAAGAAATCGGGAGGTCAAATCGTATACGGTCCAACAGCCAAACCCCAATTTGAGGCCATTATAGCGAAAGACAATCAAGAATTTAAAGTTGGAGCGTACACTATAAAAGCCATTCACACACCAGGACATACTTTAGAAAGTACTTGCTATTTGCTAATCGATGAAACTGGAAAACAACACGGAATTATCACTGGAGATACTTTATTTATTGGAGATGTTGGTCGACCAGATTTAGCCCAAGAACTCGTTGGTGATTTAACTCAAGAAAAATTAGCATCCTACTTATTCGATTCCTTGAGAAATAAAATCATGCCTTTAGCGGACGATTTGATTGTATATCCAAGTCATGGCGCCGGAAGTGCCTGTGGTAAAAATATGAGTAAAGAAACAACGGACACTTTAGGCAATCAAAAGAATACCAATTATGCTTTGCGAGCTGACATGACTCGGGAAGAATTTACTAGAGAATTATTAGATGGTTTAGGATTGCCTCCCGCCTATTTTCCTCAGAATGTCATGCTTAATATTCAAGGTTATGAAAGTTTAGATGCCATCATAGAGAAATCCAAGAAAGCACTAACACCAGCCGAATTTGAAACAGTAGCGAATCAATCTGAAGCGGTGATATTGGATGTTCGACACGAAGATGATTTTGTAAAAAAACACATACCCAATTCTATATTTATCGGAATACAAGGAAATTTTGCTCCATGGGTAGGGGCTTTATTGGCAGATGTAAAACAACCTTTATTATTGGTAACACCAGAAGGACGAGAAGAAGAAACTATTACAAGATTATCTAGAGTTGGTTTTGACCATGTATTAGGATATTTGAAAGGCGGAATGACTGCCTGGAAACAAGCTGGTTTTGAAACCGATATCGTGAATTCAATAACACCTGAACAATTTTCTGAAGAATTTACTTCTAAAAGTGTCGTTGTGGATGCTAGAAAGCCAAGCGAATTTGAAGCCGAACATGTTGAAAATGCCCTTAATATACCTTTAGATTCAATCAATACTAATTTCATAGCTGTTCCAAAAAACGAAACTTTTTATTTACATTGTGCCGGAGGTTATCGTTCTGTAATAATGGCATCTATTTTAAAATCAAGAGGAATTCACAACCTAATTAATGTCGAAAAAGGAATCAACGGAATTCGAAATGCTAGTGTTCCATTGACTCAATTTGTTTGTCCATCCACTTTAAAATAGTTTAATCAAAACAATAACAAAAAATTAAGTCCTAAAAATACTTTGAACCTGTTTTTTTTTAAATACTTTTGCAGACTTAATTTCAAAATTTAATAGACGAATGAAAAAAATTCTTTTAGTACTAACAGCTCTTACTGTATTGATTTCCTGTAACAAAGCTGGAGAAAACGAATACATTGTAACTGGAACAATCAAAGGAATTGCAGATGGAAAATCTGTAACTCTAGAAGTACAAGACGAAACTGGACAATTAAAACCAATTGATACTGTAAAAATTGAAAAAGGTAAATTTACATTCAAAGGAAATGCAAAAGAGCCAGATATGCATTTAATAAATATTGAAACCGTTCAAGGAAAAATTCCTTTCATTTTAGAAAATGGTGATATTGAAATGACTATCAATAAAGACAGTATCAATATTACTCAAGTAACAGGGACTTATAATAATGAAGAACTCAACAGTTATAAGGAAAAAGGAGCTGCTATTCAGAAAAAAATGATGAAATTCCAAAAGGACAATACTGCAATAATGCAAGCAGCGCAACAAAAACAAGATACTGTTGCGATGAATAAATTGCGTAAAGAATACAGTAAATTTCAAGATGAATTTAGCACACAGTCTGATTCTTACGTTAGTTCACACCCAAAAGCATTTATTTCGGCATTAATCATTGAAGGAATGTTTAATCAAATGGCTCCAGATATTGCTAAAATCACTAAATTTTATAACGGTTTGGATAAATCTGTGAAAGCTACTAAACACGGGAAAAAAATCAAGAAGAACTTAGATGCACTATCAAAACCAGTTGCTGTTACTGCTCCAATTGATATTGATTCGATGGCTCCTGAATTTTCGGCTCCGAACCCAGAAGGAATAATGGTGTCATTAAAAGAAAGCAAGGGTAAATTTACGATTATCGATTTTTGGGCTTCTTGGTGCAAACCTTGTCGTCAAGAAAACCCGAATATGGTAGCTTTGTATAAAGATTTTCATGCAAAAGGATTGAATATTGTCAGTGTTTCTTTAGATGAAAAATCAGAAGATTGGAAAAAAGCTATTGCAAGTGATAAATTAACTTGGACTAATATTTCTAATTTGAAAAATTTTGAAGATCCGATTGCTGTTCAATATGGTATTAAATTAATACCCTCCACTTTTATCATTGACGCTACTGGTAAAGTAGTTGCAAAAGATTTGAGAGGTGCTGAATTGAAAGCTAAAATCGCTCAATTATTAGGATAGAATTTCTCATTATTTCATAAAATAAAAAATCTCCAGAAACGGAGATTTTTTTTATGTCTTTCTTTTCCAAGAGATTAAAAATAAGTTCGAATATAAGTCAAAATTATATTTGCTTACATCAAAACAGTTTTTATATTTGCACCGGTTTGGGGAGATACTCAAGCGGCCAACGAGGGCAGACTGTAAATCTGCTGTGTGAACTTCGCAGGTTCGAATCCTGCTCTCCCCACAAAAAAATAAGAACCCGAAACAACAAGCTCGCTTGATTGTTTCGGGTTTTGTTTTTTTGTGCAAGGTTTCCCCTTATAGGATCATTTGAAAAATAATCCTGATTTTTTTTATGAAATTCCAAAATGAATTATGGAAACCTTGAAGAATTTAATTTCAAATAGCTTGATTGTTTTTGGATTTTGTTTTTTGTGCAAGGTTTCCCAAAATAGGATCATTTGAAAAATAATCCTGATTTTTTCTGACATCTTCCTACTTAACCTATGGAAACCTTGAAGAACTAGATCACAAATTGCTTGATTGTTTTTGGAATATATTTTTGTGCAAGGTTTGCATATTTCTTATTCATCTAAAAATTTTACATAAAAAAACCGCTTCGTTTCCGAAGCGGTTTCTATTTAATTAAGACAATCTAATTATCTTTTGATAACTCTCAATGTTTTCACATTACTTCCTTG
>JAYVZG010000018.1:0-14897 GCA_043783565.1 Flavobacterium sp. | reverse complement strand
AAATGCTACAAGGCGAACGCGAAAAATTATTAAAACTCGAAGCCGAGTTGCACAAACGTGTCGTTGGGCAAGAAGAAGCCATTGAAGCCGTGAGTGATGCTGTTCGTAGAAGTCGTGCAGGTTTGCAAGACATGAAAAAACCAGTCGGAACTTTCCTTTTTTTAGGAACTACAGGTGTCGGAAAAACCGAATTAGCGAAAGCTTTAGCGGAATATTTGTTTGATGATGAAAATGCGATGACTCGAATCGATATGAGTGAATACCAAGAACGTCACAGTGTGAGTCGATTGGTAGGTGCGCCTCCAGGATATGTAGGTTATGACGAAGGTGGCCAATTGACGGAAGCGGTTCGAAGAAAACCGTATTCTGTAATTTTGTTAGATGAAATTGAAAAAGCGCATCCGGACACTTTCAACATTTTGTTACAAGTTTTAGATGAAGGGCGATTGACAGACAACAAAGGGAGATTGGCGGATTTTAAAAACACGATTATTATCATGACCTCCAATATGGGAAGTCAAATTATCCAAGAAAAATTTGAAAACCTTAAGGGTGGCATTGAAGCAGCAACGGAAGCTGCCAAAGTGGAAGTTTTAGGATTGTTGAAACAAACCGTTCGCCCAGAGTTTATCAATCGTATCGATGAGATTGTGATGTTTACTCCTTTGACAAATGCCAATATTGCTCAAATTGTTGGATTACAATTAAAAAGTGTTACAAAAATGTTGGCACAACAAGGTATTACTTTAGATGCGACTCCAGAAGCAATTAGGTATTTATCAGAAAAAGGATACGATCCTCAATTTGGCGCTCGACCCGTAAAAAGAGTCATACAAAGAGAAATATTAAACGAGTTATCAAAAGAGATATTAGCGGGCAAAATCACTACGGATAGTATCGTTTTGATTGATGCATTTGATGGTAAATTAGTCTTTAGAAATCAAGCGGAATTAGTGAAGTAAACCACAATTTAAATTCAATATTGTAAGCAATGAATTCACGAATTATGTTTTTAAAATTCGTGGATTCGTGGCTTCTTAAATTTAAGAAAAAATCAATACATTTTATTTTGACTAAAAAATTAAATCATAACTATTTATTCTTTATTTTTGAAACCATTACAAAACATACCATGAAACATTTACTAGTATTATTACTTGGTTTTACAATTTCTGCTTCTGCACAAATTACATCAACAGAAACTGCAACACCTGTATCAACAGAAAAAACTTATCGATCTACTGAAGTCGATTTGAAACCACAAGTAAAAGACGGAAACTATACTTTGTCGATGTTTATAAGTGAAAATTTTAAATTTCCACCGGCAGTAAAGAATAAAAAAATTATTATTTTCACAAGCTTTATTTTAGAAACAGATGGTACTATGACTGACATTAAGGCTTTTAGCATCAACGTTAAAGATTTAATCAAAACCGATGTAGTAAAAATTGCTACTCAGGAAGAAAAAATTAACGAAGCTGATCAAATAGAAACCATGAAAGGAGAAGCGGTTAGAGTGTTGAAATTATTTAAAAAAACATGGGAACCTGCTTTGAAAGAAGGAAAACCAGTTCGTTGTATGTATAACTATCCGATACATTTTAATATCGAGTAAAAATAAATCCATTATAGATGTTATTAATGGTGCAAAAATATAAAGAGAGTATCTACTTCGGTTTAGCCTTAGCGATACTCTTTTTTTTTGTAAAATGGATTGAGATTCGTTTTTTACTCTATTCTCAAAATATTGAAATTTATATTTTATTGATTGCTCTTTTTTTTACAGCACTTGGAGTTTGGTTAGCAAATAAAATTACAATACCTAAAGTTCAAACTATTATCGTTGAAAAAGAAATTTATATTTCTCAAAATTTCCCTTTTGCAATCAATCAAAAAGAAATTGAAAACAGAAAAATAAGCAAACGAGAATTAGAAGTACTTACTCTAATTTCTGATGGAAAAAGTAATCAAGAAATCGCTGATTCTTTATTTGTTTCTATTCCAACCATAAAAACTCATATTTCCAATTTGTTTGAAAAATTGGACGCTAAAAGACGAACTCAAGCCATTGAAACTGCCAAAAGATTGCAACTTATATGTTAAGCTTATCATTGGAATTTTGAAAATTCATACTAAAGTATGAGCCAACAGTTTATTAATTTTCTAAAATTTGTCCCTATTAATTAATATAAAACTTATGAAAAAAACAGTGTTAACTTATGGTGGTATTGCTGGACTTATTGTTACAGCAATGATGATTATTTCTACTACATTACACTATCAAAATCCTGATTTTAAAGGCAGTGAAATTATCGGTTTTACAGGAATGTTCATCGCTTTTATTTTTGTTTTCCTTGGAATCAAAAACTATAGAGACAAGCAAAACAATGGAGTCATTTCATTGGGAACCGCATTAAAAATTGGATTCTTAATTACCATAATTTCCTCAACAATGTATGTTCTTACATGGATGATAGAATGTCATTTTTTCTATCCAGATTTTATGGAAAAATATGCAACACATGCCATTGAAAAGGCTCAAAAGAGCGGTATGAGTGCTGAAGAATTAGCTGAAACGCAAAAGAAAATGAATTCGTATATAGAGTGGTATAAAAGCCCTATTCTTAGAGTATTATTAACCTATATGGAAATTCTACCGATTGGATTAATTATTACTTTAATTAGTTCTTTTATTTTGAAAAAAAAATAAAAAAAAACTCCAACAAATAGTTGGAGTTTTTTTTAGAAATAAGTTTTATTTTTCTCTTGTAAACAAAATCTCGCCACCTTGTTTTAAAGTAAGTTCTGTTTTGGCTTCATTAAATTGAATTTCAATTCCATACGTTTCATAAGTAAAACGATCTTTCCCAGCTGATTCAAGTACAATAGGACCTTGACCAGTTGCGGTTCCAACCAAAGCATTGTTTTCTTCGGTAAAAGTTAATTTAATTGGTATGATTTTACTTGAAAATGTCCCTAAATATGAATCTAAAATCACATCTTTTTCTAATTCACTTTTCCCTGATGTCCAAGTGTTATTAGATGGGTTATAATCTGGAAACGAATGATCTGGATCAATAGTGATACTTTCTATTTCTTCAAAAATACCTGGATTTATTGACCATGTTGAATTGCGCATCCATACTTCAACTGGAAGTTGTGTCCTAGTAATTTTACCGCTTTTGGTTTTAAATTCCAAAACAACAGGCATTGCCATTTTTTCCAGATTATCAATCGTAACTATAGCTCCTTTTGTAGGGTCGTTTTTAATATATTTTACTTTACCAATTGCTTGATCTAATCTCCAATTATTTACAAACCAACCTCTCCAAAACCAATTTAAATCTTCACCTCCAACATTTTCCATTGTTCTGAAAAAATCATCTGGAGTTGGATGTTTGAATGCCCAACGAGCCACATAGGTTTTAAAAGCATAATCGAAACGATCTTTCCCTAAAATTTGTTCTCTCAGCATGGTTAAACCTGAACCTGGTTTGTAATATGCTAATAAACCAATACTTCCTTCTTTCATATTGTCTGGGGAACTCATCATAGTTTCTAATTTTGGATCGGTTAGAAACACACCACTTTGATTCATATTATCTTTAGGAGCTTTGTATTCACCATTATTAAAATCTTGAGAACTAAGAGAATTAATAAATGTATTGAAACCTTCATCCATCCAAGCGAATAAACGCTCGTTAGATCCAACTATCATTGGGAACCAACTGTGTCCAAATTCATGATCTGTAACTCCCCATAAATCGGCTCCTTTAGAAGTATATTCACAAAAAACAATACCTGGATATTCCATTCCACCTTCATTTCCAGCTACATTCGTTGCTGCAGGATAAGGATATTCAAACCATCTTTTGGAATAATTTTCTATCGATGTTTTAGTATATTCAGTCGAACGACTCCATGCTTTTGCTCCATCACTTTCTATTGGATATGCCGAAATTGCTAATGATTTTTTACCACTTGGTAAATTAATTCTAGCAGCATCTATAATGAATGCAGCAGAAGAAGCCCAAGAAACATCTCTTGCATTTTTAATTTTAAATTTCCATGTTAATGTTGGTTTCCCGACTGGGCGAGAATTAGGATTGATAACTTCCTCCGCTGAGCGAATCATAACGGTTTGGTCACTTTGTTTGGCTTGTGCCCATCTTTTTTGTTGCTCAGTAGTATAAACTTCTGTTGGATTGATTAATTCTCCTGAACATACTACAATATGATTTGAAGGAGCAGTAAT
Source organism: Flavobacterium sp. (assembly GCA_043783565.1). Classification (GTDB taxonomy): domain Bacteria; phylum Bacteroidota; class Bacteroidia; order Flavobacteriales; family Flavobacteriaceae; genus Flavobacterium. Next base: position 10,642 of record JAYVZG010000018.1, on the reverse strand, counting down.
AGCTACATCAAAATCACCATATTCTAAATAGAATTCAGCACCAATATAGGGATTTGTATTCCATCCTCTGACATCATCATACACACACATTCTTGGATACCATTGTGCAATTGTAAATATTTTACCGTTTTTAGTATCAACAATTCCAGTTCTATCCGATCCATACTTAGGAGAGATATAAGAAAAATCAATTTTAATCTTGACACTAGCTCCATTGGCTTTTAGTTCTTGCGGCAATTGAATTTGCATACGAGTATCCTCAATAGTAAACCTCACTTGCTTTTCGATAGTTTTACCATTCAAAATTGATAAAATTGCAATCGATTTAATTTTAAATCCACCATCTAATTTCTCGCCTTTAGCTCCGCCTCTACTTCCGTTCAATCCAATTACAGCATTTCCACGTGAATCCGCTTTAAATGAATTTTGATCGACATTAAACCATAAAAAGGAAAGTGCATCAGGGCTATTATTTGTGTAATTTAAAATTTCAGTTCCAATGATTTCATTTGTAGCTTCATTTAATTGAGCATTCAATTGATAATCTGCTCTGTTTTGCCAGTATTTTGGTCCAGGTTGACCACTCGCTGAACGTGTATCAGTTCCGTTCTTGGTATAAAAATTTGGCGCAAAGACATCATGATAATCATATTTTGAAATGGGAGGATTTTGTTGTGCATGTGTATTAAAAATTGGAAGGAGAAAAGTCATTAATAGCAAGACTTTCAAAAAAGCTTTTTTCATGATTGATAAATTTTTGATTTGAATACAATCAGTCATTAAATACTTTTTTTGTTACAAAAGAATTTACAACTAATTTAAAGCGGAATAAGATTAATGTAAAAAATAGGAAAATATGAAAAAAAACAAATCTATTTTAACTCCTTTTTTATACTATTAGGAATTGAATTTTCATTTGTAGACAAATCAGAACGATTTTTTAATTGATGTTTTTCAATACCTTTTTTTTTAAAGGATATAAAATTTAACATCAATAAAATCAAATAGGAACCTCCTATTGAAAAAATTAATACAATAATTAATTTAAAAATTGAACCCATATGTTATAGATTTGCTTATGCTTGGGGCAATTCAAACCATTTATTAAAATTTGTGATGACAATATACAATATTTATTTCCATATTTTAAAATTTAATATAAATTCTTTTCTTTGAATTAAAGAGCGCCAATTAATAAAGAGTAGAGAACTTAACATAAAAATACCGAAACATACACTTATTATAGATTGCCACTGATAGGACCCTTGCAATACATTTTCAACTAGGGTACTAATAAACAAATACAATATCGCTTGTTAATTTCCCTTAAAACTTCTTGAAAATTATTATTCTTTTATGATTTTATATTTCCTGATTTCTTTTGAATTCCATGAAGTTACTATATAAATTCCAGATTTTAAAGAAGTGAAATCTTGTTCTTCAATGTTTTTTCCAGAATAAATTACCTGACCATTCATAGAAGTTAACAAATAATTAGCCTCTACCAATTTTTTATTTATAGTAAAATGATTCGAAAATGGATTAGGAAAAATATTGCTTTCAAATTCAGAATTATTTTGAGTTATACTCAGGTTTCCAATTACTATAATAACATCATATGTTGCAGTAAACGTTCCATTACTAGCGGTCAATTGAACATTATAAACACCATCGGAAGCAAAGATATGTGTCGGGAATTCTTCAGAGCTTGTGTTTGAAACCCCACTAGATGGGTCGTCAAAATTCCATAAAAATGTCGTTGCATTTGTACTTAAATTTTGGAAATAAACAGTGTCACCAGCAGCAGGATTTAGAGGAGCATAAGTAAATAATGCTGTCGTTTGAAAATCACGTTGGCTGTCTAAATATTCTACATTTGTTGTTACCCAATTTCCTGTTGCATTGCTTTGAGTTACCTTCATCACAGGGTATTTCTGTGTAGTATCAAACCATTTTAATTCACGAGTGGTGCGAATTGTTCGTGGCAATCCATTTCCAAGAAGCGCAATCGAATCGTTAGAAATTAATGTTGTTTTCATTCGCAAAACATTTGTATAATTGCCATATGGAGTTTGTAAACTTCCCCACCCATCCACTTCATTAGAACGTTCTAGTGTATTTTCTTGGTAAATTAAACTAGGAATACTGATGGTATAAGCGGAATTGTCTGTATCTGTATTTCCAAATTGAATTGGAAAACGATAGATGATATCAGAATCCGTATATTGGTTTGTAATAGGAATTTGAGTTCCGTTATAATCTACTTTATAAGCACTTCCAACTTGTCTTAAATCTGTTGTAGATTTTTTAAAATAATCATTAGAATTCGTAACTCCAATCACCTGCCCTGGAATATTTAAGGTCTGGGAGTCATTATTTGTAGAAGATAAATTGGTATTGTTACTATTATAAATAAATAGCCATAGAAATCCAGTGGATGTTGGATTTCTAAAGAGTGATTGGTTTTGAGAAGTACCAGTTAATGTTGAAAAATCCCAGCTGAAATTAGCTCCAGTTGTTTCAAAGTCTAGCGCTAAATTATTGGCAGATGTTAAATAAAAATTATCTCCAATTGCAGCATATTGACTTGAAGTGTATGTTGATTGTGCATACGCTTGAAAAAGTAAAAAACTAAGTAGTATCGAAATTTTTGTTTTCATAAATTTATTAATAAATTAATAATAAAAAAGTAAATAATTAAAATAAAGAAGTCAAAAAATCCAAATAGATTTTACCTCTTTGTTCTGCAAAATAATCTAGCAATAGCATAATTGAAGACTGAATTAATAGTCCAATTCCAATTCCTTTGCCTATTGTTTTAGAAGCGAAAAAAAATATCAAAAATAAACTAATAAATATCAAAGCAATCTCTACCCAACGATAGATTACAAAATTAGTCATCACAGTTTTCATTCTAGGAATTTCCTCTTTTTTGATAGCAATAAGATCTTTTTGAATAGAATAATTAACACGTACGTTATCAATATCACTTCTCAAAAAAATCGACATTCCAACTACCAATTGAATTAATCCTATAGAAACAAATGCATAGGATATTCCATTATAATAGGGTTCTTTTTTTATAAATAGATAAAATAAAGAAAGCATACACATCAAAAATCCAATTGCGACGAAATAAACACTTTCCTTTTTTTCAGCCATAAAATATTGAGTAACTGATTCCATAATAAATGGTTGTCTATATTTTTTATCTGAAAGCAAATATAGCTATTCAATTTAAAATTAGAGCACAATCATGAAGTCAAATTTTAATTAAAAATTAAACTTCTATATATTTAAAACTAGTTTTTATTTTACAATAAATTTAAGAACTCCTCGTTCTTTTAGTACTAAATTGCCCACTTAAAATCACTAATTAAATTATGGAACAAATCAAAATACTTTGGGTCGATGATGAAATTGATTTACTCAAACCACATATCTTATTTTTAGAGAAAAAGGATTATCATGTCACCACCTGCAATAATGGTCGAGATGCTATAGACATTTTTGAAGAAGGTAATTTTGATATTGTTTTTTTAGATGAAAACATGCCCGGAATGAGTGGCCTAGAAACCTTGTCTGAGATCAAAGAAAAGAAATCTTCAACTCCAGTAATTATGATTACAAAAAGTGAAGAAGAGTATATAATGGAGGAAGCTATTGGTTCGAAAATAGCCGATTATTTGATAAAACCAGTCAATCCAAATCAGATTTTATTAAGTATTAAAAAGAATTTAGATCATTCACGACTTATTTCTCAAAAAACTACGCTAGATTATCAAAAAGAATTTAGAAAAATTGCGATGGAAATGGCGATGGTGAATTCCTATGAAGAATGGGTAGAATGTTATAAAAAATTACTTTTTTGGGAATTAAAATTAGAAAATATTGAAGACCAAAGTATGGTGGAAATATTAGAATCTCAAAAAGTAGAAGCCAACACTCAATTTGGGAAATTTATAGAAAAAAATTATGAAAGCTGGTTTGCACCAAAAGCGGATAAACCCATTCAATCGCACAATTTATTTCGTGAATTAGTCGTGCCTGAAATAACTAAGAAAGACACCCGAGGCGGAGCCGAACAGAGCAAAGCTAAACCTATACTATTTGTAGTGATTGATAATTTACGCTACGATCAATGGAAAACTATCGAAAGTGTCGTTGCGAATCATTATAAATTAGAAAAAGAAGTACCGTATTTTGCTATATTACCAACAGCAACTCAATATGCTAGAAATGCTATTTTTTCTGGATTAACACCTTTAGAAATGGAAAAACAATTTCCAGATTATTGGAAAAATGATGTTGAAGAAGGCGGCAAAAACTTGTATGAAGCGGAGTTTTTAACGGCACATTTAAAACGATTAGGACTAAACATTAAACAAGAATATTTTAAAATTACCAACTTAACAAATGGTAAAAAGTTAGCCGAAAATTTTAAGGCATTAAAAGACAATGACTTAGTAACGGTTGTCTATAATTTTGTTGATATGTTGTCCCATGCAAAAACCGAAATGGATGTTGTCAAAGAATTGGCATCAGATGATAAAGCGTATAGATCTATTACCTTAAGTTGGTTTAAAAACTCTCCTTTATTGGAAATTATACAACAAGCACAGAAAATGGGATTTAAATTGATTATTACTACTGATCATGGTACTATTAATGTAAAAAATCCTTCCAAAGTAATTGGTGATAAAAATACAAGTTTGAATCTTCGCTATAAAACAGGAAGAAGTTTAACCTATGAAGATCGAGATGTTTATGCCGTAAAAGATCCAAAAAAAGTAGGTTTACCTGCCATCAATATGAGTAGTTCCTATATCTTTGCCAAAAATGATTACTTTCTTGCTTACGTAAACAATTACAATCATTATGTAAGTTACTATAGAAATACCTACCAACATGGTGGAATTTCGTTAGAAGAAATGATTATTCCTTTTATGATATTTAATCCAAAATAAAAACCTTGAAAATTGTTTTTACATTAGATGAAATCAGTGCAGTTTCGAAAGAAATTCTCTCACAAAACCCCAAAAAAGTTATTCTTTTTTATGGCGAAATGGGCGCTGGTAAAACGACACTAATCAAAGCTTTAGCTAAATCTATTGGTGTAATTGACGCCACAAGTAGCCCTACCTTTTCTTTGGTAAACGAATACCAAACCGATTCCGAAGATTTTGTCTATCACTTTGATGTATATCGTCTTAAAAATGAATCCGAAGCCTATGATATGGGAATGGAAGAATACCTTTTTTCTGGGCATTGGTGTTTTATTGAATGGGCAGAAAAAATCCCAACTTTAATTCCAAATGAACATAGCATAATTAAAATTAAAGCACTTTCCAATGGTGCTAGAGAATTGGAGTTTCTATAAAGTTATAGGATAATTTACTTTCTCTTTTTTAAAAACTTGGCTACTTAATCCCTTTTTCATAACTTAGACCGAAAATAGAAAGTAGCATTATGGCATTGACTCCATTTACCAAACAACAACTACTTCCACAAGAGGAAAAACTTGAAATTGCTAGACATAAAAGTGAACTCTTTATTGGAATTCCAAAAGAAACAAGTTATCAAGAGCGTCGTATATGTTTAACACCAGATGCTGTCAATTCATTGACCTCTCATGGTCATCGAGTGATGCTCGAATCGGGTGCTGGATTAAGCGCGAGCTATACTGACAAGGAATACAATGATGCTGGCGCTGAAATTACTACAGATACCTCAAAAGTATTGAGTTGCCCAATGCTTCTTAAAGTGGAACCACTCACTATGGCTGAAATCAAATTGGTAAATCCACAAACCATTGTTATTTCTGCGATTCAATTGAAAACAAGAAAGAAAGAATATTTTGAAGCCTTATCAAAAAAGAAAATCACGGCTTTAGCTTTCGAATATATTAAGGATGAAGATGGTTCGTATCCCGCAGTAAAGTCTTTAAGCGAAATTGCAGGAACAGCGTCTGTTCTTGTTGCTGCCGAATTGATGATCAACAATCAATTTGGTAAAGGATTACTTTTTGGAAACATTACGGGTGTTCCTCCTACCGATGTTGTGATTTTAGGAGCCGGTACTGTTGGTGAATTCGCCGCAAAAACTGCTTTAGGCTTAGGAGCCAACGTAAAAGTTTTTGACAATTCTATCACCAAATTAAGACGATTGCAGAATAATTTGAGTCAACGTATTTTTACTTCTACTATTCAACCTAAAGCCTTATTGAAAGCGCTTCGCCGTTGTGATGTCGCCATTGGAGCCATGCGAGGAAAAGACCGCTGCCCAGTAGTTGTTACAGAAACCATGGTTGAACATATGAAAAAAGGAGCTGTTATCGTAGATGTTAGTATTGATACTGGAGGATGTTTTGAAACTTCAGAAATTACAACGCATGAAAAACCAACCTTCATTAAAAGTAATGTTGTTCATTATTGTGTGCCCAATATTCCATCTCGATATTCTAAAACAGCTTCCTTATCTATTAGCAATATTATCACGCCGTATTTGCTTCAAATAGCTGAAGATGGCGGCATAGAAAGTTCTATTCGTTGCAATAAAGGTTTGAAAAATGGCGTGTATTTATATCATGGAATTCTAACGAACAAAGCCATTGGAGATTGGTTTGATTTGCCTGATAGTGATATCAATTTAATTGTATTTTAAAACAACTTTACTTTACATTTGCGAAAAAAATTACTATGAGATTACGTTATCGATTTGCCTATTATTTAATAGGATTTACAATGGGATTATTTTTTGTAACAGCTGTTTTTATTGGTAAAGATACTCGTTGCAACTATTTTCCAAATGCCCGAGTCTTGAATGACTTAAGAAACAAACCTTTTCAATATTCCGATCAAGCTGTTACGATACTTTCACAAAATTGGATTGATAGTACCGACATTAAAAACTCCCTAACGTATGGTGATGTAGATTTTGATCAAAGCAACATTCAAATTGGAAGTGGAAAACGCTACATTATTGAAGGAAAAACAGCTAAAAATCAAGAAATTATATTAGAAGTTATCAATTATTCCGACAAAGCTGTATTAAAAAACATTACTAAAAAATAGATAGAATTTCAAAAAAATGCTAAAAAAGGTACTTCTGCTTATTAGTTTTTTCATTTTTAATTTATCCACAATTAAAAGCCAAAATCTTTTAAATAATGGTGATTTTGAAAGCGGAGGAAACGGTGTAGGTTTTAATATTAATAGCAATTTTTATAATGCGATTTCCATTCCTTTTTCGGGAAATACCTCTCCAGGAAATTATGCGGTTACGACTAATCCGCAACCGATGAATGTGAATTTTTTTATCTCTGGTGGAGATCATACCACTGGGTCTGGAAATATGTTAGTAGTTGATGCTACTAATACTGGAGGTTCACAAAGATTTTGGAGAGCTGGAAATAACGGAGGAGGAATTTGTGGATTAACTGTTGGTGTTACGTATACTTTTAGTTATTGGATAAAATCTGTATCAACAGAAGTTACCAATAACATTACAAGAGCGGATATAGGATATCAATTTAATAATGCTAGCAATGTAACTTTGGTAGCTGGTTTTGCTCAAGCACCTATACCAAATGCAGGTTGGCAACAGGTAATATATACTTTTATTCCAACGAACAGTTGTGTCAATTTCGAATTATGGGACAACATTACGAATGATACAGGAAATGATTTTGCTGTGGATGATTTTGAATTATTTGGTCCGCCACAACCGTTTTCTTTAACATATTCTGCTGTAAACCCTTCCTGCCCTGGTGCTATGGATGGTTATATTATTGGATATGGTGCAGGTGCAAATCCACCTTACGTTTATTTTCTAGACTTTCCTTCTCCAATTAATAATGCAACAGGTATTTTTACTGGTCTAGGAGCTGGAACCTATACATTACGAATTCTAGAAGGAGCAGATGGTGAAATTACTATTAATAATATAATACTCACAGACCCACAAGACCTAACTATTAGTAATCCAACAACAATTTGTTCTGGAGAAAATACCACTCTTTCAATTAGTGGAAATTCAACCGGATGTAATTGGACCTCTTCCCCATTAGACAATTCTTTGATAGCCCCAACCAGTCCGAATCCTATAGTTTCTCCAAGTCAAACAACGACTTATACTTTTACTTCTTCAAGTTCCAGCTCAACCAATTTGATTTTTAATGGAAATTTCTCCTCTGGAAAAATTGGTTTTCAAACGGATTATATTTATTACTCCCCAAACAATCCAACAGGTAATCAAAGAGCCTATGGAATCGTAATGAATGCGAATGCATGGGAATCTGGATTTTCTGGTTGTACCGATCACACTTCGGGGACAGGAAATATGCTAGTGGTTGATGGTTCTATTGTAAATGGAGGAAATGATAAAGTTTGGTGTCAAACCATTGTAGTAACTCCAAATCAAAATTATACTTTCAAATATTGGATTCAAACTGTTGCCACACCTAATCCAGCGGATATCGACGTTGTTATCAACGGAAATGTTATTGGAAGTGCATTTGCTCCTTCGACAACATGTGGATGGATACAAAGATTGTATGTGTGGAATTCTGGAAATAATACAACAGCTCAAATTTGTTTGTATGACAGAGAATTAGCTCCTGGAGGAAATGATTTTGCCATTGATGATATTTCTTTTGAAGGTCCTCTTACTGTTTGCAATCTATCCAAATCAGTTACCATAACTGTTAATCCAGCTACAACTCCGATTTTTAATCCAATAGCTTCTATTTGTTCTGGAGGTATTCTCAATCCATTACCCACTTCTTCCTTAAATAATATCACAGGTACTTGGTCACCTGCCTTGAATAACACAGCTACTACAACGTATACTTTTACACCAGATCCAAATCAATGTGCAACTACGACTACACTTCAAATCAATGTCAATGGAACTGTTGTAGCTCCAACTTTCCCTTTTAATTCAGCAGAAACCTATTGCTTTGGAACTCCAATTAATGCTCCATTGCCAACTTTTTCAGATAATGCAATAACGGGAACATGGAATCCAGTAGGTATTAATACCCAATTACTAGGAACTAATACGTATACTTTTACGCCAGATACGAATCAATGTGCTACTGTATTTACTTTAACAGTGACCGTATTACCAAATGTAATTCCCGTTTTTAATCTAGTTAATCCTATTTGTATTGGAGATCCATTGCTTGCGTTACCCACAACTTCTGTCAATAGTATATCAGGTATTTGGTCACCTCCGATAAACAATTTACAAACTACAACTTATACTTTTACACCAAATCCAAATCAATGTGCTACCAGTCAATCAATGGAAATTGTCGTAAATGACAACGCGACACCTATTTTTGATTTTGGTACTACTTTAACGAATTGTTATATTCCAATTAGTGAAGGTCCAATACCGCCTCTTCCAACCACATCTAACAATGGAATTGAAGGATATTGGAGCCCTTTTGAAATCAACAATTCAATTTTAGGAATTGCAGTGTATACTTTTACACCTTTAAACAGTCTTTGTGCTTCCATTTTTACATTGACCGTTACTGTCGTTGAAGCTCCTGTATTTATAATCAATACGGGTTGTGACGGAACTGATTTTGTTTTGAGTATTGATGAAATTCCAGACTCAAATAGTAGTTATGTTTGGTATAATGAAGCCAATGAAATCATTTCAAATGAATCATCGGTAATCATTACTAAAAAAGGTGTTTATAAGGCAACCTTAACTTATAATGATGGCTGTGAAAAAACCCAAATTATTAGTATTCCTTCGGTGTATTGCAAAATACCAAAAGGTATTTCACCAAATAATGATGAATTAAATGATTTTTTTGATTTAAGTAATTTAAATGTAACTGAATTAGAAATTTATAATCGCTACGGAACTGAAGTTTATTCTAAATCAAATTACAAAAAAGAATGGAATGGTAAAACCAATTCTGGTAAAGAATTACCTGACGGAACTTATTTTTATGTAATCAATTTTGAAACTGGAAAATCGAAAACCGGTTGGGTTTATATTAATAAAGAAAACTAATGAATTTAATAATTAATTTTAAAATCTTAAAATGAAAAACGCCTATTTAATTCTAGTATTTGCCCTATTTATTAGTTGTATTTCCAATGCCCAACAAGACCCACATTATACACAATACATGTATAATATGAACGTCATCAATCCGGCGTATGCAGGTTCGAAAGAAAATTTGTCATTTGGATTATTATATCGCAAACAATGGGTTGATGTTGAAGGAGCACCTTCTACCTTTTCGCTATCAGGGTCATTACCCGTTGGGAAAAATGTAGGTGTCGGATTGTCGATTATTTCCGACAAAATAGGACCCGTTGTGGAAAATAATGTATACGGTGATTTTTCGTATACTTTAAATTTAGGAGGAGAACATCGATTGGCTTTTGGATTAAAAGCAGGAGCCACTTTTCATAAAGTAGCTTTGTTTAGTGAAATAGGAAACGGATTTGTTCCCGATCCGAATGACCCAGCCTTTGCTGAAAATACGAGCAATACGTTTTTGAATATCGGGACTGGATTGTTCTATTATACTCAAAAATACTACGTAGCTTTTTCTGTCCCTAACATGATTAATTCAACCCACTTGGATTATAATGGCAGAAAATATGGCAAC
>JAYVZG010000017.1:0-5238 GCA_043783565.1 Flavobacterium sp. | reverse complement strand
GGATTATACTCCTAAACCTTCCACTCTTTGGCAGTTAACGAGAATTAGTTTAACAAAAAACTTCCCATGAAGAGAAGTTTTTTGTTTTAAAAAGCTATCCAAATTAGTTTTTAATAAGTTTTTGATTGTATACTTTGCCCTCTTTATCAATTACAGAAATAATATACATCCCATTAGCATAAGTACTTACATCTACTTGAAAGGATTCGTTGTTAGTTACTGGGGCAGCTAACATTGTTTTTCCGTCTATTGAGGTTATCATGACTTTATTGAATGTTGCATTATTTAACATCACTTCAATGGTACTAGAAGATGGATTGGGCGCAACCGTCAAACGTATGTTATTATTTTTGAGTTCGTCATTATCCCGAATATTCAAATTTGTGTTTGCTGGACGTTGGTCTTGAAAACAATAATATTTGCCAATACTAGCTTCAAAAAAATTCAGACTTTCTATAGACGTGTTTGGTAATAAGTCTACAAAAGCCAAACTATATAGTTGTATCGTTTTATTTCCTGAAATACTATAATTGTTCGAAGTTACAACTTCAAAAAAGGATTCATAAATTTTTGAGGTATTAGCTTCGGGACCTTCTAGCGATGAAAAACCTCCACAGGAACAGTCTTGTGGTGTATTGAAAGTAAAATTCACTGCGGCAGGAAACATACAAGTATTTGTTGGTCTAAATACATATTTACCCGTATATGTTGATGATATAGTTGTTGGGGACCAAGTACCCACAATATTATTAACCGAAGTAGTAGGCAATACAGGAAATACTGTTGTAGTACAAATTGGACTCGTTAAATTAAAGTATGGGTAAGTATCTGCATAATGTGATAAATAAAACAAAAAAACATTAAATACTTTTCCTGGTGAAGGATTTGGAATAAACCAATAATAATTATAAGCATATGGACTTTCATAATCAATACTTGTGACTTGTACATTTGCCTGTAGTTCGAAATCATAAGTCCACCAAATACCATATAAGCTATTATTATCACTCATTGGTAGATTAGAAATTGCTGTTTCATAACAAGTTGGATAATATAAATTTGGAATCTCACTAAAAACTGGTGTAATGATTTGTGCAAACAAATTATTTATAAACAAAAAAAATGCTAAAAACAATATATATTTTTTCATAATTTTTATTTTTTAAGTAGTGTTTCAACTTGCTGTTTCAAATCTTCAATCGCCTTGTTTTGTGCAACAATATACAGGGTCAATTCTTCAATTTTCTCCATTTGTTTGGCTTGCATGGCTGCCAAGTCAAGACCCGATTGTAGCAATTCTTGTGAAGACGGAATGTTTGGTAAATGCTTGTTGGCGGTATAATATTTTTCGACTTCATTTAATGGAGCCAATTTATAATCGTTTGCAAAAACATAATCTGCCCAGTTAGTTGTTACTTTTAGTGCAATTCGAACCTTTTCTGTTAAAATACCGCCTTCAACATATAGTTTATAATTCCCTGTTGCAGGAATTACTGGAGATGTTCCTATATAAATTTTACTAGAAGTGGTGCCTGTATCAAAGTGTAAATTATTTCCATTCATTGTCATTTTTCTAGTGCTTGCAGTACCAGTTAAAGTACCGTCAGCTGCATAAATAGTGGCACCGCCCGTGTTAGCCACAAGTAGTAATTTACCCGTAGCATCAGCAGTAAGAACTTTACCTGTATTAGTCCCCGCTAAAGCGGTAATAGTTGTAGCACCAAGATTGTCAATTTTTATTCTTTGATTGCCTGATCCATCACCAATAATTACCGAATTAGAAACTGTAGTAACCGATGGTGCTATATTACTTCCAATAAATGTATTATTATTTCCTGTTATTCCAACTCCCGTAAAGGCTCCTATATAAATATTGTTTGATCCATTGGCATAAGCACCAGATTTTATGCCTAGATAGGTACATTCTGTTCCAGTAGTACCGCCAGTATCTTCACCCACAAATGTATTACCATTGCCGCTTACTGGAAATCCTGTGACAGCATCTAATTCCCCTGTATTTCCAGTCCCTCCCGTATGACGTTGACCTGCAGAAGCTCCAACAAATGTATTTACTCTTGAATTAGTTTCTAATTTTCCTGCATCAATGCCCAGAAAAACATTGCCTGCACCACTAGTTACAGCTTGACCAGAGTTAACACCAATGAGAGTATTTGCTGGGGAGGAAGCTGTTAATGATAAACCTGAATTTAAACCAAAAGTTGTATTTGTTGTTGCTAATAATCCCGATTTTATAGAATTTCTTTTAAAAACTAAATCAATATCATCTATAGTTCCAATAAAATTGGTTGCTGCTACTGTACCTGCATTTCCTGTCAAGTTCCAAGGTGTTCCTGCGCTCACTAATATTACTTTGCCAAAAGAGTCTACACCAAGCAACTTTCCGTTATTACTGGTGCTCACTGCAGCGGTGTTGGGCAAGGTTGCCAGTCGCAATCCCGAATCATTGGCCGCAGCACTTACCGTTAAGCTGGTTGCAAGCCCTGTAGTAGGTACTGCACCAATTGTAGTATTTCCCGAAAAAAGAGAGTTTCCTGTTACCGACAATCGGTACGATATGTTAGCGGCAGTACCAAGTCCTGTAAAACCTGTTACTTGGGAGTTTCCTGTAAAAAGTGAATTCCCGTTAACTAAAAATTTGTTTGTCCCGTAAGCTGGCACGGTTGTATAACCAACACCAACCGCACCGCCAGACCATAAATTGGTCGCAAGAGACGAACCTGATGTTACAAATTGAGAAAAACTAGTATTTGCCATCATTGTTGCAAATGCAACGAATAAAATAATTTTTGTTTTCATTATAAAGTGTTTTAAGGATTAAAAAAAGGATGAGATGATAAAATCTAATAGCTATTTATTTCTCAAATGTAAATAAATTTTTCTTACAAAAATTTTTATTTTAACTATTTTATTAACAATATATATATATATATATATAAATTTTAACATATTTATTTTAGCATAGTTATAAAAAATGTAGTATATCAAAAAAAACAATTTAAAAATGCAGTGTACTCATTTTTAATTTGTATTTTTGATAATTATTTAAAATTTTTCTGATGAAAGTAGTATTAAATTCTATTTGCAAAACAATGCTGCTGCTTATCGCATGCCTCAATCTGCAATCTGCTATTGCGCAAGCCCCACAAAAAATGAGTTATCAAGCCGTACTTCGCAATGCAAGTAATGCACTAATAACCAATACGGCAGTAGGCATGAAAATAAGTGTTTTGCAAGGCACAATAACAGGCACTGTCTCGTATGCCGAAACCCAAACCCCAACTACCAATGCCAATGGCTTGGTTACTATAGAAATTGGTACTGGCACACCAGTAACCAACACTTTTGCAACCATTAACTGGGCAAACGGACCTTTTTTTATAAAAACCGAAACCGACCCCACAGGAGGTTCCAACTATACCATTTCGGGTACCAGTCAGCTCTTGAGTGTGCCCTATGCGTTGTTTAGTGCCAATGCACAAGTAAGTGGCTTTACTCATTACATAGGAGAACCTTACTTGGGAGGAATTATTTATTATATTTACAAAGGGAATGATGGTTTGGAACATGGTCTTGTAATATCTTTAATTGAGAGTTATGATACTTGGCAAACAACACCAATTATAGTAAATGCCAACCGAACATGGGATGGGGCTTATAATACAGCGTTGATGACTGATAGTCCTGTAGCAACTTTCATCGCAACTTTAGGTCCTGGTTGGTATCTGCCAAGTATAGATGAATTAGCAAAACTATATTTTAAACGTTTTGAAATTAATAAAGCTCTTTTTACAGGAGCAAATACATTATTAATTGACAACATTTATTGGAGTAGTACAGAACAGAGTTTTACTTATGCACAAACATTTAGCTTCTCTGCTGGTGTATTAAGTCAGAATGTTAAGAACGGTACTCACAAATTTCGTGCAATCAAGTCTTTTTAAAAAATCATTATGAAAATAAATAGTTTCATAAACAAATTACTTTATGTTTTTGCAATTTTTGTCCTGCAAAATGTAAATAGTCAAGCCCCACAAAAAATGAGTTACCAAGCGGTACTTCGCAATGCGAGTAATACACTTCTAACCAATACAGCATTAGGCATGAAAATAAGTGTTTTGCAAGGCACAATAACAGGCACTGTGGCATATGCCGAAACCCAAACCCCAACTACTAATGCCAATGGCTTGGTAACTATAGAAATTGGTACTGGTACACCAGTAACCAACACTTTTGCAACCATTAACTGGGCAAATGGTCCTTATTTTATAAAAACCGAAACCGACCCTACTGGCGGTATCAACTATAACATTTTTGGCACTAGCCAACTCTTGAGTGTGCCCTATGCCTTATTTAGTGCCAATACACAAGTAGGCGGTTTTGTGCACTATCTAGGAGAACCTTACTTGGGAGGAATTATTTATGAATTGTATAAGGGTAATGATGGATTGGAACATGGATTTGTAGTATCGCTGATAGAGAGTAATGCAGCGTGGCAAACAACGCCAACATTAGTAAATGCTAATCGCACTTGGGATGGTGTTTACAATACCGTATTGATGACGGATAGCCCAGCGGCAACATACATTGCAACTCTGGGTTCTGGATGGTATCTGCCTAGTATTGATGAACTAACAAAACTCTATCTTAATCATCTTGAGTTGAATAAAGCTCTTTTTTCTGGAGGAAATAGTCTATTATTATCAAGTGGTTTTTATTGGAGTAGTACTGAATCAATAGCACTTTTTAGCTCTGCTAATGTAATTGATTTCGGTTCTAACAGTGTATCGACAAGAAATAAAACTTATGCTTATAAAGTTCGTGGTGTAAAAGCTTTTTAATAAAATACTATGATTACAAAAAAATTAAAAAATAAATTTTTCTTGCTAGCCTCAACTTTAGTATTGCAAATATCTTATTGTCAAACACATCAAGAAACAATAGCCTCTGGAGGAAATACTACTGGTAGCGGTGGAAATATGTCCTACAGTATAGGGCAAATTACATATACTACTACTGGAATAAATGGTACAATGGCTCAAGGAATACAACAGCCCTATGAAATTTTTACTGTTTTAGGTAAAGAAGAATTAGAAATTCAACTTGACCTAATGGCTTATCCAAACCCTACCAATGATTCTTTAACGCTTACATTAAACAAATCTAATCTTTCTGAATTGTCTTTTGATTTGATTGATAGTACTGGAAAATTAATTGAAA
>JAYVZG010000016.1:0-103406 GCA_043783565.1 Flavobacterium sp. | reverse complement strand
ACGTTTCGCAGCCACGTATTGTTGCGGAAAAGCGAACCGCAATTTCTCCACTAAGATAGATTTTTTTCGTGAAGAAAATGTTCCGGCTAAGAAAATCGAGCAATGAGACGTGACTGCTGTTATATGCCGTTTCTTATAGTCGATTTGGAATATCCATCATCTGATGCAAAACCCTAACAATTTCAATCACATTATCTTCAGCCATTTTGTAAATAATCAAATGTGATTTAATTTTTGTTTGTCTGTAACCAGATTTTATTTTTCCAATATCTTTTCCACTTTCAAAATCTTCAACAATAAAATCTATTTCTTGGTAAATTAGGCGATAATAATGGTTCGCTTGATTTAGTGACCAATTTTCTAATGTATATAGCCAAATCTTATCGATATCTTCTAAAGCTTGTTTACTTATGCGGTAATTATTCTTCATAAGTGCTTTTTCTGAAGTTTAGCTAAATGTGCTTCTGGATCAAAATTCGAAACCATTCCACTTTTTTCGCCTACTTCAATTTCGTATCTTAATTGCTTGACTTTTTGTTCTTCTATTTCTAACAATCGTAAAGCAGTTCTTATAACTTCGCTTGCTGAACTAAAGCGTCCAGAGGCAATTTCCTCACTTATAAATTCTTCAAAATGATTTCCCAGTAAAATCGATGTATTCTTTGCCATGACTTTTTTTATTTCAAATATACCAACTTTTGGTATAAAATGAAATTTTCAGCGGATTTTTTTCATGAAATGGCATATAACGTCTCGTGGCTTGGCGTCAGTTGGGGATTTGGTAAGCCAAATGTCTAAATTAATGACCGAACTTCCAAGTACAAAACCAACTTTAAAGTTCGCCTAAAACCCCAATTGCGCCAAACCGCTGTTGTGCGATGGCAAAGTTAAGTATTAATTTTCATTCCTGTAATTATTAAAACACTCTTTTTCAATAGGTTTCCACATTGTTGTTTCTGCTCTATCTCCACAATAATGACAATAGTTTTCTATATATTCAGGATTTCTAAATCTATTCCATTCATTATAACAATCGTTACAAAACGGTTTTTCAATATCGGTTCTTACTTTTTCATTACAACGAATACAAAATGCTTTTTTATAATTTGTTCTTGATTTCTGTTCGGTTTTTTCTTTGTAAATTACTTTTTTAATAAGTTCAACTTTTTCTGCTGATTTAATAATTGATAAAGTTTCATTTACGGCTTTCTCAAAAAGTTCCGTATCAAGTTTTCGACTAATTAAAACTCCCATTTCGCGGTTATTCTTCTCCGAAAACTGATACATATTCATTGAAGTTATTATCATTTTGTTTTCATTGAAGTAACATTTTGCGTGTAAATTTTCAAAGAAAAATAATTCTAAATTATCAAGTTCTGCAATTTGTTTTTTTTCGGTTTCTTTTAAATCATTTTTCCCATAAATTATTTTAATCGCAACATTTCGATTTGAAGCATCTTTTAATCGTTCATAAAATGTTTTTGAAATTTGTAAATATGGTGAAACTAAAATTAGTTTTGTTTTCGCCTCTAGAATTATGTTTTCTAAGTTAAAAGAAGTTCCGCTTGTAGTTAAAAATTCTGCCATTTATTTTTTATAATCTTTTGTAATTCAGTTTTTTGCGGTTTTTTGGAATTGCTATCGCACAACTCTCTTATATGTCCCATAAAATCATACAAAAACAAACTTTCTAGATGAGATAGGTATGTTTTGGATGGGACTTTAGATGCGCTAATATAATCATTATAAGTCATCAAATGGACTTTTTATTAGTTGTAAACTCTTCGTGCTGACATGCGTATAGATTTCCGTGGTTTTGCTACTTCTGTGGCCCAATAGTTCTTGAATGTAGCGAAGATCTGTGCCACTTTCTAGTAAATGCGTGGCATAACTATGACGCAACCAATGCAACGTGACTGGCTTATCTATTCGCGCTTTGGAAACAGCATTCTTTAAGACGCTTTGTAAACTCTTGGCAGAATATTGTTCTCCTTTGTTTTGCCCCTCAAATAACCAAATACTGGGTTTGTAACCTGTGTAGTACGATCTCAACATCTCTAGTATTTTCGGAGATAATGGCGCAATCCTGTCTTTCTTGCCCTTGGCTTGATATATAAAAATGAGGTTTCGCTTCGAGTCAATGTCGTGGGGTTTCAGATTTAGTAGTTCGCTTCTCCGCAAGCCACAACTGTAGATCAAACATAACATGACTTTGTGCTTCACATTCACATGGGCTTCCAAAATCTGTTTCACTTCTTCTTTACTCAAAACATTCGGAAGCAACTTCTCACGCTTTGGCCTGTGAATATGTTCAATCACGATCTTTTTGTTTTGAACCGTCGAATAATACAACTTAATCGCATTGACAATCTGATTTTGAAATGAGGGCGATAATTTATTCTTAAGAATGTAGTCGTTGTTGTATAAAATCAAATCTTCATTGGTGATTTCAGCCGCCAATTTATAATTGAAATACGTCAAAAACATTTTCAAAGCTTCTGTGTAAGTTCGAATGGTATTCTCGCTGTAGCGCCGGGATTTAAGCCAATCTTCAAATTTCTTCAATTGAACTTTTCCATCAGCAGAAGGATATCGAATGATGGGTTCTATGATCTTGAAACGATTGCGATTTTCTTCGGTATTGGGAACGTGCCAGCATTTGCGAGTTTGACTCCATCGCGCGCCTTTAACAGACCTGATCCTTACGATTAATGCGGCGTTTTTTTCAAAATAAACAGCGATTCGCTTTTGAAATTTGTGGGTGATAAGTTTGGCAGTTATTTCCATGGCGTAAAGTTTTAGAAGTTTAAAGATAAATAAAATTTGTTTTAATAAATAGAATTTACTCTGAAGTAATTTTTACTTTTGTCAAACAACAACACAGCATGTACAAACTCTTCATTCGTCCGATACTTTTTTGGTTTGATCCTGAAGAAGTGCATTATTTTACTTTCTCTTGGATTCGCATTTTGAATAGGATTCCAGGATTTTCTTGGCTTTGTAAATCTTTATATACCGTTGATGACCAAAGATTAGAACGTGAAGTCTTTGGACTAAAGTTTAAAAATCCCGTTGGACTAGCAGCAGGTTTCGATAAAGATGCGAAGTTGTATGAAGAATTATCCAACTTTGGATTTGGATTTATTGAAATCGGTACGGTCACGCCAAAAGCTCAAGAAGGCAATCCTAAAAAGCGACTTTTTCGTTTGAGGGAAGACAGCGCGATTATCAATCGAATGGGATTTAATAATGGTGGAGTGGTAGCAGCCGTCGAGCGATTGAAAAAAAATAACGGCGTTTTGATTGGCGGTAATATTGGTAAGAATAAAGCTACACCTAACGAAGAAGCGACTTCCGACTATGAAATCTGCTTCGATGCGTTGTATGACGTTGTTGATTATTTTGTAGTGAATGTAAGTTCCCCTAACACGCCGAATTTAAGAGCGTTACAAGACAAAGAACCTTTGACGCAATTGCTGCAAACGTTGCAAGATAAGAATGAAACCAAGCCGAAAGTCAAGCCGATTCTACTAAAGATTGCGCCAGATTTAACCAATGAACAATTAGTAGACATTATCGATATTGTAGCAACCACTAAAATTGCTGGCGTCATTGCTACAAACACCACGATTTCTAGAGACGGATTGCAATCGTCCAACCAAAAGGAAACAGGCGGACTATCCGGAAAACCCTTGGCAAAACGTGCGACAGAAGTCATTCGATTTCTATCAGAGAAAAGCAATAAAGCCTTTCCGATTATTGGAGTAGGAGGCATTCATACGGCCGAAGATGCAATCGAGAAATTGGAAGCTGGCGCCAGTTTAGTGCAATTGTATACTGGTTTTATCTACGAAGGTCCAGCCTTGGTCAAAGCAATTAATAAGAAGATTTTGGAGAGATTGTAAGGTTTCTATTTTAGTCTATTAAGTACGTTATTTTACAACCACATAGAAACATAGTTTTTATCAAAATCATCAAGACATTTCATTTTATCATAGCAAACAATAGCTATGTGAAACAATAAGTTGGTCTCTACAACTCTTTTTTTTCTATGACTCTATGTGGTTTTTATAAAATTTTGAATTCAGTTATTATTGCATCCAATGGATTTGAATTATTACAAGAAAACGATTTCGTAAAATACAATACTTTGTTATCTTTGGCGCTCTATGGAATCAATCAAAATCATCGAATGTCCGCGCGATGCCATGCAAGGCATTAAACCTTTTATTCCCACGGAACGAAAGGTGATGTATATTCAGTCGCTGTTGCGCGTGGGTTTTGATACCATCGATTTCGGGAGTTTTGTTTCTCCGAAAGCCATCCCACAAATGCAAGACACTGCGGAGGTTTTAGCCCAACTCGATTTGTCGCAAACCACCAGTAAATTGCTCGCCATTATTGCCAATACACAAGGAGCGCAAGCTGCCGCCACACATCAAGAAATACAGTATTTGGGTTTTCCTTTTTCGATTTCGGAGAATTTCCAGATGCGAAATACCCACAAGACTATCGCAGAATCGTTGGTGACGTTAGAAGAAATTCTCAACATTGCCGATGCCAGTAACAAGGAAGTTGTCGCGTATTTGTCGATGGGTTTTGGCAATCCATACGGTGATCCGTGGAATGTGGAAATTGTGGGCGAGTGGACGCAAAAATTATCAACCATGGGCGTAAAGATTCTGTCGTTATCTGATACGATTGGTAGCTCGACACCGGAGGTTATTTCCTATTTGTTTTCGAATTTGATTCCACAATATCCGAGCATTGAGTTTGGAGCGCATTTGCATACAACGCCCGATAAATGGTTTGAGAAAATCGATGCTGCTTACAAAGCTGGTTGTCGTCGTTACGATGGCGCCATTCAAGGTTTTGGCGGCTGTCCGATGGCAAAAGACGATCTGACTGGCAATATGCCAACGGAGAAAATGTTGTCGTACTTTACGGCTCAAAAGGCGAATACGAATACAAGTCCAATGAGTTTCGAAAGCAGTTATAACGAAGCGTCGAAGTTGTTTGGCGAGTTTCATTAGGAGCTAATCCGGCTTTTCGCAGTATCTCTGCGAGGATACTTGCTCCAATCCGGGCTAGGGTTTAATCGTTTAATCGGAAGTTCGGTTAACCGATTCAACGATTCAACGATTCACCAATTCAACCATCATCCGCGTCTTCTCATCCATTTATAAATTTCAATCCACAACACCGAAACCATTCCAACACCAACGCTTACCAGTAGTTGCGTGGTTGTGATCATTTCAAATCGAAAGAACTTTGAAAACAACGGAACCCAAAGAAGTAAAAGAGTGATTCCGATGGTGATTCCAATAATCATCGGCACCAAATTGTTTTTATATCGAATCGTGGTGAAAATCGAATAGTGAAAAGAACGGTTAACCAACGTCATAAAAATATTGGCGACAATCAGTGTGAGGAAAACAGTGGTTCGGGTTTGATTTTCGGTGCAGGAATCCGTGACGCAATATTGGTAGACTAGCAGTAAACCGCCCGTGATGACCAATCCTTGGATAATGCTCATGAGGATTTCTTTCCAATTAAAAAAGGTGTTCGATAGCGGTCGCGGTTTTTGCAGCATCAAATCGATTTCCATAGGTTCATTTTCGTAGATAATCGAACAAGTTGGCCCCATGATAATCTCTAAAAATATAATATGAACAGGCGTGAAGAGGTTAGGAAATATCCAGTCTAATGCCAGTGGAATAAAGACAATGAGAATAATCGGAATGTGAATCGAGATGATATATTGGATGGCTTTTTTGAGGTTGAGGTAGATTTTTCTTCCCATCGCAATCGCATCGACCATTTTCGAGAAATCGTCGTCGATTAAGATGAGGTTGGCAGCTTCTTTCGCAATCTCGGTTCCTTTTTTACCCATGGCAATGCCAATGTGTGCGGACTTCAATGCGGGTCCATCATTGACACCGTCGCCGGTCATCGCTACAATTTGATTATTGTCCTTAAGCGCTTTGATGATTTTGAGTTTTGCTTCTGGAAACATACGGGTGAAGATGCTGGTTTCCATGACTTTGGTTTTTAGAGTAGCATCGTCCATGGTCATAAGTTCATCGCCATTTAGCGTTTGATGTGCATTTCTAAAATTAATTTGATTGGCAATCGTGGTGGTGGTGGCGGCGTTGTCACCTGTGACAATTTTCACTTGGATACCAGCTTTGTAAAACGTTTCAAAAACTGCTTTGATATTCGCTTTCGGCGGGTCATAAAACGCGACGAGTCCTTTAAATTGAAAAGCAAATTCTTGTTGCGTTTTCGGATAATTGTTTCCATCAAAAGTAGTTACGCCAACCCCTAAAACGCGGTAGCCTTCTTGCGTCATGGTGGTAATGGCATCATGGATTTGCTTGGTTTGTGTATCTGAAAGCGAGCAACACGACATGATCGCTTCGGGAGCGCCTTTGGCAGCGATGATGCGGTTTCCTTTTCCATTTTCAAAAATATGCGTCATCATCGGTGGTTTGCCACTTAACGGATATTCGTATATTAATTTGTAATTCGGTCGTTCATCCGTAGATTCTAATTTTGAATATGCTTCATGCAAAGCGATTTCCATGGCGTCGAATGGGATGGGCTCGCTCGACCACATGGATAAACTGAGCAGTTCATTGTCTAAATCACTTCTCTGATCCGTTGGAACATGCAGTAGGTTATCTGAGAAAGTAAACCATTGCGCCAACGTCATGCGGTTTTCGGTAATGGTTCCCGTTTTGTCTGTGCAAATCACTGTGGCACTTCCTAAAGTTTCAACTGTTTTCGTTTGCTTGACGATGATGCCCATTTTGAGTAGTCGCCAGGCGCCTAAAGCCATAAATGAGGCAAATGCCACTGGAATTTCTTCCGGAATGACGCTCATCGCCAACGTTAGCGCTTGCAATAGACTGCCTAAAATTTGATGTGAATTGTAGTAATTAATGCCCCAAACAACACCAAAAATCACCAAGCCAATAATCGACATTTTTTTGACGAAATTGCCGATTTGAATTTGTAACGGTGTTTTTTCTTCTTCGATGGTGCTGAGACTTTTTCCGATTTTCCCCAATTCGGTTAGGTTTCCGATGGCAGTTACTTGACAAATAGCCAAACCGCTGGCGACGATAGTACCTTGAAAAACCTGTTTGATTTCGGAGGTTTCATTTTTTAATACCGAGAGCGATTCGCCCGTTAGTATCGATTCATTCACAGAAAAATCATTCGATTGCAGGATGATGCCGTCTGCGGGAATAAAGGTGCCTTCTTCAATTTGGATGCAATCGCCCAAGACAATTTCTTCACATAGAATTTCCAAGACCTTGCCATCGCGAATGACTTTGCATTTGGGTTGGGATAATTTTTTTAGGGCATCAATAGCATTTCGACTTCTCGATTCTTGAAATAATGAAATGGCAGAAACGATCGCAATGGCTACCGCCATGAATATACCGTTACTATATTCGCCAGTAATAAAATAAATAGCAGTTGCGGCAACAAGCAGCAGAAACATGGGCTCTTTGACCATCTCTATTAATGAAGAAAGTAAATGATTTTTTTCTTGATGTTCAAGTGAATTGCGACCAGAAGTCTTTCTCGATTGAATTACTTCGCTTTCTGAAAGTCCTGATATATTTGAGTTTTGAGTAGTCATGAAGCAGCTTTCAGGTGGAAATAAATTGTTTATGCAAGGTATTCATTTAGGTTTTAAATAAGCTTATATATTTCTTTTAAATTCTTTATATTTGCACGCAATTTAACTACAACACTGAACCAAGTTCAGCATAAACTACAAATTGCAATGAACGCTCACAACCACAAGATTATCGGAGAAGGATTAACGTACGATGATGTACTTTTAGTTCCTAATTATTCGAATGTGCTTCCGAGAGAAGTCAGTATTCAATCCAAATTTTCTAGAAATATTACGCTCAATGTTCCTATTGTTTCCGCTGCAATGGATACGGTTACTGAAAGTTCCATGGCCATTGCGATGGCGCAGGAAGGCGGCATTGGCGTGTTGCATAAGAATATGACCATCGAGCAACAAGCTGCGAAAGTCCGTAAAGTAAAACGTGCGGAGTCGGGTATGATCATCGATCCGGTGACTTTGCCTTTAACAGCCACCGTTGCGGATGCTAAAAATGCGATGAAAGAATTTGGTATTGGCGGAATTCCAATTGTTGATGAAGACAAAAAATTGAAAGGAATTGTCACCAATCGCGATTTGCGTTTTGAGAAAAATAACACGCGTCCAATTGTTGAAGTGATGACTAGTGCTAATCTGATTACTGTGGCAGAAGGAACGTCTTTAGAGCAAGCGGAAGTCGTTTTGCAAGGACATAAAATTGAAAAATTACCGGTGGTCAATGCCGATTATAAGTTAGTGGGATTGATTACATTTCGCGATATCACCAAACTTACCCAAAAACCCATTGCCAACAAAGATGTCTTTGGACGATTGCGAGTAGCGGCTGCGATTGGTGTTACGGCTGATGCGGTGACAAGAGCAGAAGCTTTGGTCAATGCGGGCGTGGATGCAATTATTATAGATACAGCACACGGACATACGCAAGGTGTGGTCAATGTATTGAAAGAAATCAAAACTAAATTTCCAAACCTAGATGTAATCGTTGGTAATATTGCCACCGCTGAAGCAGCTAAATTTTTAGTAGATAATGGCGCTGATGGAGTGAAAGTCGGTATTGGACCAGGTTCTATTTGTACTACGCGTGTGGTTGCGGGTGTTGGATTTCCACAGTTTTCTGCGGTGTTGGAAGTGGCTGCTGCAATTAAAGGCAGTGGAGTTCCAGTGATTGCCGATGGTGGGATTCGATATACCGGCGATATTCCCAAAGCGATTGCCGCCGGAGCCGATAGCGTCATGTTAGGATCATTATTAGCGGGAACGAAAGAATCTCCAGGAGAGACGATTATTTTTGAAGGCAGAAAGTTCAAGTCTTATCGTGGTATGGGCTCGGTAGAAGCGATGCAAGAAGGATCAAAAGACCGTTATTTTCAAGATGTAGAAGACGATGTGAAGAAATTGGTTCCAGAAGGCATTGTAGGTCGTGTTCCGTATAAAGGTGAATTGAATGAAAGTATGCAACAATTCATAGGTGGATTACGCGCTGGAATGGGGTATTGCGGATCGAAAAACATTGCGACTTTACAAGATACAGGACGTTTTGTTAGGATTACAGCGAGTGGTATTAATGAAAGTCATCCGCACAATGTGACGATTACGAAGGAAGCACCGAATTATTCGAGGTAGGAAGATGCTGAGTTGCTGAGTGCCTGAGGTAATGAGCTTGTCTCGGTGTACAAAATGCCTAGCCCTGATAGCAGCGGCATCCTTTTGCTGCTTTCTTGAAGCAGGAAAAGATATAGCGGATAGCAGGATTAGCTCCTGATTAAAAAAGAAAAAACACGTAGCTAAGCAAACTCTAAAAACTCAGCTACTCAGGCACTCAGCAACTCAGCAGCTTACAAAAACCCATTCAACTCATTCTTCAAATAACTCAAAGCGGCGCTACTTGGTGTCGCTTTTTCCATTAAATCCGATAAGATCACTTCACGCAATTTGTCGGCGCTGTCTACGCGTTCGCTCATGTTGGCTTTTCGAATCATTTGTATCGTGGCGTTTTTAGCCGTGATGATGATCGTCCAACATTCGTCCGTCATGTAAATTTGTTGCGTTAGGTTGTGCTCGAATTCTTGTTCGATTTGAGCGATGACAAGATTTTCGTAATCGTGTTTGTCGTTAGAAAGTGGTTTGATGCGAATCAATAATTTCGTTGGATTGATACGCTCTAAAAACAAAGCCATGCGCTCGAAAGCTTGCAAGCGCAAGGGCAAAGCGTCTTTTTGATTTTCCTTTTGCAGTAACCAACGACGGGTGTTTTGTTGGTCGTTGAAATAAGCAGTAAACAAATAATAAGCGACACCACCAGTGATTAATGCAGGTAAGGTGTAAAACAATAATTCTAGGATTTTATCAGCGTTCATTTGATATATTTTAATTTTAAGCGGCTAAAGTAAAACATTCCAGCCATTTGATTGGATTAAAAAATAAATTTGAGGATAAAAGAATCGTACTATAATTTCTGTTATTTTTACAAAAACTTAATTTATTATGAAAAAAATTCTACTTCTTTTGTTACTTGGTGTTTTCAGTTTTAGCGTTTTTGATTTGAACGCACAAACAACAACACTTACTGTTTTTAATCAAATTCGATTTTATGATGGTTATGCGGCTGTTGTAAATCAACCTGTACCTGATGGAATTATTAGGCATCGAAATGATTTGTATGCTAAAAAACTTACTGCACAAGATTTGCTTTCTTTTGGGAGTACAATGACTTTGAATGTAACTATAAAAGCAGATTGTGACAACTATGATCGAATTGGTAATGTTAATTTGGTCTTTACGCCTAAAGAGGCATTAACTTATGATACGAATGCGGTTCCTAAATTCGAATTGGCTCGATTTATCACACCTTTTATGAATAAAAACATTGCTCCGTATGAAGTTCCTTATACTTTTAATATAGACAATATGGCGAAAATAGTTAAGGATCCTGCCTTACTTTTGGCGTATGATTTTTGGATAGAATTTGAAGTTTTCGGAGTTCCCTACGCGGCACAAACACAAGTTGCTGGTTGTGCAGGAATCAATAGTGTATTTTTTGGAACATTATCTTTAGTTTCGGATAGTGTACCATTCACTTCAAGTAATAATTTTCTTTTACCTTTAAATTTTAAAAATAATTTGAATAATTATCAAGCGGGAGCTTCCGATGCTATTGGTCAGACCGTTAGAACGATAAGTTTTAATTTACCCAATGATATAGACAATTCAAGTTTTTACTTAATTACTTCAAATCATGGAGCAAATAGTGGTGGAGAAGAATATAATAGAAGAAGACATTTTATATATCTTGACAATTTTAATTCTCCAATTATAAATTATAAACCTGGAGAATTAACTTGTGAGCCATATAGAGTTTATAACACTCAAGGTAATGGAATCTATGGAGCTACACCAAGAACTGCTGCTGAATGGCAATCTTTTAGTAATTGGTGTCCAGGATATAACATACCAATTAGAAAATTGGACAGAGGAACCATAACAGCTGGAACACATAATTTCAGAATAAGTGTACCCACAGCTGTATTTGTCAATGGAGAAGGATATTTTCCTATATCATTATACTTGCAAGGAACAAATAACACATTGGGTTTAGAGAATCCAACTTTTGTTGAATACTCAGTTTTTCCAAATCCAACTTCAGATTTTATCATGGTAGATTCTAAGGAAACAATAAAAAATTGCTCCATTGTAAATTCTATAGGTCAAAAAGTATATCAAGGAAATCAAAATCAGGTAGATATTTCGAATTTTTCAAAAGGAATGTACCTAATGCAAATTGAATTTGAGAATGGAATTAAAGTGACTGAGAAGGTTATCAAAGAATAATTTAGTTTCAACATAATTATGCAAGTTTATACTTAAATTGTATAACAAGATTCTATAGTAATGTCATCAATTTTACAAAGCCGTAATAGTTTTTATTAAATGTAAATTTATAATAATCAGTTTCTTACGGAATCACTTTATAAAAAAATTGACATGAAAAAATTTCTACTCTTATTGCTTTTCATTGGAGTTTCAATGGAATCGCAGACCGTAAATTATGTAGCCAGTTCTGAAAATTTCCCAAATCCAGAAAGAGGATTGTATAAATATACGATTGGGATAAGCACGGGGACATTTGTGCCTTTGAACCCCTCTTCCATAGCAGGATATCGCGCCAACAATAGCATTACATTAGTGCAACGAAATTATATTTTGGATGCTTTTAGAACGAGTCCGATTTCACAGGATTTTCTCAATAAAATTCAAAATGATTTCACGATTATGAGAAACAACGGGGTGAAAAGTGTATTGCGTTTTGCTTATTCTGACGACAGCGATGATGATGCTACTAAGGCTCGAATTATAGCGCACATTGATCAGTTGAAAACCATTACGATTCCGAATCAAGATGTGATTTCTAGTATTTCGGGTGGATTTATTGCTCAGTTTGGAGAATGGTATAACAGTGTTAATTTCGGAACCGAGAATTTAACAACGCAAAATTTACTTGATAGAAAAGAAGTTGGATTAAAAATTATGGAGCTGGCACCCAATAGAATGTTTGCTTTCAGAACCCCTGCAATACAGCGACTTATAGGTGGAGATAATCCGATAACGGCTGCTACGGCTTACGACGGAAGTATCAATTCTAGAGTTGGAGCGCACAACGATTGTTTCTTATCGGACGCCACCGATTATGGAACGTATGAAAATACGACGACCGATTATGCGTATTTGGAGCAACAATCGAAATATACTTTTGATGGTGGTGAAGTATGTGCTTTGAGCAGTTTTTCAAATTGTTCGAATGCTATCTTTACGATGAATCGCTTTCATTTTAAATATTTGAATTTTGATTACAATCAGGAAGTACATGACTATTGGCAAGCTAACGGCTGTTTTGATGAAATTCAAAGAAGAATGGGATACCGCTTTGAAATGCTCAACTCGACTATTTTAGATCGTGTCTTGACAATAAATATTCAAAACGTAGGATTTGGCAATATGATGAATCAAAGAAATGCCTATTTAATTATGAAAAGTGTGGCATCAGGTACTGAATATTCGTTTCTATTGAACACGAATATACATTTGTGGCAATCGGGAAGTACAATTCGAATTATACAAAGTCTCGATTCCCCGTCATTACCGTCAGGAAGTTACAAATTGTATTTGAATTTGCCTGATATCGATTTGAATAATGTGCTTTTTTCTATTGAATGTGCTAATTTGAATACCTGGATGCCTTTAAGTGGCTATAACGATTTGAATCAAACGTATTCGAATACGACCTTGAGCACAACTGTTTTTATTAAAGACAATCAAATAGTGATACCAGATCTTGACAAATATACTATTCAGGTTTATGATTTGACAGGTAAGTTGGTGGCGACAAATATGGATGTTTCATCTCTAGCCAATAGTGTATACATTGTCAAAATAATTACAGATTCGATGGTTTACACTCAAAAATTAGTTAAACGTTAAATAGCTGTAATGTATTGATTATTTATGTCTATAAAGATAATAGGGGGAATTCTATAAATGAACAACCCCTATTCAGAATTTTAGGAATTCTATTCGTTAAACTCCCTCCAATTGATTCATTGTCACTTCTTCAACTAGTACATCAGCTTTTAAAATTCGTTGTGTTTTGCATAGTCAAGTGTTTTTGCAAAGGCTATCGAACAGTCATTATAGCGGGAGCGGAATGTAACTTGTGAACCTTGAAATAGGATTTAACGATACAAGCAATTACATAATTTAACTATTTTAGAGTAAAAACTAATTCACAACAATCTAAAAAGGGTAGATTTTAGTTATGAAAATTTGCCCACTTTTTTCTAGGAATTCCAATTCCATAGCATAGATTTTTTTTTGGGTAGAAGATGAGGATCTCATACATAAAAAAAATCGATCCAAGTTACCGAATCGATTTTCTATTAAGTTTATGTAAAATATTACTTTACAACTCCAAATTTTTCTATAGTCACTTTATCTGAGTCAGTATCGTAGTTTTCTATTATCAAGTTACCCTCTAAATCAAAATACCCGATGGCTATTTTGTTATTGAGTTTATAGATATAGCTATTGGTAGAGGTTTTTCTCAATAAAGCAGGTTTTGAGTTAGCCGAAGTCATCGTATAGCCTTGTGCATCAAGGGCTATTTTGTAAGCTTTTCCTCTAGACTCATAATACGCACTTCTGTCAATATCAACGGTTCTTGTACTTCCATCTGGATTGGTAATTTTAGTGGTCGTGGTCACTAGCACTGGTGAATCTTTTGTCGCAATATTTAAAGTATTCGGTTTTTCTTGTTGGAGTTCAACATTTTGAACTTCTTTGACATTCTCCTCTTTCACATATTTTTTGTCTCCTTCAGGAGTTTTTACTGTCGTTGTGGTAGTTAAAGTGGTTTCTTTTACTTGTTTATTTTGTGCTTGAATAGCGAGTGTAAAGAGGAATACTGTTATTCCTATTTTGATTGTTTTCATTTTATTATTTTTTTAATTAATACTATTTCAAAGGTATTCGTCTTGAGTTTCAGAATTATAAAAATAGATTTCATAATTTACAGATAAATCAATTTTTAGGCGCTATAATTCAAATACTTAGACTGCCTTAACCATTTTAATTATACAACCTTTTCTATAAATCGTATAACATCAAGCTGCGCTCACTACGCTAATTTTACAGTATCAAAATAGATTAATTATCAAAAATAGAAATCATGAAAAAAATTGCTTTATTAACGATGGGAATACTATTATTTTCATCGGAGTATGCACAATCTCAAATAAAATTAGGTACTGCTAATGAATGTTTACAAGAAAGAGGAATAAATAATATTGTTGAAATGAGATATTACTATTATCCGAATCTTCAAACGTATTATGATACTCAAAAAGGTTTGTATATTTCTTGTCAAAAGGGAAATTGGGTTACTTCAGAATTCCTGGATGTAAACTCACATGGCTATTGCTTAAAAAACGGAAATTATAAAAAAATAAAAGGATATTCAGGAGATGAGCCTTATACACTTTTGAAGGAACACAAAACACAATATCCTGCAGATTATTCAAGCAAACCTTCCCGAAAATCAATAGCTACAATTGATTAAATCTCGACCGATTGACTACTAAAAATACCCAAGCTAACTTAATTAATTTAAGAGGTTTGGGTTTTTTTTGCAATAATTTTGAAGATGTCTCCCTTTAAAATCACCATCAATAAATTCGTTCAGATTAATTTAGAAATAATCTTTAATTTTTAGAATTTTTTTCTAAAGACTAGTAACTTTAAATCAATAAAAAAAACCAAAAGGCTATTTTGGTTGTATAAGAATTATTCTTAATGTTAGCTAAATAGGATGTTATTAACTACTCCATTTTTTGATTACAAATCGAACTGCTTTCAACAATAAACCTGAAGAATTTGAACTACTACCTAAAAATGTTTTCGACAAATACTGTGTTCCTATATTTAATGCGCCTTGAATGATATTAGAAGTTAAATGCGGCGTTGAAACTACTTCTTGAAATGATGTTTTAAGGAGATTTAAAGCACTAAAACTATTGATGGTGATATGGTATTGATCTTTTAATACTTGAAGCTCTTCTGTTTGTTGTTTTTGTAAAGCAATGATTTTTTCCATCAAAATTGCTTTTTGGTTGGGTGTCTTCATTTTAATTTTCCTTTAAAGATTGGCTAATTATGAAGTTACTTACAGGGGTTTTAATCCATTGTTTTCGAAACAAATAGATTACTATTCCTAGCAATACATAAAATAAGGCAATCAAAAAGAAGCCATAGTAAGTTTTGCCAAAATATTCTCCTAAAAAAAGGGCAAGCCCAATATTGACCAGTAAAGAAATAAATACCGCAACCAGTAGTAAAACCAATCTTATAGCTAATGTCGAAAAGACATTAGCTGCTTTGTAAATTGCATTAAACTTACATAGTTCTAATGTCGTTTTACTAAACAATTCGGCTTTTTCAATCAGTTTTTCTATTGTTGCGGTAGTATTTTCCATACGTTCTACTTATTTTTCTTGATGATCAATTACCATCTCTCTTGCATCTTGCAAAATGGTGTCATATTGTTTAGAAAAATCTTTAGTGACTTTGTCAAATTTTTCTTTGACATTTTTGGCATAACCTGCGCCTGTATTCACAATTCTTTTTCTTGTTTTAGTTCCTTTAGCTGGGGCAAACAATATTCCTGCAATAGCTCCCGCTGCAACGCCGCCTAATACTCCTAATAATACTTTACTTGAATTCATAATTTCTATTTTTATTGATTACTAATGTTAAATTTGTTTTCCTTGAATTAATCTTAAGATAATTGCAATCACTGCAATCACTAAGAGAATGTGAATAATGCTTCCAGCACTATAGGCAAAGAATCCTATAGCCCAAAAAATGATTAAAATAACTGCGACTGTGTAGAGAAGATTGCTCATGATTGTTTTTTTTAAGTTTATAAAAATGAATAAGATAGAAACAAATTGATTACGCCGTTCTTTCCGTCAGGAAATACATATTTTGTACCTAGATAGGTTTTTTCTTTTCCAACGGACACCAGCCCTAAATTGTAGCGAATACCAAAACCAAATGATTTGGTATCATAACCTAATCCAGCAGCTATTCCGGTGTCGAATTTGTTAAAGTCACCAGAATCGATATTCTCTTCAAAATTGAAATTGATATCGGATACATTTTTCACTTTTGAACTGATTAAATAGGAGGCATAAGGACCTAATTGGAAATTGAAATTATGAGTAAGATTAAAAACTAACAAAACTGGAACTTCTATATAATCCAATTCGAATTTTGCGGTTCCTTCTGTAAAAGCATTTTGATAGGTTTGTTCTGAGCCTTTGCTCGTAAAGTACATTTCTGGTTGAATCGCAAATGAATTCGTTATTGGTAACTTGGCAAAAACTCCGAAGTTAATTCCCGTTAATGCTTTCTTTTCTTTGGCATCACTTGATGACAAATTTGCAAAATTGACACCTCCTTTAATTCCTAATTTCAAATTACTTTGTGCTTGTGTGGTAAAAAATTGTAATGCAACTAATACTAAGATTGCAATATGACTTTTTGAGTTTTTCATTTTTCTCTATTTTATAGTTGGAGTATTACTTTACAAAGATGCATTTGTTGCAGGGTGATTGTTTTACATAACTCTGAAGAAATGTTGTAACATTCCTACTTTTTAGACACAGAATTCATTTGAACTTTTTCGCTTCAATCAATAATGTTTAAATGACTTCATAAAAAAAGCGAGAATTAACTCGCCTTTAGTTTTACTTTTTATTATTCAATGTCAAGTCTTTGAAAGCATCGGCTATTCCTTGTGCATCGGAATTAAATTCTCTTTTGAAAGATTCCCAATCGGTTTGATTGTTTTCATAATTGTTAATACGTTCTTTTAGTGCTGTATTTTTATCTTCTAGTGCATCAATACTTTTAGCGTACGATTTATCAAAAGTAGACCCAGGCTTATCCATGGCTTTTCGCAATTCTTTAATTCGAGTCTCGTTGGCCATAATGGTTTCATTCGATTCGGCTTTATAGGTTTGCCATTCTTCGTCATTTGCTTTGGTGATTTGATCGGATGTTTGATCAGCCTCCACTTCTTTCAAATCTTGGTTGGCTTCATTGACATTTTCAATGGCATTTTCTTTTTCCTCGGTATTTGATTTGCAACCAACGATGGAGATTCCGCTTGCAAAAGCTGTAATAGCAAGCATGTAAATTGTTTTTTTCATCGTTATAGATTTTCAAGTATTAATTCTAATTCTTCTTTGGATTTTCCCAATTTGATTTGGAGTTTACCCATCATTTCCTCTTTTTTACCGTCAATATATAACAGATCATTGTCGGTTAGTTTTGCAAATTTTTGTTTGAGTTTCCCTTTTTGTTCTTCCCAAGCCCCGTTTAATGTTGTTGTGTTCATATTTTTTTTTTAATGTTAGAATTCTTTTTCATAACACTACAAAGTTGCGAAGACTAGTTTCGTTTGTACTTATACAGTTTCACAAAAGAGTTTCAATATTGCTAGCTTTTATAGCTAATTAAAACGATAGCGGATTCCTAATCCTATATCCGATCCGTAGTTGTTATCGCGGTAGGTGTCAGAATTAAAGTAGAATTCTGGTCGTACGTCTAACGAAATTTGCAATGGAAAATCAAAATCATATTCGATTCCTAAATCTCCAGCTATAAAAGCAAAACTACCATTGTCATTTGCTTCTTTTCTTTCATATCTCCAGCTTCCAACGCCACCTCCAACACCTGCATACCAATTGAAACCTCCTTCAATTTTCCAGTACCATTGGTATAATGCTGCTAATTTTAGTGCATTGATGTAATGGCTGTTTCTCAGTCCTAAATCCAATTCAAGACGATTGTTTTTGCTTAGTTTCCGTTGGTAGGAGAATTCTCCCCCAAAACCATCATTGTCTCCTAGTCTCAAACCGAGTGCGTTTTTAGAAACGTTTTGTGCTTGAACGGTGCAGGCGATAAAAAGAAACAGGCTCCAAACTAAATTAATCTTTTTCATACTTTAAGTTTTAGTGATTTTTATTGTGGTAAAGATGCGCATCAATCATAAGAGTTCCTTTATAGGATTGCTAGGAATACTTGTGTTATTCCCACTTATATTTGATTTTCTGCAGCATCTTCTTTACTAATTTCTTCAATTTCGTCTTCAATTATTTCTTCAATATATTCTTTGGATAATTCTCTAATTTCTTGTTCTGTTTTTTGAGACGTATTCATTACCGAGTTGTTTGCAGGTTCATGGGATGAAATCAATTCGTTGATCTTTAAATGTATTAAAGCAGAATACCGATTGAATGATTTTTGAATAACAAACAAACTCAAAAAAGTAATTCCAAAAATGATGTCACCAATGTTTTGATGCGAATCCTTTGAGGTAAAAAGATTCGTAGACCACCAAAATACCACGAGGATAAATGCAATGATAAAGGAAATAGAATTCCCTAAAACTCGAGTAGCTATGGATGTTAGTTTTTCAAAAATAAGTTCAATTTTTAAATACACTGGATTCATTTGGTATCGATATAAAAAAAATTATTCACGAACGCTATTTGTTCTTTGAGGTCTAATTTGTCGGTTATTTTTAGGCTCACTTCCACATCAGAAAAGCGATTATCATTCGACAATATGGTTTTGAGTTCCGATTTTGCGGTGGTCGGTCCAAACAACATCACGGTTGCAAACCCGACACTACTATCGCTAATTTCTTTGTAAAATTGATGTTGTAAGTGCTGCTCTTTATGATGTAAATGACTTTCGCCTTTTTGCAAAATTTTCTGTTTTTCTAATTGATTAAAATCCGATTTTATGGTCTTCATCAATTTGGCTTTTGTTACATATTCGATGCTATTTGCAGTAAAGTGATCTAAATAGATTGCTAATTTTTTCTGATTTTCCATTGGATTGATTTTTATAGGTTATTGCAAAAATCACTATGATTTGGTGCGTATTTCTGTAGTAAATTTTCTAAAGAATTAAAGTAATCCTGTAAGATTTTAGTAGTTATTTCTGGGTGTGCAACGTCTGGAATTGTTTCGGGCATTTCATTTAAGAATTTCATCAATTCTGGAAATTCCTCTCGAATGGTCATTGTTATTTTTGAAATATTTACAATCAACTCTTTTTCTGTTTTCATTTTTTATGTACTAAATAAAAAAACACCAAAATTGGTTTCTGGTGCTTTTCTAGAATTAAAATTAACCAAGAAACGGACTTATGCTATTTTAGTCTGTTTTTTTTCGTTCTTCTTTTGCGCTTTTCGAGCCAAATCTGTTTGGTCTTTGGCTTTGCAATTGCAGCCACAAGCCATAGTGCTGTTTCCATCCATTTGATGTTTGGCCGCTTCGTGATGATGCATGGCAGCTGCTTCATGATGCATAGCTGCCTTTAGGTGATTGTCAACTATTTTTTGACTTTCAACTTTCGGGTCTCTGACCTTTTTTTCTTTACCAATTACTCCAATCATTTTGTATGAATTTAATGTTGTGAATGAATTTTCATAACTACACAAAGTTGCTAGTATTTGAAGTTTTTAATGTTATACAACTTTTTATATTCGTTATATCATTCCAAGATTTTAAAAACCATCAATACTTTGAAATCAAGAAATTATTTTTTGTTGATTTTTATGTTAATTTTTTTAAGTAGATCATACTGCTTTTCTTGAGTTTCAAACAATGTTTTTATTTGTTCTTCAAGTAAAACATCTATCTTTTGATTGAGGCTTCTAATTTGCATTTCTGCTTTCAAATTGATTAAATAATCATTTTCACTACGTTTTCTGTCTTTTTCTTCTTGACGATTTTGACTCATCATAATAATTGGCGCTTGAAGTGCTGCGATACATGATAAAATTAAATTCATCAAAATAAAAGGATACGGATCAAATTTCAACATTCCAATTGCCAAAACATTAAAGACAATCCATATGGTTAAGAGGATAAAAAACGAAATGATAAATTTCCAACTTCCACCAAATAAAGCTACTTTATCAGAAATTTTTTGTCCTAAGTCTAAATTTTCTGCTTCCGGATTGGCTAATTGATGTAGGAGTAATTCTTCCGCATCGATGGTAGCTTGTACAATCTTATGTAGTTTCTCAAGATGTAATTGCTCATCAGTGAGTAGACTAGCGATTGTTTCTTTTTTCATTACTATTTCTCTTTTTTACCTCGTTTGCTTTTTCCTTTGCCATGATGTTCTTTTCGATCTTCATTGCCTTTCCAATGGGTATCTTTGTTGTAATATTTTATTTTATGATTTTTAAAATGCGCATAGGGACTCTGACCATGATAATCATTTATAACGACTACATGCCCAGAATTTAAATTGTAATTTCTATAACGTCTTGGTAAATTTCTAGAACGAATCCAGACACCCTTATTGAGATAAATAAATTGTGATTGATTTATATCATAGTACGATTCTACATCGGGCAAATAATAATATTCTTCGGTGGTAACCACAGGTCCCCAAACTGGTCGGGAAACATTTACAGTAATCTGAGCTTGCAAAGAAGCATTCATTAGTAGCATAGTACTACATAAAAGGAAATATTTTTTCATTGTCTTACAATAAAATGATTAATAAAATAATAATCAGTATTGCCCCTACTGAAATATAAACACCATTCCCAGTAGTTCGTAAACCTTTACTGATTGTTCGAACTTCTTTTCTAAGTGCTTTTTTTTCTGAACGAGTCATATCGGATTTATCCATCGCTTTAATTTCTTTCAGACGATCTAACATTACTTGAACCTCTGCTGGGACTTCTTTGGGTGGATTGCTAATTGAAGTCGGATTTTTTTCTGTTGCATAAACAGAAGTCGGAAATATACTTACTGATATTAGAAATATCATTAAATAAAGAGTTGCTTTTTTCATACTATTAATGTGTTTAAGTTATCCTGTAAAATTGAGCAGAATTCTTATCGTTTGTTTTATATTAATTTGAAGAAATGTTTTATAATTCATAGTATTTATAATGCTATTTTGAAGTGCTATCCAATTCTTTTTTCTTTTTGGCAGCTGCTTTTTTCTTTTTATTAAAGTAGCCTTTCAACAAGAAATTACTTTGTGCTGCTTTTACGGTTTCTTTCAAATCTGTAATAGTAGAGTCTACAGTATTTCCTAATTTTTCATCCGTTACTAGTTTTGATAAAACACCTTTACTTGAATTCATCTTTTTAGTAAAAACCGAAAATTCTTGTGTACTTGATTCCAAGTTCGTCAACGTTTTCGTAAGAGAATTTGCAAAAGTAGCATCGGTCATTAACTTCGAAATAACGCCCTGTTTGTTATTGATATTCACTGTAAATTCGGCAAGTTGATTCGTAATAATCACGGCATTGTCAACGCTCACTTTGACACTTTTCATAATATCTTCCATTTCTACGGCTTTGACAGAAGCAATGGTAGCGTTGTCTTTAATAATTTGATTGGAGGAACTACCTGGCGAAATTGTCAACACTTTATCTCCCATCAATCCATCGGAGCCTATACTGGCAATGGCATCGATTTTGAGATATTTTTGAACTTCTTCTTTGATAATCAAATGTACCGCTACGGCTGAATCGGAAAGAAATTCGATTCGTTCTACAGTTCCAATATTTATTCCTGAAAAACGCACATTGTTGCCGACTTTTAGTCCGCTAACATTTCTAAATTTAGTATTCAATCCAAAGGTTGAACCAAACATATTTTTGTTTTTGCCAATAAAATAGATGCCGATAATAAAGAGCGAAAGCCCCAAAATCATAAACATTCCTAATTTCCATTTATAATTTGAAGATTGATTCATGATAGTAGTTTTTTAATTTATATAAAAAAAGAACGTACCCATTCGTCCTTACTTTTTTCAAGTTCTGCGTACGTTCCTTCGGCATAAATGATTCCGTTATTGAGGATCATAATGCGGTTTCCAGTAATTTTCGCACATGCCATATCGTGAGTAATAATGATAGAAGTTGTTTTGAATTTTTGCTGCACAGACAGGATTAATTCGCTAATTCCTCTTGAGGTTATCGTATCTAACCCTGATGTAGGTTCGTCGTATAAAATAATTTCTGGTTCAACAATTAACGTCCTTGCAAGACCAATTCGTTTGCGCATACCGCCAGATAATTCCGCAGGCATTTTATCGATGGCTTCTTTCAATCCGACATTCTCAAGTGCTTCAATAATCTGTTTTTCGATTTGATCTTCGGTTAAATCTTTCGTGTGATGTTTTAAGGTGAACGCAAGATTTTGGCGCACCGACATAGAATCATAAAGTGCACCGTTTTGAAACATAAACCCTATTCGCATTCGAATTGGATTCAGGGCATTATCTTTTAGATTAGTTATCTCAGTTCCAAAAACGTTGATTTCTCCTTTGTCAACCTCTACCAAACCTACCAAACACTTAATTGTTACTGATTTTCCAGAACCTGATCTACCCAAAATGACTAAATCTTCTCCTTTATTTACAGTTAAATTGATACCTTTTAGGACTTCATTTTTACCAAAGGATTTGTGTAAATTTTTGATCGAGATAATGACATTATTTTCCATAATTTCTAGAAGAATAAGTCAGTGAGTTGTACCGCCAGCATATCTATAATAAAAATAGAAAGTGAGGCAGCAACAACTGCTTCATTAGCTGCTATTCCTACACTTGCTGTTCCGCTTGATGCGTTAAATCCTTTGTAACAGCCAATCAAACCAATAAAAAATCCGAAGAAAAAAGTTTTGATAACTGCCGGTATCACATCTAAAAATTCAAGACTTTCGACGACTTCTGAGAAATAACGAAATAAACTCATACTTCCGTGTACATTA
Source organism: Flavobacterium sp. (assembly GCA_043783565.1). GTDB lineage: Bacteria > Bacteroidota > Bacteroidia > Flavobacteriales > Flavobacteriaceae > Flavobacterium. The sequence continues at coordinate 80,383 of JAYVZG010000016.1, read as the reverse complement.
AAACCTATAAAACCACCATATATACCTACAAAATCTGCAAATATTACCAAAATCGGCACCATGAAAGTAGTGGCTAAAATTCGAGATACTACCAAATATTTATAGGGATTGATGGCAGAAACTTCCATCGCATCGATTTGTTCTGTAACTTTCATCGAGCCGAGTTCGGCTCCGATGCCTGAGGCAATTTTGCCAGCACAAATTAATGCGGTGACAACTGGCGCAATTTCTCTAATTAAGGACAAAGAAACCATACTTGGCAACCAGGATTCTGCACCAAATTTGGTCATTGTAGGTCGCGATTGTATTGTCAAAACCAATCCCATGATAAAACCAGTAATCGAAACTAAGGGTAATGATTTGTATCCGATGGCATAGCATTGCCGAAAAAATTCATTGATTGGAAATGGTAGTTTGATGATTTCTTTGAAGAATCTTCCTGTAAATAATGAAATTGAACCTGTATCTTCCAATACATTTTTGATATAAGTTTTCATTCTTTACGAGTTTAATTTCCAAAGATTATAATTTAAAATAGCAGCAAAACATACCCAAGAAATGTATGGAACCATCAACCACGCAGCGGTTTTGCTAATTTCGGAAAACCTAAAAATGGTAAAGAAAATAAGCGCAATCATCAGTATGATTTCGACAAAAGCAGCAATGGGAGAATGGAATTTAAAAAATAAAATCGTCCACCAAAAGTTCAAGAATAGTTGTATTGCAAATATTAAACAAGCTTCCATTTTTTGACCTTCAGGGGCATTGCTTTTCCAAATGATCCAGAGTGATATTCCCATCATTAGATATAAAACTGTCCAAACAGGTCCAAATAAATAACCTGGCGGATTCCAAGATGGTTTTATAATAGTAGTATACCAAACATTATTTTGAGTAGTAGTCAATAATCCTGAAATAATTCCTACAGATTGACAAATTAAGATGCAAATTACTAATTTCAAATTGTTGGATAGCGTAGTTGTTGTTACCATAAGTTTGGTTTTTGTGATTAAAATAAACCTACAAAATCACAGATGACCTTGTAGGTTTTAAAAATATCAATGTTGTCTGTTAGTACCAAAAGTCTCAATTTTGGTGAGGTTCTTCTTCTCTTGACTAAACAACATGGATTTTTACCTTTATTTATTCTTCCCTTTTGGATACTGTAAAATTGCATCAATTCGTTCGGTATCGTGTTATATAACTTCAGCAATTAGTTGTAGGATTCCTAGATTTAAGGTGTTGAAAGAATGAGTCAAGCCTGTATTTATTGATACTCAAGGGCATTACGTTTCCAATTGTTTGCTGGTGTAGATGTTGTCTCCTTACATTTCATTTTGCAATTAAAATAAACCTACAAAATCATAAAGATCTTGTAGGTTTTATAAGTATCAATGTCGTCTGTTAGTACCAAAAGTCTCAATTTTTGGTGAACAGTTTCTTCTCTTGACAAACAACATTGATTATTATTCTGTTAGTTTTTTTTCATTAGCAATAGCATCTCGCAATTCCTTTACTTTGTCGTGATCCGCTTTTAGCAATGCATAATGTTTGTTGAGCATAGTTTGTTCTTTCAAGTTGGTTTCGTGATAGTCTTGGATTAACACATTTTTGTATGTTTCCAAAGCGGCATCTTCACCATATTCGCAAGAATCCAAAATTGCTTTTCGGTCGTTACCGGTCAATGCTGCTTTAACATCCATCCATACTCTAAAAAATTTGCCTGTGGTTCTTGTTCCTTCTTCTGGAGTTCCACCAAGCCTCGTTACTTCTCCAACCAATTCTTTTCGACATTCGATACTAGTTTGACTTAATTGGTAAAATAGCATTTTTAGATCGGTTTCTTTCGTTTCTTCATTAGCCGTTTTATAACCTTCTATTCGGTCATTATTGATTACGATTAGTGAGTTGAGTGCTTCAATTGTTGTTTCGATATCCATTTTATTTGTATTATTTGATAATTTGATAATTTGATAATTTGATAATTTGATAATTTTATAATGGTAAAATTCTATTAATTGGAGCGATTGTTTGTTATATAACATTTATAAAATGTTATAGGATTCCCACCTTTATTTCCCTTCAAATAAGACTTTGCCCAATTGCTCGTCAAGATTGTATATGTCATTTCGAAAGTTTAGTTGATTATTACTGTCAACCCAAGCCGTGAAGTAAACTATATATACTGGCATCTTTGGTTTAATGGCAATACCTGTTTCTTGCGTTGTTTTTAATACTTGATCGACCTTATCTGCATTCCAGCCTCTGTTTTTCTCCAGTAAATAAAGTGCAAGTTTTTTCGGATTTTCAACTCGAATACAACCATGACTAAAATCCCGGCGACCTTGATTAAAAAGTTCTTTAGCGGGTGTATCATGCAGGTAGATGTTGAAATTATTTGGAAATAGAAACTTCATTTTCCCCAAAGCATTATCTAAACCTGGCTTTTGACGAATGAGAAACGGAATATTTTTGGTGTATTTACTCCAATCTATTTTTGTGGCATCGATCACCTTATCTCCTGAAAGTACTTCCATGTTGTTGGATTCTAGGTAGTTTTTGTTTTGTTGGAGTTTTGGTAAAATTTCCTCGTTGATGATACTGTTAGGAATATTCCAGTAAGGATTGAGGATGATTCTAGCAATGTTTCCCCGGAAAATACTGGTGCGTTTGGCTTCTTTACCGACTACAACGTTGGTTTCCCAAAGCAATTTATTGTTTTCAATGACGTGCAATTTATATTCAGGGATGTTTACAATTAGATAATCATCTTCTATGGTTCCAGGAATCCAGCGCAAACGCTCTAAGTTGATGAGTATTTGTTTGATTCTATCCTCAATTGTTATGTTGAGCGCTGCAATCGTTTTGACATCTAATTTCCCGTTTGTAGGCATACCAACGCGCTGTTGAAAATTTGATATAGCTTTTACCAATTCCAGTGTATACAAAATGGTATTGTCGTTTGTTTTTAGATCTCCAGATAATACCAAACGCTTTTTAACTTGAAGTAGCGTCGAATTCGCTTCGGTTTTTAAAAGAAATTCTTGATTTGAGTTGATCTTAGGAAAGCCACCATTTTTTTGAATGTTTCGATAGGAGTGTAGCTTTTGAAGTAATTTTGTATAATATAAATTCACATTTTTAGGAACCTTATTTTTATCGCTGGCAATCAAAGAATCTAACATCACTTGATAGTTTTCTTTTTTTCGAGGAATGTACCAATCGAGTTCATTAGCTGTTTTTGTAACGCCACCATACGCTTTTTTTGCGAAATTAAAATACGTAGTAGTTAGTAAAAGTTCTAGTTTTTGCCTTTTAACAGCATTGTTTTCTGTTTCCTTTTTTGAATCAATCAGTGCGTCTAATTCGGAAGTGTCGAAACTATTATCTTCAAAATCGATACTATAGTTTTGCAATTGATTTTGGAAATTCATCACAGCTTCGGTCATTCCATCTTGACTGAACCACGCATAGGCGTTGTTTCTATTTTTATAAAAAAGCAGCACCGAATTTTTGGTTGTTTCGCTTTCGTTATGTGTTTTAAAAAAGGAAGTTATCGTTGCATCTTCTATGGTAAGATTAGTTAGAGGATCTTGAGAAGTAATGCTCGTAACTTCCTTTTTGCAGGCTGTTAATAACAAAAGTAGGAATGTAGTTTTCAGGAATAATTTCATTTATTATTTTTTGCTGGATTCGATGCACTTTATAAATTCATCAATAAATATTTTTGCAAATTCGTCGGTTTCTTGTAGGTTGGTTGGAACACCCAAATCATCAAATTTTTCTTGCACTCTCGAAACTGGAAAATTGGCGGTAAAGGTCCACGCTCTTATTTTCCAAAATACAAATTGTAAATGGGTTAACGCTTGCAATCCACCAAAATCTCCAGAAGAAACCGTAGAAAACGCTACTGGTTTTCGATGCCATTCTTCATATAAAAGGTCGATGCCATTTTTCAAACTCGCGGGAATACCTCCGTTATATTCCGGCGTAACCACTAGCACGCCATCCGAAGCGATAATTTTATCTTTAAATTGTAAAGCGCCTTCGCTCGGCGATTTCTGGTATTTTAAGGGTGCTTCGAATAGTGGAAATTTATATTCTTTCAAGTCAAGGATTTCAGTGGTTACCGGATAATTCTCGGATAAGTACTTTTGGAAATACAAGGCGACATTGTGACTTTTACGGCCAGTTCGTATGCTGGAGGATAGGATGGAAATATGATGCATTGGTTATTTTTTTTCAAAATTTAGATTTACAAATATGGTACTCAAAAAGTAATTTTTTGTTGTATAAAAATCATGAAAAGTTGTATAGTTTGCAGGTTTTATCTGAACTTAAAAACTTACTATGAATTATATAATTTAAAGTAAGAAATCTGTAACGACTCCTGGTAAAGCAGCAGTAAATTTATTCGAAATAAACTTTTTATTCCTAATCAAGATATCTATGACAACTACAATCGATACAAAAACCTTGTACACTTGTCCGATGCACCCAGAAGTTATTAAAGATCACTTGGGGTCTTGTCCTATTTGTGGAATGGATTTAGTTCCTCTAAATCCAAGCGATTCTGAAGACCAAAAAACCTATCAAGATTTGGTTAAAAAAATGAAAGTGGCAGTAGTTTTTACGGTTCCAGTTTTTGCTATTGCCATGATAGAAATGATTCCAAATAATCCGTTACTCAAAATAATGGACGCTACAAAATGGAATTGGGCACAATTTATTCTAACCCTTCCTGTAGTTTTTTATGCTTGTTGGCAATTTTTTGTTCGAGCTTGGAATTCGATTATTACTTGGAATTTGAATATGTTTACCCTCATCGGAATTGGCACTGGAGTGGCATTTATATTCAGTTTAGTTGGTATGTTTTTCCCAGATACTTTCCCCAACGAATTCAAAACCGAAACTGGTGCAGTTTTATTGTATTTTGAAGCCACAACTGTAATTCTAACTCTTGTTTTATTAGGTCAATTATTAGAAGCCAAAGCGCATAGCCAAACCAGTGGCGCCATCAAAGAATTATTAAAATTGGCTCCAACCGAAGCGACTTTGGTAGTTGATGGTAATGACAAAGTAATTTCTATTCACGATATCAAAAAAGGGGACTTATTGCGAGTAAAACCTGGCGAAAAAATTCCAGTTGATGGAAAAATAACCGATGGAGAAAGTAGCATCGACGAGTCAATGATAACTGGCGAACCCATTCCTGTTGACAAAAAGGCAGCTGATAAGGTAATTGCTGGAACCATAAACGGAAACAAATCGTTTGTGATGATGGCGGAAAAAGTGGGCTCCGAAACCTTGCTTTCTCAAATAGTACAACTGGTGAATGATGCCAGCCGATCAAAAGCACCAATTCAGAAATTAGCCGATAGTATTGCCAAATATTTTGTACCTATTGTTGTCCTAATTTCAGTAATAACCTTTTTTGTTTGGGTAAAATTTGGTCCAGAACCCGCATTGGTTTACGGATTTATCAATGCTATTGCCGTTTTAATTATTGCTTGTCCGTGCGCATTGGGTTTGGCCACACCCATGTCGGTAATGGTTGGCGTAGGTAAAGGAGCACAATTGGGCGTTTTAATAAAAAATGCTGAAGCTTTAGAAAACATGAACAAAGTTAATGTTCTCATAACTGATAAAACTGGAACTATAACAGAAGGAAAACCATCGGTAGAAACCATTTATGATGTAAACAAAGACGAAGATAATTTGTTGCAAAACATTGCTTCCTTAAATCAATATAGTGAACATCCTTTGGCTCAAGCGGTTGTAAATTATGCTAAAGAAAAAAACATTTCATTAACCGAAGTAAAAGATTTTGAAGCCGTTGCTGGAAAAGGAGTTATAGGAACAGTAACTAATAAAAAAATAGCATTAGGCAATAAAAAACTAATGGAACAAGTCAAAGCCACAATTTCAGACGATTTAGAAAACAAAATTGTAGCTGAACAAAAACTAGGAAAAACCGTTTCATACATCTCTATTGATGGGATTGCTGTAGGTTTTGTATCCATTTCCGATGCCATAAAAACATCTAGTGCAGACTCCATAAAAGAATTAATTCGACAAGGCGTTGAAGTTATTATGCTTACTGGTGATAATGTAAATACAGCCAAAGCTGTTGCCGATGCCTTACATTTAACCTCCTATAAAGCAGGTTGTTTGCCCGAAGACAAATTAAACGAAATCAAGCGTTTACAAGCACTAGGTAAAATTGTTGCCATGGCAGGCGACGGCATTAATGATGCACCTGCATTAGCACAAGCCGATATTGGAATAGCCATGGGTACAGGAACTGATGTTGCTATTGAAAGTGCTAAAATTACATTAGTTAAAGGCGATTTACAAGGCATAGTAAAAGCCAAGAATTTGAGCCATGCTGTAATGCGAAACATCAAACAAAATTTATTTTTTGCTTTTTTTTATAATGTTTTGGGCGTACCCATTGCAGCTGGCGTTTTATTTCCTTTTTTTGGAATTTTACTTTCGCCCATGATTGCAGCTTTGGCAATGAGTTTTAGTTCGGTTTCTGTAATTGTAAATGCTTTAAGATTAAGGAATTTGAAACTTTAAAAATAAATTGGGCAACAGCAAGACTGAAGACTGGGCAACAGCAGACCTGAAGACAATTAAAATAAATATATTATGAGAACACAAAAATTGATTTCTGCAAAAATGGCTTCATTATTAACCTTGTTTTTGATGGTAATTTCGTTACATGTCAATGCACAAACAACCAAAAAATCTGCAATGATGAAAGATTGTTGTATGATGAAAGACGGTAAAATGATGGTAATGAAAGATGGAAAAACAATGCCTATGGAGAAAGACATGGTCATGAAAAACGGAACAACTTGCATGACCAATGGCGAATGCATTATGAAAGATGGTACAAAAATGCAAATGAAAGATGGTGATTGTATGGAAATGAGTGGTAAAATGTGTAACGATAAAATGAAAAAAATGGCAGTTATGAATTATAGTTGCCCTATGCATCCAGAAGTAACAAGTGACAAACCTGGTAAATGTCCAAAATGCGGAATGAATTTGGTTAAAAAAGTGTAGTGATTCTAATCTGAATTTATTTCGAAAATAGTTTCAAGAATCAAGTATTGTTTTAGAAAATTATCATCAATTTTTAGAAAATTATTTTAAATAAATTGATGGTAATTTTATATATAAATAAAATTATGAATTTGAAAATATCGATTATAGTATTTTTTTGTATTCTAAATGTTGCAAATGCACAAGATAAAACAAAACTACAAACGTTTTATACTTGCATCATGCATCCACAAATTCATGAAAGCAAACCTGGAAATTGTCCGATTTGTGGAATGACTTTAATCAAAGAAAAAAAGAAAAAGAAATCAGTAGTAAGTGAACCAATTACAACCAAAAAAGAAGTTCTTGAAACTAAAAAAGCAACTGCTCATTTACCTCTTCAAAAATCAGTTTCAGAAAAAAAAGTAGCACCTAAAACTATTTCAAAAACAGTACGCTACGATTTGTATGTTCGCGATACCATCGTTACTATTGGTAACAAACCAAAACGCGCTATTGCAGTAAATGGACAAATTCCGATGCCAACTTTAACTTTTACCGAAGGTGATATCGCAGAAATTTATGTTCACAACGAATTAAAAGAAATCACCTCATTACATTGGCACGGATTGATGTTGCCCAACAAAGAAGATGGCGTTCCCTATTTAACACAAATGCCTATTAAACCTGGTACAACGCACAAATATTCATTTCCAATTATTCAAAACGGAACGCATTGGTACCACAGTCATTCGGGTTTGCAAGAGCAAATAGGAATGTACGGTTCTATGATTTTGAATAAAAAACCAGAAGATTCTAAATTTCGTGAAGGCATTGACGATCTACCAACAATTCCCCTAATTTTAAGCGAATGGAGTGATATTAATCCGAACAATATTCATCGAATGTTGCACAACGCAACCGATTGGTTTGCTATAAAAAAAGGTACAACTCAAAGTTATGCGGAAGCTATTCGTGCAGGACATTTTAAAACAAAAATTGCCAACGAATGGAAACGAATGAATGCAATGGATGTTAGCGATATTTATTATGAAAAATTCCTAATAAATGGTAAAAATGAAAGTCAATTATCACAATTTAAAAGTGGCGACAAAGTGCGTTTGCGAATTTCAAATGGTGGTGCATCGAGTTATTTTTGGTTGACCTATGCTGGCGGAAAAATTACTGTAGTCGCTAGCGATGGAAACGATGTTGAACCAGTTGAAGTGGATAGATTACTCATTGCAGTTTCAGAAACTTATGATGTTATTGTAACCATTCCAGCAGATAAAACGTCGTATGAATTTCTTGCTACTCCAGAAGACAGAACTAAATCAGCATCTTTATTCATCGGACAAGGTGCCAAACAATTGTCTTCGAAGCTTCCAAAATTAAAATATTTTGAAGGTATGAAAATGATGAACGCTATGATGAAAATGAACGGAGATCTAGACAATACGGGAATGAATATGTCCAACAACCAAATGGATATGAATGTGGTGATGTATCCCGAAATCACTGGAGAGATTCAAAAGTCGAAAGTCAAAAGTCATCATGAAATGGACAGGACTGATCAAGATCATAACAGCAATGAACTTTCTGAAGTCACCACATTAAATTATACAATGTTAAAATCGCCTTTTAAAACGAATCTTCTAAAAGATACACCAGTTAAGGAATTACGATTTGAATTGTCTGGAAATATGAACCGTTATGTTTGGAGTTTAGACAACAAAGTAATTTCCGAAACGGATAAAATTTTAATTAAGAAAGGAGAAAACGTTAGAATTACCTTGTATAATGGTTCGATGATGCGACACCCAATGCACTTGCACGGTCACGATTTTAGAGTTTTGAATGGTCATGAAGATTATTCGCCACTTAAAAACACTATCGATATTATGCCAATGGAAACTGATATAATCGAATTTAATGCTAATGCAGAAGGCGATTGGTTTTTTCACTGTCACATTTTATATCATATGATGGCTGGAATGGGAAGGGTTTTTACGTATGAAAATCAAGCACCCAATCCATTAATTCCAGATCCAAAATTGGCACAACAAAAATTATTTGGCGAAGACCGAAAATTTCATTTTATGGGAGAAAATGATTTTGCCACCAATGGAAATGACGGAATGATCATGTTTGGAAATACACGTTGGAGTATTGGAACCGAATGGAGATTGGGTTATACGGATCATCATGGTTATGAAACCGAAACACACATTGGAAGATATCTCGGAAAAATGCAATGGATTATGCCGTTTGTAGGTTTCGATTGGCGTTACCGAAAAATGAATGGAGAAATGGAGAAAAATCTTTTCAATCAGTCCAATACCAAAGACGATCGAGCCGTATTTAGTGCAGGTTTAGAATACACAATGCCAATGTTGATTAAAGCACAAGCCGAAGTTTTTATCGATGGGAAATTTAGATTACAATTTGAACGAGTGGATATACCAGTTTCTAAAAGATTGCGAATGAACTTAATGTGGAATACAGATAGAGAATATATGGCAGATTTGAAATATATTATTAAAAGAAATTTAAGCGTTCGAACTCATTACGATAGCGATATGGGTTTTGGAGTTGGTGTGAGTTTGAATTATTAACGACCATGTTGACCTTAATTTGAATTCGTCATGGACAATCTATCTATAATTTAGAAAGCTGATTTGCGGGTAGTTTGAATATTGGTTTGACAAAATTTGGGAACAAGAAGCCCATTTGAATATACGGACAAATATTTGATGACCGTATGTATTTGATGAAAATTTGAAGATTTTAGAAGTGAAATATTTATAATTTCTTAGACTTTAACTACCATTTTTCCAGTGTTTTCGCCTTTAAATAAACCGATTAATGCTGTTGGCAAATGGTCAAATCCATTTTCGACTGTTTCTGTAAACTTCAATTTTCCTTCTTTTACCCATTGACTCAAATGCGTCATTCCTTCTGGAAAATCGGCACTAAAATTTCCGACAATAAAACCTTGCATCAAAACACTTCGGGTGAGTAGCATGGGTTGAATTCTTGGACCAACTGGAGTTTCAGTAGTATTGTACAGCGCTATTTGTCCGCATAAAGGAATTCTCGCATGAAAATTAAGATTAGCGATCACCGCATCTGAAATTTCACCACCCACGTTATCATAATATACATCAACACCATTGGGACACGCTTTGGCAATGTCCTTTTGCATATCCTTTGAAGTTTTGTAGTTGATGGCTTCATCAAACCCAAATTCAGCTTTCAATAGGGCTACTTTTTCAACCGAGCCAGCAATGCCTACTACATGACAACCTTGAATTTTAGCGATTTGCCCGACTACAATTCCCACCGCTCCGGCAGCACCTGAAACCACTACTGTTTCTCCTTTTTTAGGTTTGCCTATGTGCATTAATCCAAAGTAAGCGGTGAGACCTGTCATGCCTAAGACGCTTAGATAGTAACTTTCGGGTGCGATTTTAATATCAATATTTTGTAGGTTTTTTTCAGAAACTACGCATTGTTCTTGCCAAGGCAACATGCCTACAACGCTATCGCCAGCTTTAAAATTAGGGGATTTACTTTCGACAATTGTTGCTGTCGCGCCTCCGTTGATGGGTTTGTCAATCTGAAAAGGCTCGGCATAGGATTTAGCGTCATTCATCCTACCGCGCATGTAAGGATCTACAGAAAAATAGTTTGGTTTCAGTAGCACTTCTCCTTTTTCTATGCCAGGAATTGCTATAGTTTGTATTCTGAAATTTGCTACGGTTGGCGTTCCTGTTGGTCTTGCTGCCAATACAATTTGTTTTGTATTCATTGTAAGCTTGATTTATGTTTTATTATTTTTTAGCGTCTAAAAGAGCTAATAATTCTTGAGCAACTGCTCCCGAGGATGCTGGATTTTGTCCTGTGATTAGCAAACCATCTTGCACAGTATAACTTTCCCAGTTCTCTTTTTTGGAGTACATTCCGCCTTTATTTTTAAGTTCATCTTCCAATAGAAATGGCACAATTTTATCAAGTTGGACCGCTTTTTCTTCTGAGTTAGAAAATCCAGTTACTTTCTTACCGTGAACTAAATAGGTGCCTTCTTCATCTTTTACATTTAATAGTGCTGCGGGGGCGTGACAAACTGTGGCGATTGGTTTTTTTGCATCCCAAAAATCTTCAAGGAGTTGAATAGAGTTTTTGTCGGTAGCCAGATCCCATAACGGACCGTGTCCACCGGGATAGAAAACTGCATCAAAATTTTTGGCGGCGACCTCTTCTAATCTTTCTGTATTTGCCATTAATTTTAATAGTTCCTCATCTTTTTTGTATCGTGTAGTTGCTTCCGTTTGATTTTCGGCGGTATCACTTTTTGGGTCAATGGGCGGCTGTCCGCCTAAAGGAGATGCTATTGTAACAGTTGCACCAGCTTCTTTAAAGATGTAGTATGGTGTGGCAAACTCCTCGATCCAAAAACCCGTTTTTTCGTCCGTGTTTCCTAATGCACTATGCGATGTTAAGACAATTAGTATTTTCATATTTTTTTATATTTTAATTTTACCGTGAGTGGAATCAATCGTATTGTTTCCTGTAATAATAGAGGCAATCATTTGAAAGAAATTGATCATTTTTCCGCTTTCGCTATCCCAATAGTCTGCCGTTTTTGTTGTGACTTTTAGCAAAGAAATATTTGTATCTTCAATACCGTCCTTGAACCAATTATTCAATAGTGGATTCCATAATTCTTGTATTTTTACTTTATCTGTTAAAATATCTGCTTGACCATTCACAGATAAATAAGCGTTTTTTTCTGGTGAAGAAAAATATAATTGTACATTTTTATGTGCTTGAATATCGCGGTTCCTATCGCTATCTAGGCCACTAAAAAACCAAATGTTACCTTCGTAATCCACTTGTTGTGGAGTCATTATGGTAGATGACTTATCATCTCCTTTTTTTGAATCTGTAATAAAGAAGCAAAATTTAACTTCATCGACCATTTTTTTTAATTTTATGATCCCTTCACTTTTTTCTAAGTTTTCTATATTTGACATCATTGTTTTTTTTAATTATTAGTGAAAATAAAATTCTGAATAACCATTTTTATTGTTAATTAACGACTATCTAACTCGTGTACCCTTTCGTTGGTCACAGGTGGAAAGTTGGAAAACCCCTCGTGTTTTAGATGTCGTTGCGCCAACTTGGCAAATTAAACAGAAATGGTCAAACAGAATTTATTTGGGTTTAAATTTCAAAGTGCACTTCAGAAGTTATAGGAATTTTCAATGCTTTAGATATGAGGCAATTTTGTTCCGCGTCTTTCGTAATCGTTGCAAATCCCTCGGCTTCTAAACCTGGAACGGAACCCGAAATGTTGAGATGAATTCCAGTAATCTCCAATCCTTCCATGGTTAAAGTCGCTTGGGTGTCGAGTCTATTCGCCGTGATTCCTTTTGCGTTTAGCATCGATGATACTGCCATTGTGAAGCATCCAGCATGCGCCGCTGCCAATAGTTCTTCTGGATTCGTTCCTTTTTCGCCTTCTTCAAAACGAGTTTTGAAACTGTAATTTGACTTTTCTAAAACACCACTCTGTGTCGATAATGTTCCTTTTCCTTCTTTGAGATTTCCCTCCCAATGGGCTGTTGCTGTTCGTGTCATAAATGTTTTTTTAGTTGTTAAGTAGCGTTGTAAATCCCTACATTGGGTCTGAAAACTCGCTAATGCGAATCAGTTTTCTATTGACAAATTCTTGGATGCCTAATTCAGATAATTCTCTGCCATAACCTGAGTTTTTAGTGCCGCCGAAGGGTAGATCAGCGGTTGTCCAGGTGGGGTGATTGATAAAGACCATGCCTGCTTCGATTTGATTGGCGATTTCTTTTCCTCTTTCGATGTTGTTGGTAAAAATAGAACAACCCAATCCGTAGGGAGAATCATTGGCTAAAGTGATGGCTTCGTTTTCATCTTTAACGACATAAAAGCACGCCACTGGACCAAAAAGCTCTTGATAATAGATTGGATTGTCGGGTTTGATATTGCTTAAAATGGTGGGTTCCATAAAAGCGCCTTCTCGGTAACAGCGATTGCCTCCCAGCACAATTGTTGCACCGGCATCGATCCCATCGCGAACTTGCTCGGCAATATGAACTGCCGCTGCTTCGCTAGAAAGCGGACCCAATTCCGTTTTAGCATCCATAGGATCACCGATGATGAGATGCTGCATTTTGTCTTTTAGTTTGAATAGAAATTCTTCCGCAATTTTCTCGACTACTATAAAACGTTTAGACGCCACACAACATTCGCCATTGTTGTTTATTCTTCCGATAATTCCCCATCTTACGGCTTCGTCGATGTCGGCATCTTCGAGCACGATAAAGGCATCGCTTCCGCCCAATTCTAAGACAGATTTTTTGATATATTTGCCGGCTTGTTCTGCAATACTGGCGCCAGCTTCTTCACTTCCTGTAAGCGATACGCCTTTGATTCTGGGATCTGAAACCAATTGGGACGCTCTTTTTCCTGCAATTTGAAGATTCGTATATACGCCTAAGGCTGCTCCAGCATCGTGGAATAATTTCTCGATGGCTACTGCACATTGCGGTACTAAAGAGGCGTGTTTTAGCAGAATGGTATTGCCAATCATGAGGTTTGGCGCTGCAAATCGCGCTACTTGATAGAACGGGAAATTCCAGGGTTCGATGCCTAGGATTGTTCCGAGTGGTGCGTGTTTGTAATAGGCTTTTCCGAATTCGGGATAAAGGGTTTTATCTTCTAGGAAAGCCTCACCGTTTTTTGCATAATATTCGAAAATACTGATGCTCAAGTCGATTTCGGCTTCCGCTTGGGCGATGAGTTTGCCCATTTCGAGTGTAATTAATTGCGCCAGTTCCGATTTTCTTTCTTTCATGAGTTGCGCTACTTTTTGCAACAGGCTAGCCCGAAAGCTGTAGGAAGTTTTTTTCCAGTCGTGAAAAGCGGTTACTGCTTGTGATACGAATTGATCTAGCGTTGCCTCTGATATTTCTTCGAAAGTTTTGGTTACTTTATTCGTGAATGGATTGGTGGTTTGAATGGTCATAATTTTATCTTTTAATTCAAGTCGTTTAGGAGATGCTGTTTTGCGTAAGGGATAGCAGCATTGTTTGAGCTCTTTTTTGTTTAACAAAAGGCCTCCGACTGTGCTCGGGGTGACCAAACAAAAAAAGCGATTGCGAAAAGCCCGACCCGAAGTTTTTACGGAGGGGTACGCCCCAATTATTGCAAATATCTTCGCAATATCCAGGCGATTGATTCGTGTTGTTGCAGAATTCCTGTTAGTAAATCGGCTGAACCTGCATCGTGGTTATCCTTGGCGCATACGTCGATGTCTTTTCGCAATTCGGCAATGAGTATTTCGTGGTCGGATAACAATTCGGATATCATCGATTTTTGCACCGGATATTTGTTAGGATGCTCGATAATGCGTGAAAGCAACGTAAACTCATTCATGGTGCCGATGGTTTTTTCTCCGAGTTTGTTGATGCGTTCCGCCACTTCGTCGACGATGATTTCGATGGCTGTGTATTGCGATTCGAAGAGTTTGTGCAATTCCATAAAACTTTCTCCAGCGACATTCCAGTGAAATTTTCTTGTTTTGATATACAAGGTCATTTCATCAGATAGAACGACTGTTAGTAGATTGGTGCTTTTTTTTAAGTTGATTTCTGAAATGCCTATTTTTGGTAGCATGTTTTTCGGTTTTAGTTTTGATGAATGTTTTTGAGTAGGTTTTTTATTTTTGACAAGTGCTCAAGTGCGAATTTTAGGTGTATGGTAAATGCTTCCACTTTTTCTTGAGATTTCGATTGTATGATGATTTTTGGCAATAATTCATTTAGTTTTTTTTCGAAACTGTCGATAAGCTTTAGCTCTTTGGTTAGACTTTCTTTTTTGAGATTGGATTCGCTGTTTTTGAGGAGGTCTAAAATGTGTGGGTTAACAATCATTTTTGAGAATTTTTTAGGTCGTTATGTATGCTACAAATTTTGGTTATTATGTCAGCAAAAGTGTTCTATAATCATCGTGAAAGTTTTTAAGAATCTTAATTTCTTAGGAATTCAAACCCAAGAATGACGACTATGCCTACACAGAGGATTTCAACAATAAAAATGGCGGCGAGTTCTTGGAAACCAAAGTACCTTTGGATGATTTTGACTGGATAATACAGCATCGTAAGTAAAATCGCATGGATGAATTTTAGTTCGTCTTTGCCTTTTAAAACTACATTCTTTATGCCTTTTTGATGTGTAGCGATATCAGCTGTAATTTCTTCATCAGTAGCCAAGACAATCACTTTGGTATTGGCATTGATCTTTTTGATTTTGCGTATTAATTCGTTTGCTTGTTTACCTTTTAATTCATAATCGATAATTGCGATTGCAGTTGAAGCGTCGATTTTTTGTATGAGCGATGCTCCATCTGTAAAAATGGAGATGTTGAATGAGTCTTTGAATTTCTTTTGTAGAAAATTTTTCAACTTTATTGCTGGTAACGTATTGTCTTCTAGTATGTATACATTTTGTTGTTGCGTTTCCATAGCTACATTTATTAAGGTTTATATTGCGTCTTCGTCTCCAAATTCATTCAGCTTCCTTTTATTACTTTGCTTTGAAGTTGCTGATTTTGTTTTGGATTTAGAGGCTTCCATTTTTTTCTTTGCATCGCTTTTTTTGGGAGCGAAGGTGTGTACTTTTTTTATTGCCATGATGGGTGTTAATTAGGAATTGCTTGACGGTATATTACTTCTTTCTTGAAGAGCATTTTTCGATAGGCATCTGCCACTTTTGGACGAAAGTATTTCTCCATTTTTAGGCGCGCCATCAAATAACTTACAGTAGATTCTGCACCTTGATTTAGGTTGACATAATCCTTTTCTAATCCGTCATAGCATCCGCCAGTGCAAGGGTTGTAGATGATTTTCTCTAAGTGATTGTTTCCTAGAAACCAACTGAAGGCCAATTCCATTTTTTGCAAATAGGTTGCATCGTTAAAAGCCTCATAAAACTGACTCAAAGCAATAATCGTATATGCCACATCGATGGGCTGTTCGCCGCCAACAGCCTGATTGTTACTTTTGGCATGATGGTGCATCCATCCCTTGTTAGAAACTACTTTGATACGAGTCTCGGTAAAAATTTTCGACAAAAGAAAGTCGAATGATTTTTTTGCTATGTCGCGATAGACCACATTTCCCGTTTCTTGATAGGCACACAGCAAGGCTTCAGGCAATGTACTATTGCCATAGGTAAGGTAACTTTCGTACCATTCCCAATTTGGTTTGGCTTCATGTCGAAACATTTGCACCAATCGACTAGCCAAATGATCGATAATCATCGTGTTCATGATCGATTTAGTGTTTTTGTTGCTGTAATAGACTCCTTTTATGATAAAGGACATCGCTCTAGGCGAATGGATTTTATCTACATAAGCCAAAGATCTGTCGAGGGTTAGTTTGGCATCTATAAGAAGCGTTTCCGGAATGGTATCACCAATTGCGATTAAATAACCCAATGCCCAAATAGCTCGTCCGTTGGCATCTGCTAGATTCTCATTGTTTTGTTTGGTGAATTTTCTGTTTTCATCTACATAATTCAAGAAATAGCCTTCAGGTCGGAGGCAGTGTTTGATAAATTTGTAATAGAGCATGATGAATGGTAAATCTTCTGGATCATTGGTCAATTCGAAATGCTGGCAAATGGCAATCAAGGCACGTGCGTTGTCGTCGAGCGTGTAGCCTGATTCGAGATCGGGTTGATTGATAACCGAAAACTGAATCATTCCGAATTGCGTTGTCAAGTTTTTGAAATGTTTGAGATTAATTTCCGGCATGGTGTATCTCACTTTAATCTCATCACTAATTTTCTTAAATAATTGAGTGTGAGCGATGGCAGAATTTTCCCAGGCAGTTGGTGCTAATTTGTGAATGCCATTCGCGGATATACATTTGCGCAATTGTTCATCTCGTAGTAGTTTAATTACTTGTTCCGCCAATTGTTGTGGATTTTCAAAATCGACGATGATTCCATTTCCGTTTTGCAACACTTCTAAAGCATGGGGGATGGGTGTAGAGACAATAGGACAACCGCAGCTAATTGCGTAAGAAAAAGTTCCAGAAACTGCTTGATTTCTGTCTTTGGACGTAAAAAGGTAGATGTCGGTGAGTTGCAAATACTCTAATAATTTTTCAAGCGGCAAATACTCGTTTATAAACATAACATTCTTTTCTAGATGCAATTCGCTGATGGTTTTTTGTAGGCTTTCTCGATAACTTTCCCCATCGCTTTTCACTACCGTTGGATGGGTTTTTCCGATGACTAAGAACAATACTTTCGGTTCCTTTTTTACGATAGTTTGCAACGCATTGATAGACGTTTCAATGCATTTTCCGGAGCTCAATAGTCCAAAAGTGGATATCACCTTACGACCGGTAAGTTGGTATTTTTCTTTTAGTATGTCTTTGTTGGAATGCTCGACCAAGTGCGTTCCGTGTGGAATGATTGCAATTTTATCAGCATCAATATGGTATTCGTGTGTTAATAGATTGGCGGCGGCATGCGTCATGACGATAAAAGAATCGACAGACTCATCCATTGCCGAAATTATTTTTTGCAGGGGCAAATTAGGGTTGGGTAAAACGGTATGCAAAGCGATAATAATTGGTTTTTCTACCGTTTTGAGGAAGTGAACGAAGTCGTCCTCATTGGTTCTGAACAAACCAAATTCGTGTTCAACAATCACTACGGAAATCGATAGATTTTTATTGATGTCCTGCGCCAATTTTAAGTAGGATTCTTGGGCGTCTGTTTTCAGGATATAATCTACTGCGTGGCTATAATGGTAGGTGTCATCAGTTAATTCAAGCGCAGCGATGGCAATATGAAACGATTTTTCGAATTTGTTATTTAAAGCTAATATTAAATCCTCAGTATAAGTTGCAATACCACATTCGCGAGGCGGAAAAGTTGAAATAAATAGAATTTCAGGGAGATTAGGTTCACTTTTTTTGAAATTAAAATTGGAGAAATTTTTGTTTTTGGCATCACTAAACAGTGCGAAATCAGAATGCGTGCTGGTGGTTGTTTTACTTTTCATGGTTTTTTGTGGGATAATAATTCGGTTATTAATTCAGATACTTG
Source organism: Flavobacterium sp. (assembly GCA_043783565.1). GTDB lineage: Bacteria > Bacteroidota > Bacteroidia > Flavobacteriales > Flavobacteriaceae > Flavobacterium. Next base: position 62,171 of record JAYVZG010000016.1, on the reverse strand, counting down.
GATAGAGGCGCAAGCGATACGTTCGTCGGCGGCGCCGTAATAGATGTATAATCGATTGTCAAAAACAGCGGCTCCAGTTGGGAAGCAGACATTATTGACTTCTCCTTTTAATTCCCATTGGAATTGCGGTTGGAAAAGTGGGTAGGGTAGTCGGGCAATTTCTAATAACGGATTGTCTAAATCAAATAAGGCCGCACAAGCGGAATATACGTAACCTTCGACGCTATCTTTGACGCCGTGATAGATAATCAACCAACCCTCGGGTGTTTCAATTGGAGGACAACCGCCGCCTACATAACTGATTTCGTGGTCATATTTTGGCGAAAGGAAGATGTTATCATTATAGTTTAGAAAGGAGTTTCTCCAATATTCCGGCGTTAAATCTTCAAATTTATCGATGCCAAGCACAATTTGAATTTCAGGTCGAATGCGATGCATGAAATAGAATTTGCCATTAATTTTTCTAGGATAAAGGATAACATTCTTATCCCAAACGAGCATTTTGATCCCATCTTTTTCTAAAATTCCTCGGTGTTCATTGAAGCGAAAGTATTTTTCGTGGATGGTCTCGTTGGTTTCCGCCAGGGCATTAAATTCTTCGTAAGTAATTTTAGGAACAATAATTCCTTTTCTTTCAAAATGCACCAAATCTGTTGAAGTCGCCAAGCATCCCAAAGCATTTACTCCGTCGAATGCGGTATAGGTTAGATAATAGGTGTCTTCAATTTTTACGATTCGCGGATCTTCAATACCGTGACTTTCATACTCAAACTCAGGAACCAACAACGGCGTCTCATTTCTGTGTTTGATTTTCATAGGTCCATCTAATCGACAGTAGCCAATACTAGAGTGATTGCCTGTACTTACTGCTCTGTACAGTAGATGAACAAATTCCCCTTCTCGGATTGCTGCGGGATTTAAGACGCCTTCATTTTCGAAATGCAGTGCTGTTTTTTGTAGAATAATCCCTTCCTTTTTAACTGTTATCATGACTTTTTTAGGTTACAATTGGTACTTTTAGATTCTTTATAAAGGTCGAATGCATTGCCTACTAACCTGTTATATAACTTTTTTTAGATGTTGTATTATTCTTAGTTTATATTTATAAAAAAAATGACAACCATTGCTGATTGTCATTTTTTATAGAATAAATAGTGTCAACTACTATTCTTTTGCTTCTGAAGTTTCTCTAGCTTTAGCACCCACTCTGTTTAAGTCAAACATTGGACTAAATTTGAATTTAATAGATGCAATTTTCATATTATCAGACGATGACAGCCCTTCTTTTTCGACAGTATTTTTTCGGTTGTCGAGAGCTTCGTACATCAATTTTATTTCATCGTAATCTTCACGAGAGAAATCATTTTTATTTTCTTTGTAGGCTTCAAAGAATTTATCATACACATCTAAGATGTTGTTTTTGTTGACCCATGCAAAGCTCATATCATTTCCGATTTTTCCAGCTCCAAATAAACGATCTCTTAACAATTGAGATGGATTTTTTGCTACTGCAGTTGTTGCTGCATTTGCTGTTGCTCTATTTTCAATGTTGGTCTTAAATTCGCCATATCTCGCAGTAGAATTATCCACTCTTTCTTGTGAAGAAGTCCTCGTTTGCTCGTCGGCACCTGAGAGTGCTTCATTGGCTTCCGTATTTTTTTGATTATAATCGGTAGCAATTTTGTCCCAATTTTTTTCCATGTCTTCTGAAGAAACTGTTTTTAAAGAATCGACATACGATTCTAATGCACTAATGCGTTTTTCAGCCAATTCATTTTCTTTGTTTTTGCAAGAAAAAGTTCCCATAAGAATTGCTGAAAGCAATCCCATTTTTAATAGATTTTTAGTCATAATTAGTTTGTTTTAGAATAATTGATTCAGTTCAAATATTAGATGTAAATCTACTATGAAGCTAGCTGAAGCATGTTATATAATTCGTTATTACAGTTATATAATTATGTTCGGATTGATTTTATATAAAAAAAAGAGCTGCCCAAATGGACAGCCCTTAAACAAAACCTGAACTTATCTTTAATAGTTGGTTTTCAACTCTACTCTTCTATTTTTGGCTCTTCCCAAAGCTTTTTTGTTGTCTGCAACTGGTTTGCTTTCGCCATATCCAATTCCGGTTAATCTTGTTTCAGCAATTCCTTTCTCCACAAGATATCTTTTCACTGAGTCGGCACGTTTTTGTGACAAAGTCTGGTTGAAGGCATCGGATCCATTAGAATCTGTGTGGCCTTCTACGGTTAGACTGGCACCTTCGTATTTGTTTAATATTTTTGTTAGTTCATCTAATTGAGATAGAGAAGCTACTTTCAATTTATCACTATTGTTTTCGAAGAATATTTTGCTTCCAATATAGGTGATTCGTATGGCATCAACTTTTGCGATTTCAGGACAGCCTTTGTTTTCTGGAGTTCCTTTTGCACTTGGGCAACGGTCATCTTGATCTGCAATACCATCACCATCTGTGTCTGGGCAACCTTTTAGGCTTGCTGGTCCAGCAGCAGTTGGACAACGGTCTAAATCATCCGTAACTCCGTCATTATCACTATCAGAGGCACATCCTTTTGCATCTACTTTAGTACCTGATTTGGTATTCGGACAGGTATCATCTATATCTGCTACACCATCTTTGTCGGCATCCGGGCATCCTTTTAACATTTCAGTTCCAGGTTGATCAGGGCATCGGTCATTGGCATCAGTGATTCCGTCGTTGTCTTTATCAGGACAACCGTTTAGCAGTTTTGAGCCTGCAACATCAGGACACGTATCTAAATAATCTGCCACTCCATCGCTGTCTTTATCTAACGGACAACCTAGTTTGTCAACCGCTACGCCCGTTGGTGTGTCTGGACATTTGTCTTTTTTGTCGGAAACACCATCCATGTCCGCATCTTTTTTCTTTCCAAAACTGTATGTAATTCCCGCGGAATGCATCAAATAATCGTCGTTTTTACCTGATACTACACCGTCTCTTCTGTCATTGTTTGTAAATAGGAATGTTTCTTGAAGGTTTAGCGTTAAGTCTGGAGATAATCTTATGTTAATACCACCACCAGCAGTTGGCAATGCTGAGTCGATTTTTTCTTTGTGAAAGTTCAATTGGTTGTCAAATAAAATAGCACCAACACCACCGAAGATATAGGGTCTAATCGTAAATTTTTGACTAATCATATTCCATCTTAAATTTAAATTTACGGCACTAAAATCACTTTTATAACCGGTTACGCTGCTATCGTAGCCTAAAGTTCCTCTGGAATAGGATGCGTTAATATCAAGGAAATCCCATAAATAGCGAGAAACAGAAACCCCACCAAAACCATACATTGTTTTGTCGGTTTTGTACCAATCTCTACCGAGATCGCCGTGATACTGGATAACTCCACCATGAAGTCCTACATTCCATTTCTTGTCTTCTGTTTGCGCTTTTGCGCTGAAGGTAGCTGTGATGCATATCCCTAGCAATAGCAATTTTTTGCTCAACCGTAGCATTTTGTTTTTTTGGTATTCTTGCGTCATTGATTTCATATTAGTTATTTGTTTTAATTATTTGTACAAAGGTTGTAGCAGACCGTTCTTTTTGTGTTACAGAACTTTTGAAAATTGTTGTGATATTCCCACATCAAAAAAGGTCATCCTAATGGACAACCTTTTGTGTTTTCAAGTCGATTTGTTTGTTAATGCTGGTGCAATTTTCGATGTAATTCGAGTAATCGAACTTTCAAAGCGTCATTGATCAAACCGATGCACAAGGTTACTGCGGCGATTAGAAGCACTTTTAAATGCATGGATGCGTAAAACAATCCGCCGACAATGCCACCAACAAAAAAGAAACAGATGATGGTAAGGCGCAGTCTAATCGATGATAATAATTGTACTTTTTGAGCAGGTAGTTTGTAGAAAAATAATTGCGATAATTCGATACCGAGATCGGTAAACAGTCCCGTTAAGTGTGTCGTTCGAACTGTCGCATTGGATATTTTGGTCACTAAAGCGTTTTGCAATCCCATGGCAAAAAGAAGCGCATAGGCGACAATATTTGGACTATCGGTAGTCCAGTATTTTCCAAAAGTGGCGACGATAGTTAGGAGGACAATTTCGGTTAGAACCGGAAAAGTATAGATGCCCGCTTTGTGGTTGTGAACTTTTATTTCAAGTAAGAAATTCGAAAAAAAGGCCCCCAGTAAGAAGAAGAAAATATAGAGAAAATAGACAAAACCGTTCCAAAAATGCAACTGAAAAACCTCGTCTACAAAGAAGGCAAAATGTCCGGTGACATTGGTCGTTAGTTTTTGAATTGCTAGAAATCCAGCCACATTGACCAGTCCCGCTACAAAGGAAAGCAAGGAAGCAATTTGCAGATTGTGTTTTAAAGTTCGCGTTTTTCCTTGGTGCCGGAACATATTACTCTAATTCTTTTAGTAAATTTTCTAAATCAAAAGCTTGTGTAAACATGATGATGGTTCCATCTGGATTGTATTCCCATTGGTCTTTGGGTCTATCCCAATACAATTCGACGCCATTGCCATCGGGATCATTGAGATACAGCGCTTGAGAAACCCCGTGATCTGCAGCTCCTGTAATGGGATATTCATTGGCTAGTAATCGGGCGTAAATGGTTGCCAAATCTTTTCGGGTAGGATAGAGGATTGCCGTATGAAATAAGCCGACGCCTTTTTCTGGTGCTTTGGGATAATCGGCGCTATACCAAGTATTGAGACCGATATGATGATGGTAACCGCCAGCAGAAATAAATGCAGCTTCTTCTCCATACATAGTAGTAATTTCAAAACCTAATAAATCACAATAAAATTCTAGCGAACACTTGAGATTTGACACTTTTAAGTGAACGTGACCTATCTTGGTTTGGGTTGGGATTTTGTAGGATGCTTTCATTTTTTATTGATTTGTAAATACTAGTATAAAAGTGGTTACTTCAATATTAATTCTGGTTATACAATTATCCAAAATAATTACATTATTCACAATTGAAATCAGAGGTATGGAAAATGAAAAAGAATCCTTCTTATTTTGATAAAACTAAATTTTTACACCTAAAATGTCTGATTTTCACATATTTTTTGTGATCAATAAGTATTGTTTCCTTCGACTAAAGTCACAATTTTAGTATACAATAGGTTTTCGTTAATAGGTTTAGAAATATAATCGTCCATACCAAATTCTTTGCATTTGACAACGTCAACTGACATCACATCGGCTGTCAATGCAATGATTGGAATGTTAGATTTCATTGTTTTACGGATGTATTCTGTTGCTTCAAAGCCGTTCATTTCGGGCATCTGTAAATCCATCAACACAATATCATACGTATTGGTTTGTAATTTTTCTACAGCCATCTTACCATTATTTACTACGTCGTGTTCAAATCCAAAATCACTTAAAATCATTTTGATTAATAATTGATTTAATGCCACATCTTCGGCAACCAATACACGCATTTTTTTCATTTTTGAATCTATTTCTAATAGTTCTATTTCCTGTTCTTTCTTCAAATTTGTTTTTCCAAATGGCATTGTAAATCTGAATGTCGAACCTTTGTTTATCTGGCTACTCACACCAACACTACCGCCCTGTAACTCTACTAATTGTTTCACGATGGCAAGCCCCAATCCTGTTCCTCCATAGGAGTTTGAGGTAGTGATCTCAGCTTGTTCAAAGAGATTGAAAATAGACTCAATTTTATTTTTTGCTATACCAATTCCAGTATCTGTAATGGCAAATTCAATACATATATTTTCACCTTCTTCGCTTTGTACTTTAACATTTAGCACGATTTTCCCTTTGTGTGTAAATTTTATGGCATTACTCATCAGGTTTATAATAATCTGATTTAATCTCATAGAATCTCCCACTACCATTGCTGGTATTTTGCTATCATATTCGCTTACAACTTCTAAATTCTTTTCTTTTATTTTGAGGTCAAAAGAATGCAATATTGAATTTATTGATTTTTTAATTTCAAAAGGCTGTTTTGCAAATGTCATTTTTCCGGCATCTACTTTTGCCAAATCGAGTATGTCATTGATGAGCATGTTTAGCGAATTGCTACTTGTTTTTACAGCCTTTACAAAATCCTTTTGTTTTTCGTCCAATACTGTTTTCAATAACACATTTGTAAATCCTATTATAGAATTTAATGGTGTTCTTATTTCGTGACTCATGTTTGACAAAAACTGTTGTTTGGACTTAACGGCATTTTCAGCATATTCCTTTGCTTCTATCAATGCTATTTCTAGCAACTTCTGTACATGAATATCAAAACCAACGCCTATAAATCCTACAAATTTTCCATTGGGTAAATAGCGGGGATTTGCTTGGACTGCAAACCACCTGTATGCGCCATCATACCGTTTAATACGAATGCATGGTATGTAATAGGGCTGACGCGCTTCGAAAGCGGGTACAAAAACATCCATTATTGGTTGCACATCATCAGGGTGAATAATTCCATTCCATGCATTACCAAGCGCTTCTTCTTCTGTTTGACCCGTGTAATCCAACCAATGTTTGTTCCAATAGCTGATGTTGGCTTCAGCAGTGGGTTCTATAATAAATATATTCATCGGCACACTGTCTGCCAATGAACGGAAACGTGCTTCGCTTTCTGTTATTTTTATTTTAGCTTCCACTTGTGGCGTCACTTCATTAGCCAATATCGCAACACCTTCTATTTTGCCCTGCACATTTCGTTGTGCTTGGTATATAAAATTGTAGTGCATTAATTCTTGCTTGCCATTGCGTAAAAGGGTAACGGGTGTTTCGTAAGCATGATACGGTTCGCCAGTTTCATATACATTTTGTATCAACTTATCAAAACCTTGTTCTGCGGCTTCGGGTATCACTTCAAACAGCGATTTGCCAATAATATCTTTTCCCTTACCCCAAGTTTCGATAATCGCATCGTTGGCTATTTCTATAATCGTGTCCTTGCCTTTAAAAATAGCTATCATGTATGGAGAAGTATAGACCAAGTTGTGGTAACGGTGTTCACTTTCTTCCACTTTTTTACGAGCAAGTACTTGCTCTGTTACATCCATATTGGTCCCTATTATCCAATTAACTTGCCCGGTAGTATTGGTGCGAACAGTTTCCACAGCTTCTATATGACGGAGTATGCCATCGTTTGCCCTTAAAATTTTAAAAGAACGCTTGCTGCTGCGGATATTTTTTATAGTATCCTGTAATATTTTTTCTTGCTCCTCAATATCGTCGGGAACTACTGTATCCTTCCAAGTATCGTATTGTACAAATCCATTATTTGTTGGCTTTACACCATAAATTTCGAACATTTTTGCATCCCATTTGATTTGGTTTGTGATGACATTCCATTCCCAAATACCTATTCCGGAGGTTTCAGTTGCCAAGCGAAAACGTTGTTCACTTTCTTCGACTTTTTTACGGGCAATTTTTTGTTCCGTTATATCTGCAATCGCCAATAAAATAAATTTTTCTCTGCCTGTTTCATTTATTAATTCACGAGCATTCAGTAGTACAATTCGTTCGCCAATATTGGGGAAATTGTGCGCTACTTCAAAATTTTCAAACTTTACCTTGTGATCCAGAATGTTTTGTAACTGTTCTCGTAATTCGGGAATATTCCATTGTTTGTTGCCGAGGTCAAAAATTATTTTACCCTCTGTATCTTTTTCATTGACTTGGAAGTTTTTGTAAAAAGAATAATTGGCTGATTTTACTCGAAGGTGTTTATCAAGCACCAACAGTGGTTCGTGCAAGTTAGATATAACGGCTTCCGCATAATCTCTTGCTTCTGTTACTTGTTCGTTTAGCCCTATAATTTCCTGATTTACGACCGTTAGTTCTTCATTGGTACTTTGCAATTCTTCTTTGCTAGTTTCCATTTCCTCATTTAGACTCTGCAATTCCTCGCTGCCACTCAGCAGTTCTTCATTGGCGCTTTGCAGTTCTTCATTGGCTGCTTCTTGGTCTTCGGTAATGCTGCGCATGTCCTCACGACTTTGTGCCAGTACTTTTTCTAATTGCTGTATGCGTAAATCTTTGGCTGCACTCGTTGATTTGGTAGCAACGCTAGTTTTTTTAGTACTCGTTGCCACCTGACTGCTGTTATTTAATAGATTATCGTGAAATAGTATTAGGTAATGCGGATCAATAATATCGGGCAATGGCATCGCTTCAATTGAAATATTGTGTTGTTCACCATTTACCTGAATTGGAATATTTTCTTTTAAAATAGTTGTATTTTCTTTTTTTGCTTTGTGTAGTATATTTCGGAGTTCAAAAGCCAATCCATCCTTAGCCATTTTTAATAAATTAAGGCTGGCCTTACCAGGTGATGGTTCTAAAAATAGTCCGGTTCTGCCCCTAAAATGCACGATGTCCATAACCTCATTGACCACCACACCAGCAGGAGTGTATTTGCTCAGTATGATATCATCGGCTGTTTTTTGAAAGTCGGTTCTTATGGCTTTGCTTTTCGTGTCCATATTTATATCAAAGTTTTTTTCACTTCTTTGGCTTGCCGTTGGCACAAACCTGCCTTGAATATCTTTGCGAGTAAATATTTTGTCGGTTTTAGCGGTACCTTTCAATTGACATACGGCAAAATGTTCGGGAACGCCGCTTGTTGTTTCTGATTTTCCTAGCAGTAAATACCCTTTTGGGTTTAATGCGTAATGAAAAGTGATGAGCGCCTTTTTTTGCAAGTATGGCTCCATATAAATCAGCACATTGCGGCAGCTTATAAAATCCATTTTGCTGAAAGCAGGGTCTTTCAAAAAATTGTGTTGGGCAAACACACATAAATCCCTAATGCTTTTTTTTGCCTGATAGTCACCATTATTTTTAGTAAAATATTCATTGAGGTGCGCTTCGGTTAATCCTATTACATCGCTTTTCGAATAAGTGCCATTACGGGCTTTTGCTATGGCTGGTTCGCTGATGTCGGTCGCAAAAATCTGTACTCTTTGATGACCGTCTGTCGAAAATCGGTCGCCCATCAATTCTTTAAAACAGATAGCAATAGAATAGACCTCTTCGCCAGTGCTGCAACCTGCCACCCAAATACGTATGGGTTCACCTTCTTTTTTATTTTTTACAATAAGCGGGAATACTGATTTGCATATGCTGTCAAAGATTTTCGGATCTCGAAAAAAATCAGTTACGGGAATCAATAGATCTTGATATAACAAATCTTGTTCGGTTTTTTTCTCTCTCAAATACTTTAAATAAAGCGGAAGTTCTTCGGTTTTATTAATAGCCATTCTGCGGAGTATTCTCCGGCGTATGGTAGATTGTTTATAGTAGGTAAAATCAGTTCCCTTTCGAATGCGCAATAGCGAAAGGATTTGTTTGAACACATCTTCATCTTGTTGCGGTATGTCCTCTACATCTTTTCCTTTAATAATATTGACTACCTCTAGAAGTTTTTGCGGTATTTTTTCGGGTGGTAATATAAAATCTACCACACCTGCCTCTGCTGCACTATGTGGCATGCCTTCGTATGCTGCTGATTCCTCATCTTGGGCAAAAGTAATTCCTCCATGGTTTTTAATCGCTTTCAATCCCATGGTGCCATCACTGGCGGTGCCTGATAAAACCACACCAATAGCATGGCTTTGATGCACTTCGGCAAGAGAGGTAAAGAAAAGATCAATGGGAAGGTTGCGTTCGTTTTTGCTTTTTGCTGGGCGTGGGCTGAGTTCCAGCACACCATCATTGGCAATCATCATTTTATTGCTGGGCAATATGTAAATATGGTTGGGCTGCACTTTAATATCATCGGAAATTTCCAGTACTGGTATATTCGTAGCTTTTTGCAGTAGTGCTACCAACATGCTTTCGTGGTTGGGGTCAAGGTGCTGTACTAACACATATGCCATTCCAGATTCTTCGGGAATAGCTTTTAGTAATTTTTTAAAAGCATCTAACCCGCCAGCGGACGCACCAATACCCACAACTGGAAAATGGTTTGGAGACTTGGCAAGCTCTTTATCTATTTCCGGTATTTTATTTTTCATGGGGGGATTAGTTTGAACTGCTAATTTACGCTATTAATCTATCAGTTTCAGGAATTTAAATTTTAAAGCAGGTCAAACGTATTAAAGATCTAATAAATCAAAATAAAATTCGAGCGAACGTTGCAAATCGGAAACTTTCGAATGCACTAAACCGATGCAAGTTTCGGTTTTGATTTTATAATTTGTACTCATTTTTTATACATATTTCTATGTTGTGGCAAACCTCCTATTAATTTTCCTGATGGAGAAATTACCAAAGCACCACCGCCACCAATGGCGCTTAAAGCGAGGAACGCTAATACTATTAGATGAATATTTCTTGCTCTTTTCGGTATCATTTTTATGAGATTTTCCTACTCTGTCAAATTATATTCAATATCCTTTAGAGTGAATGTCGCATACGTAAAATCTCCATCAGGATACGTATAAATTGCTTCCGCATAACGAGCTAATTTATGTCCATTTATAGTTTTGTAATCGCGCATAGGCGTACTCCATTTTAATTTCATGGTCTGTCCGTTTGCTAATAGTGCCGACCGATCTTCTGAAACAAAATTGACCATTTCGCCTTTTTCATTAAAATACAACCAAGCCGAAATGGTAATTCCATTACTAGTGAAAGAGGCTTTTACTTTGTTATTTTCAACTACAAGCCATTCAATTCTTTGGTCAATAAGCGTGGCTGGTGCCATGACACACATATCATTAAAGAACGTTACCGTTTCCGACACATTCATCACATCGCCTTTTTGAAATTCAACTTTGAGCAGTGACAATAAACGAATATCCATATAGGCGATCCCAGCTTTATAGCAATGAAAACCAGCTACAGGCAAATTTTTCATCGTCGCATCTAAATAAAATAATCTTGTTGGGGAAGGAATAAAGTTGTATTGCTCGGAAGTCAAATACATCCAAACTGGATTTTCGTGGCTTCTTATTTTCCCTGAAAAATTAACGCTAAAATTGTTGACCATTGGTTTACCAATACAATTGGCAAAGCGAATGTATTTTTGAACAGGCTCAGGCAAATCTTTGATCATGGCTTCAGTAAGCAGTTTTTTTGGGATATTTTTAGTTTGCAATAAACCATTTTTCACTTCGCTTCTATACTCATTTTTGAAATTCATCTGAAAAAAACCAATGATGATAAATAGAAAAATGATCACGTTGGCAATGGTTCCAAATCTTGCGTCTTGCCAATTATTTACTATCAAAAATTGTGAAAAAAGAATCGCACTTAATGCAAAATAGACCCAGACATCTTTTTTGAATAAAAACAAAATAACGCACAACACAAATAATGTAGCTGTTACACACCACAAAACGCCCATTGGTTTTGAAATTTCTTTGGACAATTGGCTAAAATTTGCATAATTAAATGCCTTTGCAAAGCCCATAAAATGAATTAAGCTGTGCAGAAGTGTGACGAAAATGAAGAGATATCTGTACATGGTTTTATGATTTTATAAATTTTTTGCGCCTAATTGTTCCGCCCCTTCCAACCATTTCTTTCGTTTGATTGCATCAGATGATTTAATGCTTGAAAAAACGGAAATCTTCACTGGCTTTATCCCACAAAATTCCAGCACACCAATTTTCATGGCGTTATGTCCCGCATTTCGATTGATCAACCAATAATACCACCAAGGCGTATCCATAGTTACCATAAGTCTTGCGGTTTTTCCTTTCAGCAATTTATCCCAAAACGGTGAATTTTCACGGTATTTAAAAGCAAAACCAGGCACAAAAACCCGGTCAATAAAGCCTTTTAGCAATGCTGGAAAAGTTGCCCACCAGTTCGGATAGACAAAAACTAAGTGATCTGCCCACAAAATATCTTGCTGTATTTGAACTAAATCCTGCTCTAATTTACTGATTTTTCTATAGCCATAAGTCAAAATCGGATTGAATTTTAAATCAATTAAATGGACTAGTTTGACATTTGAATTGGCTTCAAGAGCTCCCATTTTGTATCTTTCTGCTAAGGCAAAACAAAAACTTTCTTTGTCAGGATGTCCGTTGATGATTAAGATGTTTTTCATGATGTGAATTTTAATACCTTTTTATTTTAAAGATCACGAGTTTAAAAATTCCAGTAAATCAACATTTAATTTATCCTTTTCTGTATAAAATAGGCCATGTGGTGCCTCTTCATAGACAATATATTTATTGTTAGCAATTAACTGTGTCGCTTTATTAGATGAAATTTCAATCGGTACAATTTTATCAGCATTTCCGTGAATAATTAAAGTAGGTACGTTCACTGACAGCGCTTCTTTTCGGAAATCTGCACTCGAAAAAGATTTAGCACATTCTGTTGTTGCATGTGGCGATGCAAAAGAAGCTAACATGCTGTAATAGTGTAATAATGGAGTGCTAATAACATTATTGATGAAACCTACGCCAAAAAAGTTTTTACCAAAATCATCGAGAAATGCGATTCTATCTTCTTTAATTGCGAGTTGAGTAGCCTCATTTTTTTCTTTTGTACGTCCATCTGGATTGTCCTCGCTTTGCGCCAAGTAGGGAATTATTGAAGAGATAAGTACTGCTTTAGAAACATTTTGACCCCCATGTCTGCTAAAATAGCGAACGACCTCGCCGCCGCCCATAGAAAATCCGACCAAGGTGATGTTTGTTAACTCCAATTGGTCGATTATTGCTTTTAAATCATCGGTCAACGTGTCGAAATCATAGCCATTCCATGGTTGACAAGATTTACCAAAACCCCGTCGGTCATAGGTTATCACTCTATAACCGTTGGCAACTAGATTTTCAATTTGATATTCCCACATTTCGTTAGAAAGTGGCCAACCGTGTATTAAGATTACAGGATTTCCATTTCCATAGTCCTTAACATATAAGTGTACGTTGGGTCCTGTTTCGATAAATTTATCGGTAAATTGTTCTTTTGCTGAAAAAGCGAAATCATTTGTTGATTTGGTTTTATTTAATTGCGTATTTTCCATAATAAGTTATTTTTAGTTTTTTTATCTAATCCTTCTGCTTCGTTCAAGGCAATCGCAATGACTTTATTTTCTATTTTGAGATTTTTCCTTTTTCTCCATCACCTCAATCTCCGTTTTTTCTTTTTTAATATCTTGGCGAATTAACCCAAACAAACTCATGTAAACATTTGCAATCCATACCAATGAAAATCCTGCAATAAAGTAACCTTTCCAATCCTCCATCAATAATTTGTAATCCGTTAAAAACAGAAACAAAATGACAACGTAATGGCTGAAACAATATTCACAAGTAAAAAGGTAAAAGAACTTTCTTTCCAACATTGTTTTACCGTGGAGGCTTGTTTTGACAAAATAGTCTCTCGGCTCTTTAAATATTTCTTCGTGAGTAACCGTCCATGCCACGCAGGCAACTGGAATAGAAAGTACAAAGAGCCATATAATTTGCAATTGAATTGGCATAAATGACGTATTACTTGTATCGTTGTTTATAATTTTTTAATTTTCTTGTCCAATCCCTTTGCTTCGCTCAAAGCAATTGCAATGGCTTGTTTTGGATTGGTTACGATGGTGTCGGTTTTCCCAGAATGCAATTCACCTTCTTTAAATTCGTGCATTACTTCAGCCACTTTTGTTTGATGTGGCGATAGTTTTTTCTTCGCGGTTTTATTTTTATTAGTTTCCATGATTTTTAGAATTAATGAATTTGTTTTTTACGATTCAAATAGTGTATGTCTTTAAAAAAAGTGCTGTAAACATTGTTCACAGCACTATTTAAAATCAGATGCGAAGTCCTATTTATGCTAGTATTTGTGACGCTTCAAGATTAATTGAGCTCACAGCAACTTCTGTTAATTTCACATCGGACGCTTTTTCTTCAGCTAGTGTTTCTTCGAGTAATTGCACCACTTTGGTCAAACCTAATGTTTCAGCAAATTGGCGTAAAGTACCATACGTCGCAATTTCGTAATGTTCTACTTTTTGTGCTGCAGAAATAATTCCGGCATCACGCATCGAACCCTCTTCACATTCTTCTATGATTTCGCCGGCTTCTTTTATCAAACCTGCCATCGCTTCACATTTTATAGCTTCGGCTTTTTTACCAATGATTTCAAATACTTGTTCAACACGAGTAACTTGTTTTTCTGTTTCTGCAAGATGACCTGTCAATGCTTCGATTAATTCTTGTGAAGTGGCATTTTTAATCATTTTTGGGATAGCAGTCGTCAGTGCTTTTTCTGCCCAATAAATATCTTTCAATTCATCTTCGAATAACTCCATCAGTTGCGAAGTTTTCATTGTACTTTTTTTTGCGTCATTTGATTGACTTTTTTGATTTTTAGTTTCCATTTTTAAATTTTTAAATAGATTATTAATGAAGCATAAAGTTCAACGCTATTTATGTAAAATGATTTATATTATTTTTAGAATTAGTTGCGAAATACTTACTGATTTCTTTGAAAATCATAGCATTATTGCTGCTAACGTCACATCGTTTTCTCGGTCGCCGTCGGAATCTCTACTTTTGCAATAGCAGTTGGAGCTACGATACCAGAATACATTTTGGCGAAAGCCGCAGTAAATTCAGCTCCAAAAAAGAGAATCATGGAGGAATAAGAAACCCAAAGCAAAATCAGTATTATGGAGCCTGCTGCACCATATACAGAGGCTGGTTCTGCTTTTCCGAAGTAATAAGCCAACGACATTTTGCCGATCGTAAATAATAGTCCGGTAACCAACGAACCTAACCAAACGTGTTTCCACTCGATTTTTGCGTCTGGTAGAATCTTAAATATCATAGCAAATAAGGCAGAAATTACGGAAAGTGAAATGATAAAATTCAAAATGCCATAGATTGTCATCATCAGTTGTGAACTTTCTAATTGAATGTAATTGCTTATCGCAACCAAAGCTGTTGAAATGACCAATGAAATGGTTAAAAGAAAGGCGATAGCCAAGATTAATCCGAATGAAAAAAGGCGCGCTTTGATAATCAGCCAAATGCCATTTTGTGGTTTTACTTTGACGTTCCAAATTAGGTTGAGTGTTTTTTGAAGTTCTACAAAAACACCAGTGGCGCCCACTAATAAAATGGTTATTCCGACAATTGAACCCCAAGTAGTCGATTTTTCGCTGGTTGATTTTGACAGTACCTCTTGAATTTGCAGCGCCGTGTCGGAACCGATGGTTTCCGATATTTGCGCTATTAATTTTTGATTGATGACCTCATTACCAAAAAAAGCACCTGCGATGGCAATGATTAAAACCAACAATCCGGGAATACTAAAAATAGCGTAATAGGCAATAATAGCGCTTTGCCTAAACGGATCTTTATCATACCATTCGTTGAAAGTGGTCTTAAAAAGTGGTCCCAAATCTTTTATTTTGAATGGTGTCATTTTATAGATTTTACTATTTTTTTATTCTAATTAAAATGTTGTCAACATTCCTCTTTTCTTTTAAACCATTAAGAAATTAAGAAGTATTCAGATAGGTAAAAAACTTAATGAGACTTAATAGCTTAATGGTTTTATTTTGAATGGTGTCATTTTTTAGGTTTGATTATTTTTTGCAATTTTTCAACAAGTTCAATTTCCATTTTTGGGGTCTCAATTTCGCCAATCAAAAATCCATACGGTTTTAATGGTTCGATATAATCGCAAACTATTTTAAACATTGCAGTAAGTGGAATAGCCAGAATAATACCTGGAATTCCCCAAATTAATTCGCCAATAACCAATGCTAAAATGGTAAATAGCGAATTTATTTTTACCTGAGAACCGACAATTAATGGTTCTAAAATCCAACCTTGAATAAATTGCACAATGCCATAAACGACCACAATACCAATTAATAATTGCGCATTTCCGCCATTGATAGCAGCAAATAAGACAGTTAAAGTGGTACCCGTTATATTGCCTACAAAAGGTATGATTTCTAACAATCCGCAGAGAATGGCAAAGAAAATAGCGTTTTCAACACCAATGATACTAAAGCCGATTCCATACATAATCCAAAGCAAGAAAATCATTTTTGAAAGTCCAATTAAATATTGTTGCGAAACTGTTGCCACTTTTTTAATGATTTCTTGCATTTCTGTTTGCTTTGATTTTGGCGTGAGTTGGATCAAAAAGTTCTTGATGTGATTGCGGTAGTACAACAGGAAAACAAAATAGACCAATAGCAAAATGCTGTTTGATAAGAAACTAGTCATGGAACCCAGTAACATTTGAACCATATTCCCATACGATGGTTGTTCACTTTTTAAGATTTGGTTCTGTTCGGTAATAGTCAAATTAAGAGAATCGAAAATATATTTCTGGATTTGAGCTCCTGCTTCGATTGCTTTTTGTTTTATTATTTCTATGTCGCTTACCAATTCCGAAATTTTGTACCCTAAAAGGGAAATCAACATAAAAATTAAAAGTAATAATGCGAATAGTGAAACAAGAACGGCTAGTCCTTTTGGGATTTTTTTCTTCTCCATCCAATTGCAAAAAGGAAGGAATAATGTAGCGAGAATACCCCCGATGAAAAGCGGCATCAGAAAATCTTTGGCAAAGTAGATTCCTGAAATTACGAGAAATAGTAATAGCAATTTCTTTATTATGGAGGACAAGGATATTTTCATATTTCTTTTATATTAAAACGCCATTCATTAATTCATGTTATTCGAAAAGAACCAAACCATTAGCGTCTGTAGCAATCGATTTCTCTGTGATGGGCAATGTAAAGTAGAATGAAGAACCGACGTTTTCGATACTTTCAACCCAAATTTTCCCTCCATTTTTTTCCAAAAACCCCTTTACCAATAGCAGTCCAATACCCGCGCCTTTGTCATGATTTCTTTCTTTTATCAGTGAATTATATTCCGGCGTAAAGAGTTTTTCTTGAATTTCTTTAGACATTCCAATGCCCGTGTCTTTTACTTCAACAATAATATTGTTGTCTTTACATTTTGATGAAATAATGATTTTACCATCTTCGCTAGAATGTTTAATAGAGTTGGAAACAATGTTTTGAAGTATCGATAATAACATTTTTTCATCTGCGAAAACCAAGGTCTTTTCTTGAATTTCATGCAAAAGTTTTATGGATTTTAATTTAGCCGTATCACCCAAGGTTACATAAACGCTTTCAATACAACGTACCAATTCTATTATGCTCGGCGAAAATACCTCGGCAGCATATTTAATCCTTGCCCATTCGACCAAATTATCCAGCATGTTTAGCTCGTCATTCGCTGATGTATAGACTAATTCTAACATTTCTTGCAGATTTTCCGGTTTCATTGTTGTAAAATTATTTCTCAAGAAATCGACGGTACCTATTATTCCAGCCAGCGGGCTTCTGAGATCGTGAGAGAGTATGGCAAGTACACTCTCTTTATGCGTATTTAATTCCTCTAAATCTGCGATGTATTTTTTTATGGCATCCTCCGATTTTTTTCTATCGGTCAATTCTCTTAGAATTTTCACATAGCCTAGCAATTCTCCGTCAGTTCCCAAAAGCGGGAATACCAATCCATAGGCCCAAAACAAGGTTTTATCTTTGCGAACGTGCCATCTGTTATCGGAAGCTCGACCTTTTTTTAACGACAGCTCAATTTCATTGCTGGGTATTTTATTCTGTACATCTTCTTCTGTAAAAATGATGTCAAAAGATTTCCCAACAATTTCTTCAGTTTCGTACCCAAAAATATTTGTTGCACCTGAATTCCAGCTATTAATCAAGTAGTCTGTATCCAAGGTAAAAATGGAATAATCTTGCAGACTATCTAGCACTTGACTGTAAAACTCCCCAGTAGGGATGTATGTTTTATGTAATTTTTTAGTGTTTTCCATTGTTTTTTTTTGAAATAGATTATTTTTAATTATTGTAACCTTTCGTACCCAATCAATAAAAATAGTGGATATGGCTGGCAATGAATTATACAATTCTTACCATTTGCTATATAATTCCCAGATATTGTTTGGTATTATTCTCAACATGACGTCGTTATTTTTTCGTTTTTTGTCTTAAAATCAATCTAAGAGAAGTGTCTTTTGTGAAGTATGCCCATGCCCAATTGATGAAAATAATGAGTTTATTTCGGACACTTACAATGAGCATTAAGTGCAAAAACATCCAAACGAACCAAGCAAAGTAGCCTTGAAATTTGAAGAAAGGCAAATCAACCACTGCTTTATGTCGACCAATGGTTGCCATCGAACCCAAGTCGTTGTATTCGAAGTCTTTTTGTTTTTTATTTTGAACATTCAATCTAAAATTATTTGCTAGATTTTTAGCTTGATTTATAGCGACATTGGCCAGTTGTGGATGGCCTTTGGGATATTTGATTGTTTCCATTAAGGCAATATCGCCCACAGCATAAATGTTTTTGGAACCGATAACTTGATTTAGTTGATTTACATTTAATCTGTTAGAATTTGTGTAATAAGATTCTGGGAAACCTGAAATTTTGTTTCCTGTAACTCCAGCTGCCCAAATCACGGTTTTAGTTTTGATGCTATTACCATTTTTTAAGGTCAATACTTTGCCATCATAATGATCAACAATGGTTTCGGTTAAAATAATGACGCCCATGTCTTCCAGGTATTTTCTGGAAGCCATTTTAGCATTGTCACTCATACTATTTAGCGTATTTTGGCTTCCTTCGATCAGCATAATTTTGAATTTAGAAAAATCGATTCCAGGAAAATCTTTTGGCAAAATGTTTTTTCGAATTTCTGCAAATGCTCCTGCGAGTTCTACACCAGTTGGACC
This sequence comes from Flavobacterium sp., assembly GCA_043783565.1. GTDB lineage: Bacteria > Bacteroidota > Bacteroidia > Flavobacteriales > Flavobacteriaceae > Flavobacterium. The sequence goes on along the minus strand of JAYVZG010000016.1, from coordinate 43,414 downwards.
AGCGCCAACAATAATTAGATTTAATAAACTTTCTTTCACTTCGTCTTCGGCAGAAATGATGTTTTCAAATGTCATCAAAATATGGTTTCTGATGGTTATGGCTTCGTAAGTCGTTTTGAGTGTAAAAGCACATTTTTCGATTTCTTGGTTGCCAAAGAAATTGGTTTTACAGCCGATAGCAATAACTAGATAATCATATTCAAAATGCCCAATTGTAGTTGAAATGGTATTTTTTGATTCCTCGATATTTAAAACTTCTGCCAAACGAATTTGAAGATTTTTTTTGCCTTTAAAAACATTTCTAAGGGGAAAAGAAATACTCGAAGGTTCGAGCTGTGATGTGGCTACTTGATAAAACAAAGGTTGAAACTGGTGGTGGTTTATTTTATCGATAAGCAAAACATCGAATAAGTCGGCATTGAGTTGCCGCACCAATTGAATCCCAGCAAAGCCGCCACCGATGACAATTATTTTTTGTTTTGTTTGCATGATTTTTTCCATTTGGATATTCTAAAAAAATGGCGCAATTATAATAATTGCACCATTTCTCAAATTATTGTAAAATCTTAAGGTTGTTCACAACAATTTTATTATTTGACGGATTTCAAATAATTTCCTTTGGAGTCGAAAACTAAGTTTTTCCCGTCTACTTGTACTTGATAACTAACCACATGCATTCGATCGGTCATTTTAGAAATTTCTTTAATTTTTTTGTTTTTGTATTTGCTATTTACGTATGCAATAATGTCTGATGGAAGCGCTTCCATCGGTATGTTTCTTTCGTTTTCTAATAAAAATCCGGTAGTGTCGAAAGTGGCAGACAATGATTTTTCGTTTTCGATAAAATCACATTCGAAGGTGCTCCCTTTTTTGGTCCATTTGATATCCGTTGCTTTTGGGTGGGCATTCATGCATGCTTTTTGTACGGTGGCGGGAACATCTTTTGTCATCATTTTTTGCGCCTGACTTTGGGCAAAAAAGGCTAACAGTGCTACTACTAAAAATAATTTTTTCATTTTGACTTTAATTTAGTTGTGAAAGAAATATCACATTACAAAGATGATGTTAGATTTTGCTAATTCACTTATAGAATTATGGGATAAAGTTATATGATTATTGTATTGAAGTTGCTTTGAGCAGCGGTTGCGTGAGGGATGGAAACGGCATCCTTTTGTGCGGGGAAAATAGCCCAAACCAGCACTAGGTGTAACCAGCACAAAAGATAGAGAGGACAGCCCGACCCGCCTTTTCGGCGAGGTCACGCCCTAAAAATCCACAATCTACAATTGGATATCGCACCTCATTTTCACATGCGTTCCATATACCAATTGAGTTCTTTTTTCATGTTGTTATAGAAGAAAATAGTCGTGATTATTTTCTTGAGTCGGACAAAAGCGGTCTCGCTTTTTACGACGTAATCATAGGCTTCGTGATGCATGCAGCTAATGGCGACGTCAATTTTGTCTTGTGAGGACAGCATGATGACGGGTATTTCGCTGTCGAATTTTTTGATTAGGTCGAGGGTTTGAATGCCATTCATCGCGCCATGTACTAATCCATCGAGGTGATAATCGAGGATAATAACATCGGGTTTAGTCGCTAAACTAGCCACGCAAAGTTCGCCTGTTGCAAAAGTTTCGATGATGAAGTCGGCTTGTTCTAGAAATTGAATTTCGAGTATTTTTAGATAAACTGGATCGTCATCTACGAGGAAAATTTTTATTTTGTTTTTATTGTGCACGGTGGTATTAATTTAAGTTAGTAAGTTCAAATTCGAGTTCACGGCAGGATTGCATGCAGACATTTTCGAGTTCAAGGACCAAATCCGCTAGTTCTTGAGAACATTCAATGGCAGTGGCATATTCTTGAATTTTTATAGCGATTTCATTGATGTCGCTGCTCATTCCCATGATGCTGAAAGAAGGCAACATTTTATGAACCGTGGCATTCAGTAATTTCCAATCTTTATCCTGAAAACTTTGTTTCATTGTACTAATCAATGCTGGTGTTTGATGGAGGTAGGAATTGATAAGTTCCGACATTAAGATGGGATTGGATTTGGTAAGTTTGGTTAAGTAGGTCAAATCGACATATTTGATTTTTTCTGTTGACACGTTGTTGACGATGGTTTGCTCAATAATGACCACTGGTTTTTTGATTAGTCCTATTAGTTTGCTGTATAATAAGCGTTCGTCAACTGGTTTTGAAATGTAATCGTCCATACCGACTGCTTGGCATTTGGCGACATCTACGGTTGTTACGTCGGCAGTGAGCGCAATAATTGGAATGGTCGATTTCATTTTTTTTCGAATATATTCTGTGGCTTCAAAACCATTCATTTCGGGCATTTGCAAATCCATTAGGATGATATCGAAAGGTTTTTCAGCTGTTTGTGCTTCTAATTTTTCGATGGCGATTTTACCATTGCTGGCAATTTCGCATTCAAAACCGAAATCATCTAGGATGGTTTTCATGAGTAATTGGTTGAGCTCCATGTCTTCGACGACCAAAATTTTGGTGTCTTTTACATCGCTACTGAGTTCAATAATCTCTGGTTCAAGGACGGTATTGATGGCTGTTTTCATAAAACTTAAAATAAAACTAAAAGTGGATCCTTTGCCAAATTCGCTAATAACATTGATGGTGCCGTTTTGCGCTTGCACGAGTTGTTTTACGATCGCAAGGCCTAAGCCAGTGCCACCAAATAGTCGTGACGTGCCGCTGGTTGCTTGTTGAAAATTCTCAAAAACTTCCTCTATTTTTTTTTCTTTGATGCCGATGCCAGTATCTTCGATTTCAAATTGAATATCGACTTCATTTTCGCGCTCCGCTACTTGCGTAATGCGCACTGTGATCGAACCTTGGTTGGTAAATTTTACAGCATTGCTTACTAAATTGAGTATGATTTGATGCAGTCTAATGGGATCGCCGACCAGAATTTCGGGTATATTTTTATCGTAATGGGTAATCAGTTTTAGATTTTTCTCTTGAATTTTGGTTTCAAACAAATGCAGCATTGCTTTGATGGACAAGTTGAGTTTGAAAGGTGTTTTCTCGAACGTCATTTTACCAGCATCTACTTTGGCGAGATCGAGAATATCATTGATTAGAACTATCAACGCATCGCCACTGAGTTTGATGGCCGTAAGATATTCTTTTTGTTTGGCAGTGAGTTCTGTTTTGAGTACGACTTTGGTAAAACCAATGATGGCGTTCATTGGAGTGCGGATTTCGTGGCTCATATTCGAGAGGAATGACTGTTTCGATTTGACCGCTTCTTCGGCTTTGATACTGGCACTTTCGGCAATAATTTTGGCATCTTCGGCAATTGATGTCGCTAGTTCAGCAAAGACTTTGGCTTCAGTGAGTTCTTTTTCGTATCTTTTTTGTTCTGTAATATCTCTAGCCACAGCAACAGCTCCAATAACATTTCCGATGTCATCTTTATAAACAGATCCGTTAAAAAGCACATCGGTTAATTTATGGTCTTTGATAACAAGTGGATAATCGATCACAAATCCTTTGGAAAATATTTCTTTGTAGCCTTTTTTTGCTTTTTCGGGATCTGTAAAATAATCGATGAAATCGGAGCCAATTAAATTTTCTTTGGATACATCAGTTACATTAACAGACGCTTGATTGGTATCGGTAATTTTACCTTCGGGACTAATTGTAAATAAAGGATCACGACTGGCTTCAATTAAGCTTAAGGAATATTTAGAGGCTAATTTTAAAGAAACATTTGTGTCCTCAAGCTTTTTATTAGCGATCGCACTTTTCACTTTTTCCTTATTTTGTTCTGTAATATCCCTTGCTGCTGCAAAAACACCAAGAACATTTCCGTTATCATCTTTATAAACAGAAGCATTGTATAATACATCTACTAATTTCCCATCTACATGTTTTATTGTCAAAGGATAATCTTCAACAAAACCATGTTCAAAAACCTGTCTATACCCTTTTTGTGCTTTTTCAGGCTCGGTAAAATAATTAGAAAAATCGGTACCAACAATCTTATCACGCTCGACTCCCGTAACTTTAATAGAAGCATTGTTAACGTCTGTAATCTTACCTTCTGCATTAATTGTTACTAGTGGATCTAGACTTGCTTCAATCAAACTTCGGGAATATTGTGAAGCTAATTTTAAAGAAATGTTACTATCTTCAAGCATATTAGTAGCCATCTCGCTTTTCACCTTTTCCTTATTTTGTTCCGTAATATCCCGTGCTGCGGCAAAAACACCAAGAACATTACCGTTATCATCTTTATAAACAGAAGCATTGTATAGTACATCTACTAAATTTCCATTTACATGTTTTATTGTCAAAGGGTAACCTTCGACATAACCATTTTCAAAAGCTTGTCTATACCCTTTTTGTGCCTTTTCAGGTTCTGTAAAATAATTTGAAAAATCCGTGCCAACAAGGCTTTCTCGATCAACTCCTGTAATTTTAATAGAAGCATTGTTAACGTCTGTAATCTTACCTTCTGCATTAATTGTTACTAGTGGATCTAGACTTGCTTCAATCAAACTTCGAGCATACTGCGAGGCTAGTTTTAAAGAGGAATTGTACGCTTCTAATTCTTTGTTTTCAGTAACTCTTTTTTCTTTTTCTTCATTTTGAAAATCGAGTTCTTTGTCAGCAATTTCTAATTCATCGGCGCGATTTTGTTTTTCATCAGTTTGAAACAAAAGTTCCTGGTTGGCAATGACTAGCTCATCGGCACGATTTTGTTTTTCGCTTTGTTGATGTGCCAATTCAATATTAGCAATTCCGAGTTCATCGGCACGATTTTGTTTTTCATCTTTTTGAAATAGAAGTTCCTTGTTGGCGATGATTAATTCCTGCGCCCTTTTTTCTTTCTCCTTATTTTGAAACGCCAATTCTTTGTTGGCGATAATCAATTCGGCGGCTTTTTTTTCTTTAATTTTATTTTGGTATTCCAGTTCTTTATTGGCGATGGTTAATTCATTGGCTCGGTTTTCTTTCTCTTGATTTTGAAAAGCCAATTCTTCATTGGCAAGCAATAGTTCATTGGCGCGGTCTTCTTTTTCGGAGTTTTGATATTCTAGTTCTTTGTTTGCTAGGGCTAATTCTGCGGCTCTTTTTTCTTTTTCTTCATTTTGAAAGGCTAATTCAGTGTTGGCAATTCTCAGATCTAAAGCCCATTTTTGCTCTGCAATATCACGAGCTACAATAACTACTCCTTTGGTGATTCCGAGTTCATCTTTATAGACGGAACCATTAAAAAGAACGTCAGTCAATTTTCCGTCTTTATGACGAATGGTTAATGGTGCATCGACTACAGAGCCTTTTGAAAATACATCTTGATAGACTTCTCGTGCTTTTTGGTGATCGGTAAAATAATCGAAAAAGTCGGAGCCGATTAATTGCTCTCGATTTGCTCCTGTAACGGAAACCGTGGCTTGATTGAGGTCTGTGATTTTTCCTTCGTTATTGATAGTCACTAACGGATCTAGACTTGCTTCGATGAGACTTAGCGAATATTGAGACACTGCCTGTTGCGATTTGTTGTGGGTTTCTAGTGCTGTGTTTACTTTGTAGTGGTCTTTGAAAATGAAATAAATAAAAATTAACAAAACCACCATCAAGATAAAAAATATGATGAGTAGTGCACTGTTGATTTTAAGACTTGCGCTGTTTTGCTTTTTCCTCTGATTGAGTTGTTGCAGTTCGTGAAAATTGATGTTATTGATGTTCTCCCGGATTGAGTCCATGACTCGTTTTCCCGAAATTAAAGTCGCTAATTCAAATTCTTTATTGCGGTTGCTAGCCTTTTGATTTTCAATCAAAGATTTAGAAAGTTGAATTCTTCGCGTTATGGATTCTTCCAATTTTTTTATTCGTGCCTGCTGCGTTGGGTTGTCTTTTGTTAATATTAGGAGTTTCGATAAATTTCGAACTATTTTTTGTTGACTTTCGTTGAAAGGTTGTAGAAATTCGATTTTGTTTGTTAAGACAAATCCCCGAACACTCGTCTCGACATTGACAATTTCCAATAGGATTTCATTGTTCTTATTAATCACCAAATTGGTTTGATTAACTAGAGCTTCGGTCGATTTTACGATTAAAGAATTATAGTAAAAAACCGCCAATAGCATGAAGATCAAGGCCGTTGCGATGTAATAGAAGAGGTGATTTTTTTTATTTAAGGAGAAAGTCATCGTGGTCTATTTCTGTTATGATTCGTCTTTAGTCGTGCGCACCAAACTGATGCCTGTAATAAAAAAAAGTAGTCCCAAAACACCGTAGATGAGCAGTATTTTGACATCTCGATTTCCTCCTGATGTACCAAGAAATACGGATGCTGTGTAGATTAGTCCAACAATGCCCAGGATTGTGAGGATGGCGCCAAAAATTCGTTTGATGTTCATGATTTTTAAATTTAAATTTCTTCTAAAGGACTTCTTCGTTTGTCTTTGAGTTGTTTGAAATGGGTAGGGGAAAGGCCTGTTACTTTTTTGAATTGGGTAGAGAGATGAGCTACACTGCTGTAACCCATTTTCCAGGCAATTTCAGTGATATTGTGTTCGCCATAGATGATGAGTTCTTTGATGCGTTCTACTTTGTGGTTAATAATAAAATGTTCGATAGTGGTGCCTTGCACTTCCGAAAAAAGATTGGCGAGATAGGTGTAGTTGTGTTGAAGTTTGTCACTTAGGAAATCAGAGAAATTTATTTTGATGGATTCTTCCGTATGGTGCACCATATCGATAATAATGTTCTTGATTTTTTCGATTAGGATGGCTTTTTTATCATCCATGAGTTCTAGGCCAGAATCCAGTAGTCCTTGTTTTAGAATCTCTCGTTTTTCGAGCGTGATTTTCTCCATGATTTCTACTTCACCCAAATCGACGACAATGAAGTGGAGCCCTAATTTTTTGAGTTCGTCTTTAACTGCCAATTTGCAGCGATTGCTAACCATGTATTTGATGTATAGTTTCAAGACAACAGTGTTTACTAATTTAAGCAAATGTTGCGCTTTAAAAAGCAAGTTTGTTGTATAATATTTTAAATTAGTTATACAATTCAGATGTTTTCGAGGGAAATTCTCTTCTTGTTCTTGAGTTGTTTGAAGAAACTTGGTGTAAGTCCAGTTACCTTTTTGAATTGGTTTGATAGGTGTGCCACACTGCTGTAGTTCAGGATATAGGAGATTTGCGTGAGGTTTAATTCGTCGTATAGGAGTAATTCTTTGACACGTTCGATTTTGTGTGCAATAATAAAATGTTCGATGGTGATGCCTTTGACTTCAGAGAATATTTTTGAAATGTGGGTATACTCTAAACCCATTTTTTCGCTGATGTAATCGGAGTAGTTTACTTTGGGAAGTTCATCTGTATAATGCACCATTTCGATAATAATGCTTTTGATTTTTTCGATGAGGACTGCTTTTTTGTTGTCCATCAATTCCAAACCGGAACGAAGCAAACCTATTTTTAATTGCTGCCTTTGTTGTGCCGTTAAGTCGTGCATTACTTCGACGGTTCCTAACTCTAAAATAACATAATTAAGTCCAAGTTTGTCTAATTCTTCCTTGACGACCATTTTGCAGCGGATGCTAACCATGTATTTGATATAGAGTTTCATTACTGGTTATTTTAGTTAGGTAAAATTAGCTATAAAGTAATATTTAGACTTCGTAATCGCTTTTTATTATGGTAGAAATCATTTTGAATTGTACATTGGCGTTTATTTGATAATCGTTTTTGCTAAGCGCGCATTGGGAAAATATTGAATGATTTCGACGATAATATGCGATTGTGCTTTTTCAATTTCGGAAGTATAAATTTATTGGGGAAGAAAGTCGTTTTTTATTTCAATACCCGCAAAATGCGCTATTATTGAAAAAAGAATTTCCTGTTAACAAAAGTCGTGATTTAAATTGACTAATGTTTTGATAATTTGTAAAAGTAAACATATAATTCGCAGAAAATTAAATGAATCCAATAACAATAGTACTTTAGTCTTGTGAATATAGGTTACTTAAGCTTGTTTTAATAGGAACTACGTTTATTATTAGTTTGTTTTCTATCACTTACGAAAGTTGGCACTTTTGGCACACCATAAAACAAAAAAACCGAAACTTTCGTTTCGGTTTTTCTTTGTGGAGAAAGAGGGAATTGTTTCCCTTCCGTAGCCTTTTATTTATAAGGACTTATAAAATGTTTAAATTCTAGGGTTTCGATTTTGCTCTTGTAAAGGACTCGCAAATACCATGAAATCTTATTGAAATAAAAATAAGGAATTTAGGTTAAGACGCAAATTAATTAGTACAAAAAATGGACTAGTTCGAGGATTTTATAACAATTCAACTTGGACAAAATTTGGTTAACTCTACAACCATCTTTTAACCAAAATTCAAGTGAGCCACTTGGTCATATTTTAGTGCCGTACTGGAACAAAATTCATCTATCGTTAAGAACACATTTCCGGAATTGTTAAGGTCTTTTTTTATGCTTTAAAATTTATATTAGAAATGTTGTAAAAGTTTGCTTTAAATTCTTTTAAATGGTATATAATCATTTAATGCATCTTTATAATAGATTGCTTTATTGTAAGTATATTTTATAAATTCGTCTCATCTTTTTTAAAAGTAAAAACCAATAATTATATGAAAAGACCATTAGTTTCGCCTGTACAAGATAATAACGACGTTAAACTTCAAGAATTGATTACCTTTTATCAAGAAACGCTAGGTTTTTGTCCTAATAGCGTTATCACAATGTATCATCGTCCTGAAATTGCTTATGCATTTATTACGCTGAACAAAGCCGTTATGGAAAATAAAGGCAAAGTTACTAGTGATTTAAAACGATTGATTGGATTTGTATCGAGCAACACTGCTGGTTGTAAGTATTGCCAAGCACATACAATTCGTGCGGCAGAACGATATGATGCACACCAAGAAAAACTAGACAATATTTGGAGCTTTGAAACGCATCCTGCGTTTTCAGATGGGGAACGAGTAGCACTTGAATTTGCTCTTAAAAGTTCTTTAATTCCGAATGAAATTGATGATGCTATTGCTGATAAAATGCGAATGCATTGGAATGAGGGAGAAATTGTTGAAATATTAGGTGTAGTTGCACTTTTCGGGTTTTTGAATCGCTGGAATGATAGCATGGGTACAGAAATGGAAGATGGTGCAATCGAAAGCGGGGAAAAATATCTCTCTGATAAAGGTTGGGAAGTCGGTAAACATAAGTATTAAAAATAAAAAGAGGTGTTATTAAAAAATACACCTCTTTTCTTTTTCATAGCAATTTTTCCTTTTTCTATTATCCTTCAATACTATTGACCGTTAAGAGTGCATCCATATTTCTACTTAATTGATCCCTAGTCCTAAAGCCACTTTCTTTCAGATAAAGCGAAGCGTTTTTATAATATTGCAATGTTGGAACTGATTTAACATTTTGCTCTAATGCAATTATTGGAAATTCATCAACATTTACAGCAATAATTTGTATTGTATCTCTAAAATTAATTTTTAGGTCTGATAATGTTTGAGAAATACTTTTACAAGGCATACACCATTTGGCATAATAAAGTATAACGATTGCAGCACCTTTGGAAACTATTTCATTGATCGTTTTTTGACTATTGTATTCAATCATTATTTACTATTATAAACTACAAAATTGTGATATTTAAAAGGAGTAAGTGTTTTCTTTTTTACCTAAATAGTTAGCAAAATTACAGATTATTTTTGTTGTATCTATTAAAATAGTATTTTCATCCAATTATTATCATTTTTCGTATATGCTTACTAAATAACTGTTTATGAAAATACCTAAGTCTTCTACATTTAACAAAACCGTTGGTTTAATAGTCTTAACACACTTGTTGTTTTTTGTAATTATAGTTTTATTGTATTATAGGGTATTGTATCAAGAGGAAAGTCTACTTCAATATTATAAACTGCTTAAAACTACAAACAGTCACTATGAACACGAATTTTCTATGTCATTTCATACCATTAAAAACAGTTTATTGCTCTTGTCAGTGCTCGTTTTTATTAGTCTTTCCGCTTATTGGGTTTTTGTTAGAAATAACTTATTTCATCCAATAAAATTAATTACAAGTGCTTTAGAAACGGGTAGTAAAAAATGCATTAAGTTGCTAAAGAACATTCCTGGGGAGTTTAGTTATATAGGTAATTTATTTCAAGACAATGACAATCATAAATTTGAATTGGTTTCTGCCAAGATTAAAGCAGAAGAAAGTGAACGCTTAAAATCGACATTTCTTGAAAATTTATCTCACGAAATAAGAACACCAATGAATGCAATCATTGGCTTTACTGATTTGATGATTACTACAAGTTTGGACGAAGATGAAAAGAAAGAGTATCTTTCTATTATTCATAAAAGCGGGACTGGTCTTATCTCCATAATAGAAGATTTGATTGAAATGTCTAAAATTGATACCAATCAAATTGAACCAAATTATACTGATATTGATTTAGATAAATGTCTAATAGAGCTTTATAATACTATAAAAGTTAATATTCCAAAGTCGAAAAATATTGATTTTTACGTTATTGAAAGTAAAAACAGCTTATTTTATAATGTTAAGGTTGATGAAGTAAAATTGAAACAAATTATTATTAATCTTGTGTATAATGCTATTAAATTTACTGAAGAAGGTTATGTTGCTTTTGGATATGAAATTTTAGATGAAGGCGAATTGGATTTTATTGAATTTACTATAAAAGATACAGGGATTGGTATTAGTAAAGAAAACCAAAAAACTATTTTTGATCGATTTAAACGTGTAGAGAGCGATTTAACCATAGAAAAAGGCGGTTTAGGACTTGGTTTGGCGATAACCAAAGCCTATGTTGAAATGATGGGAGGAACAATATCAATTGGTTCAAATCAAAATAAAGGAACTGTTTTTACATTTAAAATCCCTTTAAAATACGATAAAACAAATAAAATTGATGTGCAAAAAATTTCTGATATGCAACACGAAATGCAACTGGATAAAAAAACTATCTTGATTGCAGAAGATGATAATATTAATTTTTTACTCATTAAAAAAATGCTTCAAGCGACCAATCATGAAATTATTAGAGCCGAAAACGGTCAAGTTGCTGTGGCCATTGCACTAGAAAATCCATCAATTGATATTGTATTAATGGATATAAAGATGCCGGTTATGAATGGTTACGAAGCGTTTGAAAAGATAACTGAAATTAGACCAGATCTACCTATTATAGCTCAAACAGCTCATGCTTCGGAAGAAGATAAAGAAAAAGTTACTACGTTAGGTTTCACCGATTATATTACCAAACCAATTAACAAAGAATTACTATTAGAAATGGTTAGTAAATACATTTAGGATAATTCTTTTAAAAGGGTTAAAATTTCCTTTTTCTTGATGTCAGAAAGTGTACTTTCTTTTTTTATTCCTAACGATTTAGAAATAGTGTTTTCTAAGATTTCAGATTGTATTTTGTAATGCTGACAGGTTCTACAAATGGTTCCGTGATACAACAAAATTAATTTTTCTTTCAAAACAATTTCATCATCCTTTTTAGAGATAATTTCTGAAACTCTTTTGCAAGAATATAATAAAAAAGGTAAGTATTTTTTTAAACGTTCCATTTCGCTTCGACGCATTTTTTAAGCAACAGCTTTGATCTGTGGATAATTTGCCAATAGTTGGTCGTGGTAATGTTTAATTCCTTACAAATTTTATCTGCTTTTTTAGAAGTAAAATATTTATAGGTTAATGCTAAATTCCACTTTTCCGGTAGTTCGTTAAAACAATTCATCACATCCGTTTCAAATTGAATGTTCTTTAATAATTCTTTTTCTTGTTCCCAAAACGGAATGATATCGTTATCAACCCAAAAATTATTTTCATTATACATCAAATCTGAAATTACCACCCCATTTTTTTCTGTTACTAGAAAAGACCTAGTTTTTTCTTTTCTAAAATGATCTATAATTTTATTGTTTAATATCGAAATTAGCCATGTTTTCGGCTGACTTCTGCTTTCAAAACTTTCGAATGATTTTAACGCAGCAATAAAAGTATCTTGAACCAAATCTTCAGAAAGTTCTTTGTTTTTAGTTTTAGAAATTGCCCAAGAAAAAAGTGCGTCACCAAATTGATACACCCACGTTTCTACGGTTTTTACTTTTACGTCACTATTTTGCATTGTTTTTTAATCGTAAGGGTTGATATAAAACCTCAAATAGGAAAACACTAAAAACAATTACATATTCTGCAATGAGTAAAAGCCCATTTTCTTTGAATGGAAAAACGCTGTAAGCAAAATAGCTCAAAATAATTACAAAACTCCACACTATTGGAAATTTGTAATTCGCAAACACACTCAACAAAACTAAATTAATAACATACCAGGGATGGACCGTTGTTGAAATAAATAAATACAACGTAATAACCATCATCGAATGAACTGCAATTTTTTCAACCGAATTATTTTTCTTTACAAAAGCAAAAAATAGCACCATTAGAATTGTGATTATAGGAGTAATTTTTCCTATTGTATGTATGATATTATATCCTTTTAAATAAAAGCCGACTTCCCGAACCAAATAATAAATACTGGCATTGAATTCAAAATTAGTAAACCAAAGCGAAATGGTTTCTATATAATTGTTGACAAGTGTTGCATTTAAAAAAGGTAGAAAAAAAAGCACATTCAAACCAATAATCAAACTGTAAAACAACACGCTTTTTTTTAATCCTAAATACTTGAAAAACAAGGGTAAAAGTAGTAAGGGTAACAATTTTACAGCTATAGATATGGCAATAAGAACAGTCGCAATAATCCATCTTTTAGCTAGTAACTGATACAAACCAAAAACAAGAAAGAACAACATTACGCCTTCAAAATGAAGATTTCCTGTAAGTTCTACAATTACTAACGGATTTAAAAAATACCAGAAAATGTTTTCGGTGTTTCTGTAGAAATGAATGAGTATTTTTCTTCCGTAATGATAAATTCCAATGTCAGCAAGGATTATGAATAATCGTAAAAATAGTGTTGAAACAAATATTGATTTTCCGCCAATAAAGACAGCAATAGCAAAGAATAACTGATTAATTGGAGGATAATTTGAAAAATGCGAAGCACTTAAACTTCCCATTTTATCATACAAATAATCCGCATTTGGAAATGAAACAATCGTATTTATAATAACTTCTGGCTTGTATTGATAGGGATTAATTCCTGATAAAATAGCATGTCCATCCCAAATAAATCGGTAAAAGTCTTGTGATAAAGTTGGCGTAGAAAATAAAAATAAAATGCGATATAAAATGCCAATCTTGAAGAAAGTCTTTTCATATTCTGGAGTTTGTAGTAATGAAATCATACCAACAAAAGTCAATGTGTATAATGAAAGTAGCAAATAGAATTGTTCTCTTTCAAAAAAATAGCCTAAATATAAATAAGCAAATGCACTTAATATGGCTGCAATATAAATTTGATATTTAGTAAAAAAAGCATCCAAATTATTTTACTTTAAGAGATTGTACAAAAACATAACTAAAGCCAAAAAGCAACATCAAATGTAAAGGGAATAAGGCAAAATCATTTAATTTAAAGCCAGTATACAAACCAAAAAGAAAATACAAAACGAGTAAACCTTCGATAATGGTGTTCTTCGAAATGGTTTTAGAAATATAAATATTGTCTTTCCATTTTTCTTTTAATGCTTCAATATTAAATTTGGGAGTTCTAATGAATTCACTTTTTTTGCCTAAAAATCCTTCTAATACAGCAATCGAATTTTGAAATGAAAATCCCATTGCAATAGTGTAAAAAGTGAAAAACATACCAATATATCTGATAAAATTCTTAAAACCGCCACCTTGGACATTTTTATAGGTAAACCAATAACAAATAAAGAAAATTACTGAAGTAACTATAAAGAAAATCATAATGTCAAAATACCAGCCAATATGACTAAAATAATTTTTCACAAATAACATTGGAACACTTAAAATAGCCATTATAAAAATACACAAAAACATGGAACTGTTCAGTAAATGCAGTATTCCGTGAAACTTTGTTTTTCTTGAAATACTATTTGAAGCAATTACTTTCGTAGCCATTTTTACAAAATTTTCTGCTCCACCTTTGTTCCATCTAAATTGCTGTGAACGAGCCGCACTTATAATTGCGGGTAATTCTGCCGGAGTTTCAACATCTTCTAAATAAATGAATTGCCAGTTTTTAAGTTGCGCTCTGTAACTCAAATCTAAATCTTCTGTTAGTGTATCACTTTCCCAATTTCCCGCATCGATAATACACGATTTTCGCCAAACTCCAGCAGTTCCATTAAAATTGATGCAATGTTGTTTGGAGTTTCGACCAGTTTGTTCTAACGTAAAATGTGCATCGAGTGCAAAAGCTTGAATCTTGGTTAAGATAGAATAATTTCGATTTAGATGTGCCCAACGTGTTTGTACTACGCCTATTTCTGAACTTTTAAAATTGGGAATTGTTTTGAGCAACCAATCTGATTTTGGCATAAAATCGGCATCAAAAATTGCTATAAATTCTCCTTTGGCAGTTTCCAATCCATCTTTTAATGCGCCTGCTTTGAATCCGGTTCTAATTTGTCTGGTAATGTGTTTGATATCAATTCCTTGATTTGCATATTTGGAAACTAAATTTCTGGTCAATACTACACTGTCATCAGTGCTATCGTCTAATACTTGAATTTCGAGTTTGTCATTTGGATATTCCAATTTTACAATGTTTTCTAATAATCGTTCGATAACATATTTCTCATTGTAAATAGGCAATTGAACCGTAACTAGCGGAATTTCATTGGCGATTGTAAAATCAAACTTATCAATAGTTTTAGTGTTTTTTTTACTGTTTGTGTAATTTAAAAGCAAGTTAAGCTGTGCCAAACTATAGAAAAAAATCAATAGAATGGCAATGCTGTATACAAAGAGAACTATATAGGAAAGCGCTAGAATCATTTTTATTTTTTAAACGTATATTTTACAATCCAACCAATAATTTTTATACCAGCCATAATAGTTCCTTTTACTGTTCCGGAAACTTTGGAGACACCAATTCGGTTTTTATAACGAACCGGAATTTCTATGTAAGTCATTTTTTGTTTCAGTACTTTCAATTGCATTTCTACTGTCCAACCATACGTTTTGTCTTCCATTTGAAGTTGCAGTAGTTTATCATATTTTATGGCTCGAAATGGACCTAAATCGGTGAATTTTGCTTTAAAAAATACTTTCATTAAAAATGTTGCCAACCAGTTTCCGAACACTTGTTGTGGTGTCATCGAACCATTTTCGCGTAAATTTGAAACTCTGGCTCCAATAACAAAATCGATATTTTGGTTTCGAATAGGATCAATTAATTTTATTAACTCCTCGGGATAATCAGAATAATCGCCATCGAGAAAAACAACAATATCTGGTTTTATTTCTAATTTTGAAATATAATCCATTCCTTTTAAGCAAGCATAACCATACCCTTTTCTAGTTTCAGAAAGTACAGTTGCTCCCGCATTTTTGGCAACTTCTTCTGTTTTATCGGTCGAATTATTACTGATAACAATAATTTCATCAACACTATTTGGAATTTCAGCAATTACATAAGCAATGGCTTTTTCTTCATTGTAAGCAGGAATAATTACTTTTATACTAGTCATTTATTTGTTCGTGTAAACTATTCCTAAACTAAATCCTTTTTCTTTTCTAACATTTCTGCCCTCTAAAGTTTGCGTTACTAGTGTACTAATTCCGAAATTTTTATTGAGCTGATAATAAACATTCATACTCAAATTGGTAAAGTTTACTCTATTATTCGCAAATGCCGATAATCCGCCTCGAGCGAAAAAATCATCGGAGAAAATATCGTTTCCTTTTTCAGAATTTTGAATGGTTAATCGAGCATCTGTGTACCATTTTGATTTGGCATAACCCACTTTAAAATTAAATATATTCGCATCTGGAATGCTGTAATAGTCTCGAGTTTCTTTAAAACTTCGTGCATATAATCCTTCTACAAACCAACCTCTTTTTATTTTATATTGTATAATCGCAAACGGATTTACAGCGGTAACTCCGTGGCCTAATGCAATAATGCCTTGTTCCGTATAATTAGTCAATGGCGTTGAAAATCCCAAACCTGAACTGACGGTTAAATAACTTGATTTGTATTTTTTAAAAACCAATCTAAAATTAGCATTGAGTTCTATATCTTGAAATCCTTGCTGTGATGGTTTATTGGTCACCGGATCGGGTGCATTATTTTTATTGTAAATATACAAGTACGGAACATTAACAGAAACATACCACCAATCTTTGAATGAGTAATTGGCAAACACATTTAAAATTTGAGTATCAATAGTTCCAAATTCAGGAGGTACAATATCGATTAATTCCTCGCCTGCAAAAAGTTCCTTACCGTTTTTATAGGTGAAATTGGACGCTACAACTAATTCACCTTTTGGATTAAAAAACCCCGACACAGCATATTGACCATAATTTTGTTGAAAATAAACACCAAAAAGGAATACCAAGATAGTCTTCATTTTAGGACAATACGGCTGTTTGCTATTTGGAATATTCTTCATTTAGTAAAATAGATGATTATTGTCTTTTCTAAATTCTTTGATATCAGTCCAAGTCTTTAGCTTCAACCCATTATTGTACTTTTCCGCTTTTGAGATATCACCTTTACTATATACGATTACAAGTCCGTGAATTTTGTCATCTTTGTACTCACATTTTTTAGTTATTGATTGTTTTTTATCATAGTGAATCCACCAAGCTGTTCTTTGGTTGTTTTTGTAATGTCCTTCTTCTTTTTTTAAACCGTTTTCGTAATAATAAAACCAATAATCTGTTTTTTTATCATTAATAACCCAACCTTCTTCTTTTAGCTTTCCGTTGGAATGATAGTGCTTTATATAGGTTTTGTTATCCGTATTACCGAAAAAAGATAAAAGAGTAAATAATGAATATATTTTAAAAATCATAAGTAGCTGATTAATCATATACAAATCGTTGATCTGGATAAATTATTTTAATTTCAGAATTTTCTTTATCAAATGTTATATATAAAAATCTATCTTTTTTATGAGCAAAAGTCCCTGTAGTTTTTATTCCGTTTATATCTACTGTAATTTCAGAATTGCCTACAGGTAAATTAAAACTTAACTCTTTAGCTAAACCAAGAGTATGATTTGTGCTTATTGTTTCAGAATATTTGGCTATTTTATTGATTTCAATTTTTACTTTATCATTATTAAAATTTGTGCCAAGGTCTATATAAATTAGTTCGTTATCAGATGATGGATCATCACATCCTATTAATGTTAAAATTAGAAATGCTGATTTCAATATTTTTTTATGTGTTTCCATATTCTTTTTTTAAATTTTTATTATCAAATTAATTCCAATATCTTCAATTTTATAATCAGGATTTTCAGATACAATACTTTCAAAATAGAAATTAGTACCGCAGCCATTAGTAATAATAATTTTTCCTTTCAATGGAATTGTAATTTTATTTCTGATTAATCAAATCCAACAAGTTTACATCATTTCCTAAAAGAATATCATTTGAATTTATTCTTCCTTTTTCGGAAGCGTTTTCTAATTTTAATACACCACGTGGACAAACTGCTGAACAAATTCCGCAACCCACACAAGAAGACCGAACAATATTTTCTCCTTTTTGCGCATAACTACGAACATCAATTCCCATTTCGCAATGCGTGGTGCAATTGCCACATGAAATGCATTGTCCGCCATTAGTTGTAATTCTGAATTTTGAAAACAAGCGTTGTTGCAATCCTAAAATTGCAGCCATCGGACAACCAAATCGACACCAAACTCTATTTCCTAAAATAGGGTAGAAGCCAACTCCTATAACACCAGAAAACGCGGATCCAATGGCAAAACCGTACCATTCTCTTAATTTGAAACTGTCAATAAATAGTATATTTGTATTTCCTGAAAAGAAATTAATCACTAATGAAACCATAATAATTGTAACCAAAGTTCCGATAGTAAATTTTGCATCGGTATCTAAATCATTGCGTTTGAAAATAAATAAAACGCCTGTGAATACAATTAGAAAACCAACAATTCCATATATAAATTGATTTTTGGTGATAAAGCTCAACTCAGGATTATCATTCAAAAAAGTAAAAACAACCGCAATGGTCATGATGAATGACAACGCCAATACAATATGAATAGACCAACGTTCAAATTTCCAAGCTTTTGTACTTGAATTGGACAAATGGCGGAAGCTATCTCCAGCCGTTTCTGCTAAACCACCACAACCGCAAACCCATGAGCAATACCAACGTTTTCCGTAAAAATAGGTGAGAATTGGCGAAATGATAAAAATCATCGCCACGCCAAATAACAGCATAAACAAGCCGAGGTTTCCGCCATTTAAAAGATTTTTTAGATGCCAATCATTAAAGAAATAATAATTTAATGGCCACATGTTTTTTAAATCCTTGGCAAAATAGGCTTTTTCAGGATTTAGTTTTTCGAGTATTTCTGGAATCAAAAAAGCAAATCCTAATTGAAAAAACATAACCGAAATAGTACGAACCAATTGGTATTTGTTGTGTCTGTATTTTAAAATAAATTTATATCCTAAACCTAAAATAGCGATGGTATAAAGAGTTCCGTAAACAAACCATTGACTCGCCACTTTTCCGTTTAGCAACAAGCTTAACGGATCAAAAAAGCCAATAATCCCCATATTCTTGCTTCCATTTTCACCTAATCCTAAATACTTTGGGAACCAATACAGTGTGATGTAAAACAGTGTTAAAACGATACCAATTGACCAAGCAATATTGCCTCTATTAGAAATACTTTTATGAAAAACGCCATTATTACTAATTCCGGCTAGTCTTGTAAGATAGGTCCCGTTGGTATAGATAACAATTCCGCTCAGTATACCAATTATAGAAGTTGTTAACCAAAGTGTTTTATTTGGAAATGATATGTTGAGGAAAGCTACTATTAAGATAAATAAACCAACAAAACCGAGTGTTAAACCTATTTTTTGTGATAAGTTAAGTTGGCTATTTTGGTGGGAAGCAAGTGAAATGTTTTTATTTAATTGGTTCATAGTAATTTTGCTTTAATGTACTTACTTGAAGTGATAACTTTCTTTTAATTTCTTCATCATGTGAGGTGAAAAATTCAGGATCAAATTGGGCTAATTTTATGTTTTCAATTACAAAATCTATTGATTTTTTTTGGGTTAGCACATCATCAAAAAATTCATGACGCATTCGTATTCCGAAAGTATTAATGCCTAGAAATTCATTGGTTTTTGTATCATACGAAATTCTAATTGCTTTTTGCGCTGACGAATGTTCCCAATAAATTTGCGCTTCATTTTCGAGCGGCTTTGCCATAACCCAACCATAGGTTTGGTATTCAATATCCATAAATTTAGACGAATTAAACCAATGACCTGGGTTGTATTGCATTGGTTTTCCACAAATGGTTTGCGCCAATGCTTCACCCATCATTCGTCCGGTATACCAAACAGCTTCTATTGTTTTTCTGTTACCAATCGGTTCGTGCTGTTCAGCGCAATCACCAATAGCATAAACATCTTTGATATTGGTTTCTAAAAAGCGATTGACTTTTACACCGCGACCAATTTCGATATCCGAGTTTCTTAAAAAATCAACATTTGGAGAAACGCCAACCGTTAAACCAACCATACAACAATCGATGGTTTCGCCTTTATCGGTGACAATCGATTTTACATTACCAAAACCATCCGATATGATTTCATCTAAATTGGTGTCCAATTGAATATCTACGCCATGATTTAGTATATGTTTGGTAATTAATTCACTGTCTTCTTTTGGCAAAACACTCGACCAAAATGATTTTTCTCTGACTAAAAAAGTTACCGGAATATTTCTAGACAAAAGCATTTCTACCAATTCTATTCCGATTAATCCACCGCCAACTATAATTGCTCTTTGGCAGCCAATAGATAGTTCTTCTACTTTTTCTAAATCTTGTTTAGAATATAAACTAAAAACGCCATAAAGATCTTGACCTTTCCAACCAAAACGATTGGGTTTTGATCCTGTGGCAAGTACCAATTTATCATACGATATAATTGTTTCGTCGGAAAAAATTACATTTTTAGAATTAGTATCTACACAATCTACATATTTATGAACTAGATTAATGTTGTTTTTTTTCCAAAAATCATCTTCATAGGGTTTAATATGCTCATATTTCATATGTCCCATAAAGACATACATCAAAGCTGTTCTAGAGAAAAAATGCTCACTTTCGGCTGAAATAATAGTGATTTTTTTATTAGACAATTTTCGAATATGTCTGGCTAATGTTATACCTGAAATTCCGTTACCAATTATTACAACGTGTTCCATTTTATTAATTTTTCAGCTTTAAAAATACAATTATTTGATTTTAGAAAATAGCTCTTAAACCTAAATTAAACGATTGACCTAAACCAGTATCATTACCTCTCAAAAATTTGCTGTAAATGGTTTCTACATTCAACACTTTTGATAGTTGGTATTTTGCGCCAAAACCTGCAGCTGAATAATTTTGCTCAAAATCGTTACCTAAATCGATTAGTTGTGCGTGTTGCACAAAGGTGAAAATGGTAGATTTACTTGAAGCAAAATAACTTAAAAAAACACTTGGAGCCAATTCTATACTATTGTTGGCATAACCACCATTTTTATTTTGTGTATTATCATCATTTAAAAATTTCTCTCCAAAAAATAAACGAGTACTTAACTCAGTAAACAATTGAAATTTATTTCCTTTAAAAGTATAATCATAAAAAAAACGATTTTGCCAAATGTAACTATTAGCGGCTAAAAATCCGTTCTCATTACTTTCTTCTTTAAAAACAGGAATGAATATAGAACTTTGAATAGAAAAATTAGATAATTTATTAAACGGAGAAACCTTTATTGAAGGTGCTATATGTGATAATCCGGAACGTGATTTTCCAACTTCATTTTTAAAACTAAAAACACTAGTAGCACTTTGTCCGTCAAATGTGTTAGAACGATATTCTACAATTAAACCAGCATTTATTTTTTTATTATTGGAAACACCTGTGAAAATTTCTAAAGAAGTTGTGAAGAAGCTTTCTCTATCAATAGTGCTTTTTACTCCTTTGTCTGTTCTTTCAGTTTGCGTATATAAATTATTAAACCATTTGATATCCCACTTTCCTTTTTCTAATAATTTGGAAGGTGTGTAATTTTGAATATTGGATTGTTCAACAACTGTGCTATCTTGTTGGGCAAAAGTTGCAAAACTAGTTAGTATGATTACTATTACTATTACTTTTTTCATTGTTGTGTTTGTTTAAATTGGTTTGGAGGTATTATTTTTTGTTTAAAGTCCAGTCATAAGTATAATAGGAAACTTTGTATTTGTTGTCTATTTTAGTGTCTCGATATTGGTTTATAAAATCGATTTCATTTTTTCCTTTTGAGATAAAATCTGCTTTGTACCATTCAAAAATTTGAGACAGTTCAACTTTTTTAGAAGCAGTATTTACTTTTATAAAGTTGGGATTGTTTAACGCTAATTTGGCTTGCATGTTTAATTGTTCTTCTAAAGTTTCTGGTAAGTAGGCGTTGTTGATTATTGGCGGACAACCATTTGCTCCACAAACCAAAACAAAATGTACACGAGGATCGTTATATTTTTCACGAATCATTTTGTTTTCAATATCATTAAGTGTGTATTTTTTTCCAGCTACAGTATACATTACTTTGTCAAATAAACCGGCAATATCTAAGGGTGATTTAACTGGATATTTATTTACAATCGCTTTAATCAATGTGAGATTATATGCATTTATCCAAAATGCTTTTGTAGCGTTAGTATTTTCTTTCGATATATCTATTTTGGAAGCTATCTCTAAAACATCATTTAGTGCAGTAGTTTCATTTTTAATTGCTTGATAATCAACTTTACCATTGGAAACATTTTTCTTTAAAAAAGCATCGGTTTTAGTAAAAAAAGTAGTTAATCCCTGAGAATTGGCAATACTGGATGCAAAGAGTAATAGTATAACAGTTATTTTTTTCATAGTTTATTAATTAATGATGTAAATTTAGATTTGATAAAAAATAGATTTTGTCGTGTACTTTACATTTGTCACTTATTAGTGTATTTGATTCAAAAAACTGAGAGTTTGATTCCAGTCAAACTCTCAGAACAATTCAAACAAAACATGAAAATTTTATTTGTTATTGTGATTTTCTTTATCGAGTTACAGTTCCTGATGGGAAAGAGGATAAATCTTTCATCATTGAATAAGTATCTCCAGGTGCAACAGTTTGAGATACATCGTGTGACAATGGTTTTAATTTAAAAGGCATTGGTGAGTTGTCTGGATTTGGTTCGATAGAAATCACCAATTTAGCACCCCTTAAATCTAATGGAAATGTAACACCAGTTGGAGCATTTGTTACAAAGTCTTCACCTGGACTTGCTGGTCCAGACATTGGTCCTGAGTAAATTGCAGAATTATCAGCGCCAACAGGATTTGTAAATGTACCTGTACTTAAAACAGTGTTACCGTTATTAGTAACTGCCCAACCTTCATATTTCCAACCTGCTTCAAGAGTTGGTAAATTTAAACCTGTGACTCCATTTACACCGTCAAAAAACCAAACTCCAGCATACGGATTTAAACCACCATCAGTAGGAGAAGCAATTAAGTATTTCCCAGTAGCGGCAGAAAAATCTCCGACTATTCCGGTGTTTACTGTAGCCGTATTTCCTGAAAAATCTCCAACTAAATATTTTGTGCTAGATGGTGCAGGATCAGTATCGTTTGCAGGTTCGATACTTAAAACGAATGCTGTTGCATTTGCTAAAGTTGTCGCTGCCACATCAAAAGTTGTTTTTGATAAAATTCCGGCATCGTTTACGGTAAAAGTTCCTGTTGTAACTGGCGCACCATTTACAACTACCCAACCTTCATACTTGTAATTTGCACCTAAATTTTCGAGTCCAGTAAGGTTTAACTTTAATTGTGATGAAGCAACAGTTGAATTGTTGTCATCTTTACTGCACGAAACTAGTAGCACACTTAATGCAACTAGAGATAAGAATTTGTTTTTCATAATATTTGGTTTTAATTAATTTTTAATTTCTAAAAAGTTATTTGATGGAGAGTAAAAGTCTTTTGTTGTTGTTATGAACTTTATGTTTGATAGTTTCGCATTGCCCAACTCTTGCGTTAATCCATCGTTTTTAGTCCAACCCCAAAACTTCCAAGAAGTAGCAATCGGGATTTGATTTGTGTTTTTGTAATCTAAATATTGAATTGCATGAGGGTTTTTCTCAGCTTCTGCAACTGAACCATTTGCAGTAACTATATAAGCGGCTTTTTGAATTAAGTTTGTTTTTTTATCAGTATATAGTATGTACCAATCTGTGTAAGCATCACCAGTTCCTGATGCAAAAGTTAATTTTTTCGTGTTAAATTGTACACTGTCTTTTTCTAAATTGTTATAGTTGGTCCAAACGGTACCTTGATCTTTTAATTTATATGGAAGTAAGAAAAAATATGGAATTGTATAAGCATCAAAACGAATACTTGCAGTGTCTTTTATCTCTTTCGAATAAAAAACTTTGATACCGTTATATATAATTTGATTACCATTTTTAAATTCAATATTTCCATTCCCTGAATTTGTTGCTAAAGTCATTTTTGCATTAACCCATTCTTTGGTTCCAAAATAAGAGATGATATCAAATTGAATGGCATTGTTTTTTAAAAACTTATTTTTAAGATGCGCACTTTCAACTTGGGTTGCAAAATCTATTTCTTTTTTGGGCGATTTACATGAAACAAGAACAATTAGGAAAGTAAATAAACATAGCTTTTTCATAATCGCAAATATTAGTTAAGCAAATTTGATTTATTTTTAAGTTAAGACCATTTCCAATTTTACCTTAATAGTTAGCAATTTTACACAAGCAATAAATTATGATGATTTAATTAAGATATTTGTAAAAAGAATGTATGAGATCCCTCTTTATTTTACTGTTTTTTGTGCAAATTGCACTATACGCTCAAGAGCAAAATGTGGCTTCAATACATTGGAAGGGCAACAAAAAAATGAGTGTTAAATTCATGACTAGTTTTATTGAAACTAAAGTGGGTCAGCCTTTGGATAGTTTAAAAATTAATAGAGATATAGCTGCTTTAACGCGTTTGAATGGTATTTCTAATGTTACTTTTGAAGTTGCTAAAGTAAGTTCGGGCTACGATGTAATTTTTATATTAATTGAGAATTGGAGTATTTTGCCTAACCTTTCGCTGTGGACTACAGATGAAGCTGCAGCAGCCTATAGAATTGGTATCTATGATTATAATTTTTTAGGAAAAAATGCCACTATTGGTGGGTTTTATCAATCTAACGGTGCTTCATCTTTTGGATTAAATTTTTCAGCACCTTTTTTATTTTCTTCCAATTTTGGAATAGAAACAAGCTTTCAAAAATTAGCAAGTATTGAACCCATTTTTATAGCGGATAGTCCGGCTCGATACGAATATACAAATACAGGATTTGAAGCATTAGGAGTTTATCGTATCAATTATAGAAATTCTTTAAAACTGGGAGCAAATATGTTTAAAGAGAAGTACCAATACCTTTCTGGTGCTACTAATATTGGTGTGCCTCAGTTTTTAGAAGTCAATAAAACTTTATTTAAGTCAAACTATAATTATGATAATTTATTATATGATTTTTATTTGGTGAAAGGATTTAGAAGTACTTTTTTTGGTCAATATGTAATTAGTTCCAATGATTTCCAAAACGATTTTATTATTGCTTGGAATGATTTTTCTTATTTTAAACGAATAGGAAAAACAGGTAACTGGGCGAGCAGATTGCGATTGGGTTTATCTTCCAATGATGAAAGTCCGTTTTCGCCTTTTGCCTTAGACAATAATTTAAACATTAGAGGTGTTGGAAATATTATTGACAGAGGAACTGGAGCAATCGTTTTTAATACAGAATACAGAACTACATTGTACGAAAAGAATTGGTTTGTATTGCAAGGGAATGCCTTTGTAGACAGTGGAAGTTGGAGAAAACCTGGCGGCGGTTTTGATGATTTTGCCAATACAGATAACTTTAGAATATATCCAGGTTTAGGGTTGCGATTTATTCATAAAACCATATTTAATGCCACTTTTAGAATAGATTATGGGTATGGAATCACTAAAAATGCTTCTAATGGAATTGTTTTTGGAATTGGTCAGTACTTTTAAATTCTAAACAATGAAAAATAGGTATTTCTTTCTTTTACTATTTTCACTTTCATGCCTTGCTCAAACAAAAATCAATGGAATTAGTTTTGTGGCATCGAATCGAGAAATTACTAGTAAAGCTATCGAACCAGTCATTGCGATTCATGCCAATTGGGTAACTTTAATGCCTTTTGGTTTTATGAAATCGGAATCCGATTCGACTATAATTTTTAATAGCAAACGTCAATGGATTAACGAACGAAAAGAAGGAATTGAAAAAAGTGCTAAACTATTCAAAAATCAGAATATACGGATCATGCTTAAACCTCAAATTTGGATTTTAAACGGAGGTTTTACGGGTCGTATTTCAATGAATTCTCAAAAAGAATGGAAAGCTTTGGAAAATAGTTATGAAAAATTTATGCTGTTTTATGCCAAAATTGCACAAGCTTCAAAAGTAGATTTATTTTGTATTGGTACCGAAATGAATGCATTTGTAGTGGCTAGACCGCTTTTTTGGAAAGCACTGATTGTCAAAATTAAGTTGGATTACAAAGGCAAAATAACCTACGCAGAGAATTGGGATACTTATAGAAAAGTTCCGTTTTTAGCAGCGTTAGATTATATAGGTATTGATGCTTATTTCCCTTTAGATACCGCTAAAACACCGACAATTAAATCATTAGAAGCTTCATGGCAACCATTAAAAAAAGAAATGCAGTTGTTATCGAAAAAATACAATAAAAAAATTCTTTTTACTGAATATGGTTATCAAAGTAAAAATTACAGCGCATTAGAACCTTGGGATCATTCTAAAACTAGAACGGTAAATTTGAAAGCTCAAGAAAATGCTTTAACCGCTCTTTATAATCAATTTTGGACAGCAGATTGGTTTGCAGGCGGTTTTTTATGGAAATGGTATGATAATCATGATGAAGCAGGAGGAATTAATGATAGTGATTATACCATTCAAAATAAACCATCTGAAGAAATTGTAAAAAGCTATTACTCTAAAAAATAAAAAAGTGCAATCTATAAATAGCATTGCACTTCCCCTTTAAACAACACAAAATACAATTAATTTTTTATCAATCGTTTTTGATAAATTCTATTTTCGGAATCTGTAATTTGAACAAAATAAATACCTGAATTTAGGTGACCAATGTTGATAGAATTAGTACTATTTGATAATTGATTCGTACTTTCAAATAGCAAACTTCCTAATGTATTATAGATTGCAATTTTATAATCTGTGTTAACATCCTCAAGTTGAACATGTAACGCATTCGTTGCTGGATTTGGATATAATTGCAATTTATTATTTTCATAGTTACTTGTTCCCAAAAGAGCACAATTTGAAGTAGTAATAGGGATAAAACTTCCATAATCCCAAAATTGACTAAATGCTTGACAATAGAAATAAACGGTTTCAAAATCAGAAATATTCATTCCAACAGGAATTGTTTTTGTAAAGCTTGTCATACCTGATGCTGGTGAAATTCCCATTTCAATTCTAGGTCTGTTTAAAAAATTAGAAGTTACTTTAAGTTGAGCATTTGTTAATGTTCCTCTATCCAACAAAAAAATACGAACATCAGGTCCAGCTGCTGTTGCAAAGTTTGACATTAAATTTACAGAAACAGTATTGTCTGAATTGAGTACAACTTCAATATCTCCTTGAACATTGTACATGGGTACACCTGTGTTATTTCCAAAATCAGTTGCGTTTGTTGAACATTGAGATTGTAGAAATTGACTTAAACCAAAAGTACATAGTAATAAAAAAGCAACTTTTTTCATAGCAATTGTATTTTAAATTAAAAACACAAAGTTCGTATTTAATTGAAATACAGATATTGACTATTTTACCCTAAAGGTTATCAAAATTACATTTCTGATCGAACTGCTTTATTATTACGGAACTCTTTCGGAGAAGTTCCTTGCTTGTTTTTAAAAAAACGACTGAAGGATTGAATATCTTCAAAACCCAATTCAATTGCAGTTTCCTTTATACTTTTTTCAGAATTTAATAATATTCGTTTTGCCTCAAGAAAAATTCGATCCTGTATAATTTGCAAAGGTGTTTTTTTAATATGATTTGCAAATAAATTGGTCAATGATTTTGCGGGTTTATTCATTAAATCCGCAAATTCTGCAACGGAATGTTTCGTTTTATAATGGACTTCTACCAAAAAACTAAAGTTTCTAATTACATCCATTTTGGTTTCCTCGATATATGTAATTTTATGCTCTTCCTTAAATATTCGAGTTGCTAAAATGAGAAATCTTTTCAAAAGCATTTGCAACATTTCTGTTTGCATTTCATCTTTATTTTTTAGCTCTGTTAAGAAAACTCCCCAAAGAATCTCAAATTTTCTTACATTTTCTTCATTCAAATTGATAATGGGTACTTGTGATGCTCCAAAAAACAAAACTCCTTTGCAACCAATTTCGCTGTCGTGATTATCAATACAATAAAAATCTCGATTGAATCGAATGATATTAATTGTGTAAACATTTGAAACATCTACTTTATGAAACTCTGTTAAAAAAACCATTTGATTGGCTTTTAATACATAGGTAACATTATCAATAATTAAAGTAGTTTCATTTTCAGAATTCCAAAAAACAGATAGCGTATTATCATTATTTTTATTGATAATTTCAGTATCTGTATTTTTTAGATTAGATACTAATAAATATTCGTTAGAAGGTCCAAAAAATTCCATAGCACTAGATTTTTTAACAAAAATAGGATTTTATTAGTTCATTTTTTCGAAAAAAAACACATAACTAATTGTAAATATTTTTCGAATAATATTTTTGTAAAGAACTGTTGCTGTAGCCCATGTAATTCAATAAATGAATTACCAGAAAATGAAATTGCAATTTCCAAACACCATTTTTATGGTATTTTCTAGCCGAAGTTAAAACCGTTTTTTGAATGACTGTAAACTCTGAGCTTTTGTACAATCGAGAAATAAATTCGTTGTCTTCGTAAATGGTAAAATTTTCATTGAAACCATGTAGTTTATCGAATAAATTCCGTTCAACAAACAAAGACTGATCACCGCCACGACAGGATTTAT
This sequence comes from Flavobacterium sp., assembly GCA_043783565.1. GTDB lineage: Bacteria > Bacteroidota > Bacteroidia > Flavobacteriales > Flavobacteriaceae > Flavobacterium. Next base: position 15,007 of record JAYVZG010000016.1, on the reverse strand, counting down.
GATTGAATTGCGTAAACCATTGAGACACTTTTAAAACAATATGATTGCTATCAAATTTCATTTTGAAACAACCTGACTGATTTTTGTTATGGACTTTAGCACTTATTTCAGCATCAAAATCTTTTGGAGGAAACGTATCGCAATGCAAAAAGTAGAAAATATCGGAAGAAGAAAATTTTGCCCCTGCATTCATTTGAATTGATCTTCCTTTTTGTGAATGAATCACTTTTATTGTTGGATAGGCTTTTAAAACTTCTAAAGTAGCGTCAATGCTTCCGCCATCAACGACAATTATTTCTTTTGTAAATTTTGGATTTTGAATTTCAAGTAAATAATCTAGCAATTTAGCAATACTATTTTCTTCATTAAGAACTGGAATTATAACCGATATTTTCATTAATTGTTCAAACTCCAATTGTAATCTAAATATTTTACTTTCGCTTTTTTATCAATTTTTATTGTTGAATATTTATTGATAAAATCAATAACGGATGTTTTTTTTGTTTTAAAATCCCCGCCAAACCAATTGAATATTTCCGATATTTTTATTTCAGATGCTGTAATTGCGTTTTTTGTTTCATCGTTGATAAATGACTTTGTAACCTTTGCCAATTGTTTGTCTAATGTTTCGGGTAAATAGGCTTCATTCAACAAATTTGGACACGAAAATGATGCGCAATTGATAGCGAAATGAATTCGAGGTTCGTTCATTTTTCGCAGCATTTTATGTTCAATATTACCTAAAGAAATTTTCTCTTTTCCTGACTGAATAAACTTTTTGTCCCAAACGCTAGGTATGTCTTTAATGCTTTTCAGCGGATAATTATCGGTTACAATTTTTAGCGTATAGACATTGTAAGCATTAATAAAATACGCAATTTTTTCGTCACGAGACCATTGATCATCGGGCCGCGTTTTTTCAAATTGTTTGAGAATAGCATCCAATTCTGATTTGTTGGTTTTGATTTTGTTGTAATTTACGTTTCCTTTATCGGAGACGAATTTGCCTAAAAACAAATTGTAACTTTTATAATCGAAATTTTGAGCAAAGCCCGAAATGGATAAGAACAATAAAAGAACTATTTTCTTCATTTTTTAAAATTTTAATGGATAGGTTTCTTGATGTAAAAAATCTTTAGGGAATTTTTCATCCTCTTCAAATCCGAGTTCTATATCGCGACCATCACTTGGAATATAATTGGTTTTAAAAATATAATCCCAAACACTTAGCGTAATTCCGAAATTCATTCCATTTTTATTTGGCATCTGTTTACTATGATGCCAAATATGCATCTTTGGATTGTTGAAAATGTATTTTAAAAATCCGTAATCCCAACCCAGATTTGCGTGATTTAAATGTCCGATAGTAATGGCAAAAAAGTGAACAATAAACACATCTTCAACGCTAAATCCTCCAATAATGGCGAGCGGAATGTATAACATCGATTTGTAAATTACGGGTTCCATCCAATGATAGCGCAAGTGAGCGGCAAATCCCATTTGTTTGACCGAATGATGCACTTTGTGAAAATTCCAAAATATTGGAACACGATGCAACATTCGATGTGTTATCCATTGAATAAAATCGGTCACCAAAAAAAAGATTAAAAGCGAAACTACTTTTGGATAATTTGTTAAATCGAGAAGTTGAAACGAAGTTGGCTGTAAATTAAATAGTGATAGAAATTCAGTAAACAATTGTTCGGTTACGTTGGAAAGTGCAATCAAAACAATCAGATTTAATAGAAAGAAATTGAAAAACATATAAAAAATATCCAACCAAAAATCTTTTCTAATAATGGGTTGGTTTTTCCGCCAAGGAAACACAATTTCAAGAATAAAAACTACTAAAGAAATAAAAATCAATCCGTAGAAATAGTTTTCGATATGCAACGAAAACAGTTCATTTTTCAAGTAATTGAAATAACCTGAATACGAATTGGATAGTATTTCTTGGTATTTATTCATCTATATTTTTGCATAAAGTCCAAAGTTGATCGATGGTGCCAATGGAGCATTGTCAATTCCCATCGCGCCTAAAACGGCGGCATTGGCTCCAAACTTGTCTTTGGTAAATTCATAATTTAGTTTTACTCCAAAGGTGTTATACGTTTGCCGGTCGAAATAAGAAAACCATTGTTTTTCATCGTTTTCGAAAGCATCCTCTTTGGAGATAATATTCCGTGTATCTAAAAATAACATAATATGACCTTTTGGAATAATCTTATAGCCCACCTCGGCCGTAATTTTAAAATAATCAGAATAGTCGTTATCCATATAACCATAACCAATATTCCCGAAATAGTACCATTTTCCTTTACTTGATCCTGCGGAAATATAAGGAACAAAAGTAGAAGCATTAAAGCCAGTACTTACACCAGAGGCCTCATCAAACTGACTTGTTTTCGGAGAATATTGCAATCCGGAACTTACTTTCCATTTATTGTCGTACAATTTATATTTTAATCCTAAAGTGATGTTGCCAATGCCAGAAAAACTCTCAGAGACATTGCTTGAAGTTGCATCAAAACTCACCGTTTTATAAGGTAACACTAACTGTGCTTCCAACTTATTTGTAATACCATATTCGCTATAAACTTGTAGCGTTATATCTGAATAATCGGCATTTAGATCTACTTTTTTACCATCGATTTGAGCTTGATTATAAAAAATTCCTGAAAAACCTAATTGAATATAGGCTTTTCCTTTTTCCTTTGTCCACGGACTTTGAGCTGTTGCTAATTGTGTAAAAGCAATGATTAGAGTTAAGATACAAATATTTTTTTTCATAATGTTTAATTTTTAAAGATTAACTACTTTTTTGTTAACAACATCCACCACCGTTATAATGAAACGTACTTTCACTTATGAATATATCGTTTTTACCTAAATTAGCTATAGCGCCAGCCGTTTTGTCGCAAACAGCCAAAGGTTGGTTTTTCATTAAAACATGTCCTTTTTTATCATCAAAATAATCATCAGCGCCATAATAAATTGCTGCTTTTCCTGTAAAAACACAAGGTCCATCGCTAGGCATTGGATTTTTTATAGCACAAACTTCAATACTTTCGATATAAATTAATTCGTCAGTTGGATAGTTTACAGTATCTAAAATTCGGTACGGACGACGACTACGAATTTCAATAGTTCCAAAACCAACATCGGTCAATGCTTTAATATAGTCGGCAATTGGAATACTTCCACTTAAACACAAAGCGCGCAAATGATCATCGTTTCGCAAGGTTTCATTCATTGGCTGTTCGCAAGTAGGATCGCTCATAACTAAACGCCCGTGAGGTTTTAAAACGCGATACATTTCTTGAAGAGCTTTCTTTAAATCTTCAGTTTTAAAAATATTGAATAAGCAATTTTGAGCTGCCACATCAATACTTTGATCAGGAATCGGTAAATTTAATGCATCACCTTTTTTAAGTTCTATAAATTCACTTTTAAACCAATCGTTTTCTTTTTCGGCTTCAAGAAAATTTTTACGTGAGGCTGCTAACATTTCATCAACCACATCTACACCGATTACGCCGCCTTTTTGACGAGAAAAATAAGAGAATTGAAGTAATTCCATTCCGCCACCAACTCCTACATACAATATCTTAGGATTATTGATTAGATCTTGAGCTGAAATAGTACTTCCACAACCATAATTCATTTCTTGCATAATGACTGGAATTTGTAAACCAGGGAACTTCCATATGGGAGTGGTGGTGCAGCAAAGTCCGACATCTGGCGTTAAAGCTGCTTTTTTATATAAATCGTTGGTGGCTTCTAAATAGTTTTCCATAATCTAATTTTTTCTTTTTGATAAATAATTCCATACTAAAACAGAAGAACTTGCTCCTAAAATTGGTGCAATGATGTAAAGCCATAAATGTTCCAAATGATTGGACACTAATGCAGGTGCTAATGATCTAACAGGATTCATCGATGCTCCGCAAATTGGCCCTGCGAACAAAGCCAATAATAAAACGGTTGCTCCTATTGAAATTCCTGCTAACAAACCTTGTTCTTTTGAGCCATGAGCAACATTTACAATTACAAACATCAAAATAAAGGTGATAATAAACTCTAAAACAAATGCTTGAAAATTGTTGTTTAAAGGAATCGTTGCGCCTAAAAAAACATTTTCAGGAAACAATAAACGTAATGTTGTACTCGCTAATAAAGCTCCAATTAATTGACTAATTATATATGGCAAAACCTCTTTTACTTCAAACTTTTTAGCAACTGCAAAGGCAATGGTAACTGCTGGATTAAAATGCGCTCCTGAAATGCTTCCTAACGAATGTATCATTGCCATAACGACCAATCCGAAAGTTATTGCAATTCCTAAATGTGTGATTGAACCATTAGTTTCTTGATTAATAATAATGGCTCCTGTACCACAAAATAGCATTGCAAATGTTCCTATTATTTCTGATAAGTATTTTTGCATTAATTTTTTATTAATTCTTTAAATAAGGCTATCATTTTGGGTTCAGCTTGACCAGCAACAGCAATTATTTCTGGAATATTCACTGGTTTTAAATCATCCGGATTGCATTCGTCTGTTAAAACAGAAATAGCCAAAACAGGTAATTGTAGATGATTGGCAACGATTACTTCGGGAACAGTGCTCATGCCGACAGCATCAGCGCCAATAATTTTTAAATAACGATATTCTGCTTTGGTTTCGAGCTGTGGACCAACTACTGCAGCATAAACTCCTTTTTGCAAGTTGATGTTATTATTTCTAGCTATTTCAATGGCTTGATTTCTCAAATTCACATCATAAGGTTCGCACATATCGGTAAATCGTTCACCAAAATCGGAGACAGATGCGAAAGCTAACGGCGAACCACCCTGTAAATTGATATGATCTTCAATAAGCATTAAATCGCCTTTTTTGAAACTTAAATTAATTGCCCCAGCTGCGTTAGAAATAAGCAACTTTTGAATCCCTAATGCTTTTAAAATACGAATAGGAAAGGTAATCTCTTGCAAGGAATAACCTTCGTATAAGTGAAAACGTCCTTGCATCACAATTACTTTTTTACCTTCGAGAGTTCCAATTACTAATTTTCCCGAGTGAAATTCGACTGTAGAAACTGGAAAATTTGGAATATCCGAATAATTGATTTCATGTTCAATGCGAATATGATTGACTAACTGACCTAAACCGGTTCCTAAGACAATACCAATTTCGGGATTTAAAAATCCTTTTTCTTTTAAAAAACCAGTTGTTTGGTTAATTGAATTAATCATTTAATTGACTTATTTTTTGTTGTAAATCGATATTATTTTTGTAAAAATTGGAGGCAATTAAATCCTCATAAGTATCAATGTCATTTAAAATTTCTAAAAGAGAAAATCCAACATTATTTTTATTGAGCTCTTGAAGCGAAACATCCAAAAGATGTGATTGACTCCAAGGTTTGTCTTCAAAAATAAAGGAATGTAGCTTATTCATTCCAATTAAATAATAACCGCCATCTTCAGCAGGACCAAAAACAACTTCATTTATTTTTAATGCTTTAAATCCGCTTTCAATAATTATTTTTGAAATATCTGGTAGATCTGAACCGATTAAAATAATATCTTCATAACCTAGATTGAATCCATCTGCAAAAGCATTTTTCATTCGTTCGCCTAAATCAATTCCAGATTGAACTGTCTTAAAATCGTTTTGCCATTTGGTATCAACAACGGCGTCTGAAAAATAAATTCTTTTATCAATTTTTAGATTATTGGTTGCATTTTCGGTGATATTGACCAGTTCTTTGTAAACTTCAAAAGCGGCTTCATTGCCAATAGATTTTGCTAATCGGGTTTTGACATTACCCAATTTTATGTTTTTAACAAAAATAATTAATAGCTTTTTTTTCATAATTTAAGTAACAGTTCCTTGACAACTACTTCCAGCACCAGCTGTACAACCATAGCAATGTTGAGATACAATTATGTTTCTATTATTCAGTTTTTCTTCGTTAAACTGTGAGATGTGTTTTTCGGTAGAAGCTACTTTTAAACCTAACATTTGATTAAAATCGCAGTCGTATAAATAACCATCCCAACTTACCGAAATAGTATTTCTACACATAACATTTTCAACTGCTTTAGGATTATATGCTTCTACTAAAGCATACATATACTCTTCATAGTTGTCGGAATTGATGAGATAATCTAAAAAGCGAGATATTGGTAAATTAGTAATGGCAAAAAGCGAATTAAAATCGATATTAAAATCTTCTTTTAGTGCCTTTTTAAAATCGTGTTGCAAAGCCATCTGATCTGTTGGTAAAAAAGCACCTGACGGATTATAAACTAAATCGAGTTTTAGATTGCTATTTTGATTTCCATAACCTACTTTATTGAGCATTTGCAATGCTTGTATTGATTTGTCGAAAACACCATCACCGCGTTGTTTGTCGGTTTTTTCTTTTTTGTAATAAGGTAAAGAAGAAATTACGTGAATATTATGTTTGGCAAAAAAATCGGGTAAATCGTGGTATTTTTTATTGGCAAGAATAATGGTTAAATTAGAACGAACAATAAAATCTTTCACACCAATTTTAGAAGCTTCTTCCACAAACCAACGGAAATTTGGATTCATTTCTGGTGCGCCACCCGTTAAGTCTAACGTTGTAACTTTAGTCGTTTTTAGCACTTCTAAAATTTGTTGCATCGTTTCTATTGTCATGATTTCTTTTCGATCTGGACCCGCATCAACATGGCAATGCGCGCAAACTTGATTGCACATATAACCTACATTGATCTGCAATATTTCAATTTTTGAAGGTCGCAACGGAAATTGATTAGATTGTTTGATCTTTTCAGAAAAAGTAGGCAAAGTTCCACTAGCAAAAATTCCGTTGGAAAGAATTTCTAGCTGTCTTTCTGTTTTAGAAAGTGGATTGTGAGTTGCGTGTAGCGATTTTAAAGTCATAACAATTTTAGCGAAATCAAATTTCTGATATTTTTTTAGAATTGAGTATCCAATTTTTCCTTAATAATTATCAATTTTCTAGAAATTACATAGAAAGTTTGTCGTATTTGTTCATCATTTGAACACTATGAACTAAGGAAGCGCCGCCACGAATTGCCGCGGCAACGTGAACCGCTTCCATCATTTCTTCTTTAGAAATTCCACGTTGTAACCCGTCTCCTGTATACGCATCTATACAATATGGACATTGAACTGTATGCGAAACTGCCAGTGCAATTAATGATTTCTCGCGAGCAGTCAGGCTTCCTTCTTCGAATACTTTTCCGTAATAGTCAAAGAACTTTGTCGCCAATTCGTCATTCCAATCGGCTATTTTGCCAAACTTTTTTAAGTCGGCAGGATCGTAATATGTTTTTTCCATTTTAGTATATTTTTTTTCCCTTTATTAAATATTTGCTCCATTCTTTGGAGAAAGCATGAACGTTATCGGTTGGCGTTTGATTGTTATCTACAACTTCTCCCTCTTGATTTTTCCATCCAAAAATTCCGCCATAAAGATTGTAAACATATTTATAACCTAATTTTTTAAGTTTATAACCAATAGCTTCGCTACGAATACCTACTGAACAATATACGATAATAGTATCATTAAAATTCTTGTATTTTTCTTTAATTTTTTTTGAATTAAATTTATCATATCCAACGCAAGTTGCATTTTTGATGTGGCTTACATTAAACTCTTTTTGCTCTCTGGTGTCAAGGATAATAGGATTTTTTAGCTCCTTAAATTCTTTAATAGTTATGTAAGAAACTGATTTTTTATTATACTTAGTTAAAAGACTATCAATTGGAGATTGAGCCAAAGAAATAGAAGAGAAAAAGAGCAAGCAGAATAAATATTTCATATTGAAATTTTAATTTTTTGGACGTTAATTTATGATTTCCTTACACAATTAACTAATCATTTTTGATTGAAAATTATAGTTGTCTAGTTTACTTTTCAAAATTTGCATATCCTCACTCACTTTTTTGTCTAGTACTTTGGCATAATGTTGCGTAGTTCTGAGGCTTTTGTGGCCGAGCATTTTGCTCACCCTTTCAATGTTTCTTCCTGGGTTAGGAAAACTCTTTCGACTTCTTTGACTTTGGATTTGTAATTGCTGAAAGGGTTTTTCTCAATCCAATCATTGGCCAGACAAATCTTGATTATTTTATTGTAGTTCATGAGGTATTTTACCGCGGTGTTATTGGCGCAGTTTCGAACACTTCGCAGAAAGAATTCTCAGTCGGTGACAAAAGCATGGTCGATTTTGGTGATGTCGATATCAGAAACTTTATACTTCCATTGTAGGAACTCAACGGTATGTTTGAGTGAAGTGGTGTAGCGCTCGAGTGTTCCTGAAGCGTACTCTTTTCCGAGTAGTTCTTTGATTTTGTTGTTGTGGTCTTGGAAGATAGGGATCAGCATTCTTTGGCGTTCCGGAAGTCCAAACAATTTAGTTTTGAATGCTTCAATAGTCAGCTCCTGATTGTTGTGGATAAGCTCCAATTGAATGTCTAGAACTTTCGATTTCATTAAATCAAGATAGACATTTATTGAACGGGCTTCCTCCGAAGTTCCTCTCATTTTCGACATTTCTGACGACCATTTTGAGGGTTCAATAAATTTTTTGGTGCTAAATTCCAGTCGATTTCCATCGACTGTTTAACGCACATAAATTGGTAACTGTCCAGCTGCATTAGCTTTTGTACTTTTTGCGTAAAAGTGTAAAGTGATTTTTGTTTTCATGGTGTTGACTCCTTAATTAGTATTCAATTTAACTTAGTTTCGAATAGAAAACAAGATGTTTAAAAAATGGACATGTCTTTGGACATGTTGATATACATGGTGTTCCCAAGGTTTAGGTCGATTTAGCGAGACCCTAGATTTACAAATTTCTAGGGTCTCGATTTTATCTCGCTTAGAATAAGATTAGATGAATATTTTGTGAAGTCCTGAAAAGCAAAAACCCCGTAAATCGTGAGATTTGCGGGGTTTTGATACCTTTTGTATTTAAACTGGCGGAGAAAGAGGAACTACCACCTACTTACTTTTCTTTACTTTCTATTACCCTTAAAAACCTAATAAATTATGGGTTTTTATAAAAGTAGAATTAAATAAGGACAAACAAAATTAAACTAAATCAAATTTTTTTGTCCCCTGTATTGTCCCCTGACAATATTTTTTCTATTTTTGTGTAAAATTTATATTTTATGCCAGATGCAAAATTTATTCTAAAAGAGCCAAATTCCAATGATAAATCTCTTGTTTACTTGTTTTACAATTACAACAACCAAAGATTAAAATATTCGACAGGAGAAAAAATTTTACCTGCAAATTGGAACTCAACGAAGCAACGAGCGAAGGAGACTGCAAAATTTCCTGAATATCCAGAGTTTAACCACAGACTGCGAAATATAGAAACTGCTGTAAATACTTGTTACCGAAGGTTACTAAATGATGAAAGGTACATTACATCTGACATTCTTAGAGAAGAATTGAATATTGAACTCAACCAAGACAAGCTAACAAAAAAGCGTTTAGATTTATTAGAATGGATTAAAAACGAAATTGAAATTTTAAAGCTTTCACAAAAAGTAGGTTCAATTCAAGTTTACAACGCATTATTGAAACATCTTACGGAATTTTCTATTAAAAGACGTTTTAAACTAAATTTTGAAAATGTTACGATTGAATTTTACGAGCAATTTCAGGACTACCTAATCAACGAAAAAAAACTATTGAACAATACGTTTGGAAAACAAATAAAAACACTTAAAACGTTTTTAAATCTTGCAACAGAAAAAGGCATCAATACAAATTTAGCATACAAAAGCAGGCTATTTAAAGCCCCACAAGAAACAATAGACCACATTTTTTTGAATGATGAAGAGTTAAGTAAAATTCATAAAACAGACTTTGGAGAAAAATTATATTTAGACAGGGTAAGAGACCAATTTTTAATTGGTTGCCATACGGGATTGAGATTTTCAGATTTTACACAATTAAAAAAAGAAAACTATCAAGAGAAAGAATATGGAAGCGTATTTAATGTTATAACTTACAAGACCGATGAACGTGTTATAATTCCGATTAAGCCTATCGTAAAAGGCATTTGGGATAAATATAATGGTAATTTACCCAGACCCATTTCAAATCAGAAAATGAATGAATATTTGAAAGAAATTGGTCAAATTGCTGGGATTTCAAATATGGAAATTGTTAAGAAAAAAAGTGGTTTAGATGTTCGGCAAACAATACAACCAAAACACGAATTAATATCTACACATACTGCCAGAAGAAGTTTTGCTACAAATGCTTTTTTAAGTGGTATTCCTGCAATTAGCATCATGAAGTTTACAGGTCATAAGACCGAAAGCTCCTTTATGAAATACATTAAAGTAACCCAAAGCATAAATGCTGAATTGTTGAGTAACCACAAATTTTTTAATTGATAAATATGAATGATAATAAAAAAAGAATAGAATTGAGAAACTCAAATATTCCTTTAACCTTTGGAATAAGATTTTCCGCCGACAATGATACTGTAATTGTAAAGTATGTAGATAATTTTGAAGATGAGCTAGTAAAAGATTTTTACATTTTTTTAGATGATTTGTCTCAATATTATAGAAATAGAATTGATTCTTACGAAGGTTTCAATGAAAAATTAAATCTTTGCAATAAATTTTTAGATACTATACAAGGCTATAAAATGAATTTGCGGAATACAATCGATGACAATGAAAAATTTTTTAAAGAGATAGATTTTCACAAAGAACAATTTAATTATCTGAAAAGTAGATTTATCGAGGTAAAGGATTTAAAAGTGTCTCAAAGTGATGATAAGATAATTAGTTACTCTACAAAACAGCAAATTTTAATTTTTGAATATTTAGGTGGTTTTAAACTTATGAGTGAAATTAATCTTGAAAAACACAAAGCAAAAATTATATCTGCCATAATTGGTAAAAACTTTGACAATACCAAAAAGGCTTTAGAAAATAATTCAAAAAAAGTTTTAAAAGGAACTGAGACAAAAACAAAAGAAAATTTAATAGCAGTTAGAGATTTATTTATGGCAAATAACTTGTCTGAAATAGCAAATAAAATACAACAAGATATAAATTCAATAACAAAGGGGTAACCTCTCTAGTTACCCTTTGCCTTCCTTTAACTTTAATTTGCCTTAAATAAAAATAAGGCTATGGAAAGTACATTGTTTACTGCAATATCAGTTGAAGAACTAAAAAATATGTTCGGTCAAATTGTAGAAGATAAAATAAGTAATCTTCTAAAACAAAATTCTCATCACGAGGATAATCAAAAGGAAAAATATGCTACCAGAGAAGAAATTTCTGATAGACTGCGAATTTCTTTACCTACACTAAATAAACTTACTAAAGAAGGTATAATTGCTGGCTACCGTATTGGGAGACGAGTTTTATATAATTGGAACGAAGTAGAAAGTGTTCTTCAAGAAATTACCTCAACGAAGTACAAGCGAAAAGCCATCAAATAACCTGTTCTGTATGATTGATAACATCAGATCAGCAGCAAAACAGGTTGGGTTATTTCCAATGGAAAAAAACAAACCTGAATTTTTAAATATTGGATTACTGAAATTTATTTTAGTAAAAAGTCTAAAAAACTTTGAAATTGTAAAATATCAATGTGTTTATAAAAATCTGTTATTGACATTAAATGAAAAAGAGTTGATAGTTACTAATTCTCTTCATAAATTGATTAAAGGAAACAATTATACTGATTTTAGATTTAGTGAATTAATAACAGCCATAAATGAAATTGAAAAAATAACAGGGATTCCTGCCTCCGAATTTAAAATTAGAAAACTTGAATTTGCTATTAATATAACTGTGCCAATTCAAGCAACTGACTACCTCACAAAATTCTCTGATTACAAAGGTAGAGAATTTGATAAAATGAGAGATAATCAGCTGTGGTATGGTATAAAATATATTTTTACAGAATATTGCTTAAAAATTTATGACAAATCAAAACAAGTTAAAATTGCTGATAGAATTGATATTAATCAAAATATTTTGCGATTTGAAGTTGTTTATAATTGCCAAAGAAAACTAACTGCTATTGATAATTTATCTGATTTAAAAGACTTAAAGAAGATTAACCTACTGTTTAATCAATTTATTTCAATGATAAAAAAAATTAGCTGTTTCGGGAATGAGGACTTCTCAAACCTAAAAAATTCTGAACGAGAACGCTATTTTGCAGGAAAAATTCCTGAATATTGGAAAAGTCTCAAATCACATAACATCAATACGTACAAAACTAATAAAAAGCGATTTATAGAAATTCAAAACAAAGTCAATGCCAAGGATTTGATTGAAGATTTTGAACACGATTTGACTGTAAAATTTAATTACTTGATTAATTCATAAAAATTAATATTTCAGTACTTGTAATATAGACATGAAAAAGGGTGTAAACAATATAAAAAAAATATAGTAACAGAAGCTACAATTAAAGTTATCCAAAATATTCAAAACCATACCTCTGAATTTTGTTTCTAAACAGAATTTTTGTAACTTTAAGTGTTAATAAAAAGATAGAAATGATAGTAACAGCAGGGCTTACAGAGATAAGTAGATTAATAAAAGATAATTTTGTTTGTATAAGTACAGTAGGAAAAATATATGGAGATTATGAGAGAAAAGAGGAGGTTGAGAGAATTGTAGGCATCGGTATTTTTCAGCACTATTACCACCTTAAAGCAAAAGATTACAAGGCTTGTTATATTCTTTACCGTGCCAAGTTAGAAAAGCTCGGATTCGAGCGTATTTACGGCTCGCTAGTCGCCCATCTAAATAATCACAATAAAACCAAACTCGCATTGATCGGTAATGGTCAAGACGATGAATTTTGTTACAGATTTATACTCGCCGACTTTCTTACAGAAAACAGCATTGTTATACATGGCGTAAAGACCGAGCAAATGCAAATACAAAAAAGTTATTGGGAATTTGATATTTATAAGCACAGACCACACTTCAATCTTACTGATGATTTTGTACAAATCACTTTAGAAAGTTGGATTTGGGTTTTTGCATCTACTATGGCTCATAACCCACATCATTATACTTTGAGAAAAGATTTAGGAGATAATGAACTATATCTAAAAATTGCAAGCCACATAAGATTTTATGGAATTATCAATATTTACGAAGGAATTGTTTATCGCACATTAACATTAAATGGCTTTCAGTATTGGACGGCAGTCCAAGACATTGAAAATGAAGATGTCGATTTGATAAATCGAGCCGAAATTAAAAAATTTAAAATTTAAAGTTTAAAGTTTAAAGTTTAAAAGTAAAATTAATAAATTTTGTCTCAAATCAAAATTAATGCCTATAAGCACTAAACAAAATTGCACACTTAAAAAAGGGGAAAATATGTATTCATTAAATTCAACACGAAATAAGAAAAAATTAATGTTATCAGCACTAGAAAGTTCATTGGGAATTGTAAGTACTTCTTGCCAAAGGGCAGGTATTGGGAGAAGCACTCACTACCTTTGGTTGAAGACCGATAAAAAATACAAAGAAAAAGTTGAAAACATTGATGAGATTGCAAAAGATTTTGCTGAAACTTCACTTTTTGAGCAAATTAGACGCTTAAATACAACCGCTACAATCTTTTATTTAAAAACAAAGGCAAAAGACCGTGGCTACGTTGAGGTTAAGTACATCTACCGTTATGTGGATGTTCCAATACCGTCACAATTTGATAACTACACAACTGAAGAATTAGAAGATTATGTTTACCAATTGCTAAAAGAAAAAAGAGAGTTAAAATCCTTAAACGAGCGTTTATGAAACGTTACAACTAAAAAAACTATGGAATTATATACATCATATTTGAGAGTAAGTACAGTTAGCCAAGGACAATCTGGATTGGGAATTGATTCGCAAAAAAGCATCATCAATAATTATCTAAAGGGTATTTTACCAGTTAATGAATTTATTGATATTGAAAGCGGGACTAAAAAAGGAAACGATCGACAAGGTTTAAAAGATGCTTTGGCATATTGCAAAGAACACAAAACCAAACTCATTATTGCTAAGCTTGACCGATTGAGCCGAAACGTATCATTTATTTCTCAATTAATGGAAAGTGACGTCGAATTTGTTATCTGTGATATGCCTACTGCGAATAAGTTTACGATTCATATTTTTTCAGCACTTGCAGAACAGGAAGCAAGATTTATAAGTGAACGCACAAAATCGGCATTAGCTGAATTAAAGAAAAAAGACAGAGTTTTAGGCACTCCAAAAAATTTAACGAACGAAGCAAGAGCGAAAGGTACAAACGCTTTGATTTTGAAAGCACAGAATAACACAAACAACAAGAAAGCAACTGCCTTAATAGTCTCTTTAAGACGTGAAAATATGAGTTACAGGAAAATTGCTGACCAGCTTAATAATTGTGGCTTTAAGACAAGTACAGATAAAGAATTTTCGGGGTCGCAAGTTTTAATTTTATTTGATAGGCACAATACGAACTTAAATATCCAAGTTACAATCTAAAAAGTGATTTAAAGTTGTACTTTCTCGAAAAGTTCCGAAAGTGATATTTTGAGTGCAGATGCAATTATTGATAAAGTTACAATATTTGGGGTTACTTTGCCTTTCTCAATTTTATATAAATACTGCCTATCCTTGCCAACCATTTCAGCTAATTCGGTTTGGGTTAAACCCCTTAATTTTCTGAAAATAACTATTTGTTCTCCTACAATTTTGGGAACATCATTTGACAATTTTAATATTTCAGTTTCTGTTAGACTTTGCATTGGTGCAAGTTCCAGCGAAATAGATTGAATTTTGTAACCTTATAGTACTACATTTTTTGTATATTTGTAATCTAATTTAAAAAACAAAATTTATGAAGAATATTAAGTTTGTATTGCTTGGAATTTTAGCACTAGGAATATTAGGTGCGATTTTTAAACCAAAAACAAAAGTGGTTGAAACTGAAAAGTCAATAGTTGTAAC
>JAYVZG010000015.1:0-5464 GCA_043783565.1 Flavobacterium sp. | reverse complement strand
AGTAATTATTCTTTCTTACTAAACAAGCCTTTTGTCAAATAAATTTTAATTTTATTTTCGCAATCCTCGTTATCAGTATTTTATAGGAACATCCCTCTATTGCGGGGTGCAAAGATAACCAATACTTTTACTTTTTTCCAACTATTTTTTAACCTTTTTTTTACTTTGTTTATAACTTGTTGGAGGTGCGAAGGTTGAATACAATAAATTTTTACTTAACCGCAAAGCACACGAAGATTTAACGTTACGTTCGCTAAGGTTTTAATAGGATTCGCTTAGCAAGACACAAAAAAATCCCTCGACTGCGGTTGGGAAGACAAGTGCCCTAGCCCCGATAGTAACGAAAATCCTTTTGCTTTTTTCTCTTAAAAGCAAAAGATTGCAGTGGATAGCGGGAATAAGCTCCGAGAAATGAAGCTAAAAGATTAATCGAAACGAATGGCTTTGACTGGGGAAATTTTGGTAATGATATACGACGGAATGAGCAATACCACTAAGCATATAACGACTGTGCCGAGATTGAGTGCTACGATATATAACCAATTCAGGTAGACTGGTGCTTCGTTGACGTAATAATTTTCGGGGTTGAGTTGAATGATTCCAAAATATTTTTGAATGAGGAGCAAGCCAATTCCAATGACATTTCCCCAGAATAGTCCGCGTGTCATCAAGTAAAAGGCGTTATACAAAAACACTTTTCGAATCGTCCAATTGTTGGCGCCAAGCGCTTTGAGTATTCCTATCATTTGTGTTCTTTCGAGAATTAGCACTAATAAGGCAACGACCATATTGATGGTGGCTACGGCAATCATGACGATCAGAATAACGATAATGTTGAAATCGAATAACTGTAACCACTCGAAGATATAATAGTATTTCTCCGCTATAGTTTGCGTATCGAGCGTGGAATTGGTCTGTTCGTAGACTTCTTCGCCTTTGGCTTTGATTTGGGCGAAATCATCTACAAAAACTTCAAAAGCACCGACTTGATTTGGCTGCCATTTGTTAATTCGTTGTACATGCCGAATGTCGCCAATAATATAAGACGCATCAAACTCTTGAATGCCTGAATTGTAGATTCCAACGATTTTAAAAACCCTGAGATTCGGTAATTGATTGTTGCCTTCCTTCATGAAAAAGGTGTTGAACGTGGTTCCCAATTTAAGATTGAGTCGATTGGCTAAAAATTGAGAGATAAGAATTTCATTGTTCAATTGGTTCGAGAAATCGGGGACTCTACCTGAAATAATGTATTCTTGGATGTTCTTCCATTGATAGTCTTTGCCGACTCCTTTAAAAACGATTCCTTCAAAAGCACTTTCGGTTCTGATAATTCCTGCTTTACTAGCTACTGCTTGAATGTGACTGATACCCTCAACAGAATTAAATTTTGGGTAAAAATCTTGATGGGTTGAAATCGGCGTTACGCTCACTTGCGACTGGTTGTCATCGAAATTAGAGATGATAATGTGACCGTTGAAAGCCGAAACTTTTTCACGGATTTTTTCTTGTAAACCAATGCCTGTGGCTACCGAAACAATCATCATAACCATCCCAATAGCTATAGCCGCAATCGCAATTTTTATAATTGGTGCAGAAATACTACTTTTACGCCCTTTAGCCGTAATGAGTCTCTTGGCTATAAAATATTCTAGATTCAATTTGGTTTTGCTGTGGATTTATGGTTTCAAAAATACAGCTTTAGAACGATTTTAGGTTTAATTTATTTAGGATTTATGATTAATGATATCGGATATCGGTTGAACCCAACTGTTTTAGCATCAAAAAAAAGATACTGCTTGCTATTGCTTATTTCTTTAGTATTTGTTTCGTGTAAAACTGCGAAGCCCGTCAATTATTCTGCTCCACATGCAACGATGGTAAAGAGCAAAGTCAAATCGACAAAATTTATGACTGGCGCCGAAAATATGTCGAGTTACTTCTCTTTATTAAAAAATAAAAAAGTAGGCATATTAACAAACCAATCTGGACTAGTTTCGTTTGATTATGGCTATACGATTACAGACACAGTGAATCATTCACAACAATCAGGAATCAAAACCGCCACCATGCATATCGTTGATTATATAGTTAAGAATACTAAAATCGATTTGGTGAAAATTTATGCGCCAGAGCACGGTTTTCGTGGTACTGCCGACGCTGGAGAATTGATCGTTGACGGAAAAGACACCAAAACTGGTTTGCCGATTATTTCGTTATATGGCAATCATAAAAAGCCAGCAGCAGAGCAACTGCAAGGCATTGACATATTACTTTTTGATCTTCAAGATGTCGGCGCACGCTTTTACACTTACATTTCTTCCTTGCATTATGTGATGGAAGCCTGCGCAGAAAACAATATTGAACTCATCGTTTTGGACAGACCTAATCCCAACGGCAACATTGTGGACGGGCCAATTCTCGAAAAGGAATACAGTAGTTTTGTTGGGATGCACCCGATTCCCGTAATGCACGGCATGACGATTGGCGAATATGCCTTGATGATTAATGGCGAGAAATGGCTAAAAGATAGCATTCAATGTAAATTGAAAATTGTGCCTTGCGAAAATTACCGACGGGAAATGACCTATAGTTTGCCCGTAAAGCCTTCACCTAATTTACCCAACGATCAAGCGATTAATTTATATGCTAGCTTGTGCTTTTTTGAAGGAACGAATGTTAGCATTGGACGAGGCACCAATAAACAATTTCAAATTTATGGTTCCCCTTTTCTGACCACAAATCATTATAATTTTACCCCAGCTCCCAATGAAGGCGCCAAAGATCCTCCATGGAATGGCACCATATGTTGTGGTGAAGATTTGACACTAGCACCAAAAGTGAATCACCTTGAATTGAAATGGTTGATCAAAGCTTATCATGAAACTGAAGAACCGTCTAAGTTTTTTAATTCTTATTTCACCAAATTAGCAGGAAGCAAAAAACTGCAGCAGCAAATTGAAGGCGGAATGTCGGAAGAGGAAATTCGCGCGACGTGGAAAACAGGAGTTGAAAAATTTAAGGAAATGAGAAGAAAATATTTGATCTATCCTGATAGTTTTTTATTCGCAAACGAGACGAATTGATTTGGATTATTTGCTTTCTGAAGGTTTTTTTTAGAAGCTTTTTCCGGCTGTCCACTAAATTCCCGACTTAGAAAAGCTACGGCTAAAGCCTTGTTTTCTATAAATCGGGAGATACCGTTCCAATCCGGGCTAGGGCATAGATTACACGATGCAATCTTTCTGTCTTATCGTCTTACAGTCCAAAAATCCATTTATGGCAATCGCTTTTTCATTGCTTCAATAATGTTGAAAGCTGCGGGGCAAATCGCGACATTTTTCAATGTCAAATCTGTAATTTGCTGGAATTTTTTTCTGTCTGTGTGCGGAAATTCTCGACAAGCTTTCGGGCGAACGTCATAAATCATACAATAGTTTTCGGCGTCTAAAAAAGTACAGGGTACGTTATTCAAAACGTAATCTTGATCTTCATCGACACGTAAATACTGCTCGATAAATTGTTGTGGCTTTTGACGCAAGTGTTTGGAGATACGTTCAATATCTGCAGAAGTAAAAAGAGGCCCAGTCGTTTTGCAACAATTTCCGCAAGACAAACAATCCGTTTTTTTAAATTCGGAATCGTGTAATTCTTGCATCACATAATCTAAATTTTTAGGCTGTTTTTTTTTCAACTTATCAAAATACTTTTTGTTTTCGATATGTGTATCTTTGGCTAGTTTTTCGAGTTCAAGTAGTGATGGTTTCAGCATAATTTTTAGCATCTAATTCACAAATTTAATCTTTTAAAACCAAACCCATTATACAATTAGTAGATGAAAGACCTTTTCGGAAAAGCCATCCTTGATTTTCAAACCAACAACGCGCCAGAAGACTTGATTACAGAAACTTCCATTTCGGAAGCAGATGAAATGAGTGTGGCATATTTGTTTCGTTCTTATAAAGAAATGCCCGCCATGGAGCAAACTGCCTTGCAATTAGCAAAGGGAAAAGTTCTAGATGTAGGATGTGGCGCTGGTAGTCATAGTTTGTATTTGCAAAACAAAAAGTTAGATGTGACTGCGATTGATATTTCTATAAATGCAATTGAGGCTTGTCTTCTTCGTGGCGTTAAGCAAGCTCGAGTGCAAGATGTGATGAAAATCGAAAGAGAAAAATTCGATACAATTTTGCTTTTGATGAATGGCGCTGGTATGTGCGGTCGATTAAAGAAACTCGGAGTATTTCTTTCAAAATTAAAATCTTTATTGAATGAAAGTGGTCAGATTCTGGTGGATAGTTCGGACATTATTTATATGTTTGATGATGATGAAGATGGCGGCAAGTGGATACCTTCTGATAATGAATATTACGGTGAATTAGTTTTTAACATTGAATATAAAGGTGAGAAAGAAAAGCCGTTTGATTGGATGTACGTTGATTACCATACGTTACAAAATGCTGCTATCGCCAATGGGCTCCAATGTGAACTGGTATTAGAAGGCGAACATTATGATTATTTGGCGAGGCTATTTGTTTAGAATGGCTCGCCAAGTCGCAGAGACGCAAAGTTTATTCCTGAATAAAAAAAATCCCGAGAGTAAGATTACTTTCGAGATTTTTTATGTGATTTATAAAATATTATTTTTTGATGACTTTGTCTGATTTTAAGAATTGTCCTTGATTGTAGATTCTTAAGTAATACGTTCCTGTTGCCAAATCCTCAATACTAATAACGTTGTTGGTTTGTGATAATTTTTGTGTTTTCACCAATTGACCCATCGCATTGAAAATTTCTACTTCATCTATTTCAACCTGTGGAGAGGTAATCATAAAATATTTCGAAACCGGGTTCGGATAGACTGCAATAGCTTTGATAGCGGCGACTTCATTAAGACCTAAACTCGCACAACCATTAGAAGACAACAAACTCAAACGCGGACCGGCCAAAGTGTTTTGTACGATTGTTTTTTGCCCGTTGCTGAACATGGCCATACACGCATCATCGACATAATCCATATAGTTCATAAACATGGCACCGTTGGCAGTTGTTGTACAAGTGTTAGCGTTAGTTGGAAAAGTCGGACAATTAAAATGCATATTATCTGTTTCAGGCGTATCAGCTACCCGATCGTCATTTGAAGGAGTAAGTGGATTGACGTAAGGATGCCCACAAGCAACGCCATCGTCTCCCCAAGGATGCAATAATCCGAAGTAATGTCCGATTTCATGCACCGCTGTTCTTCCAAGATTGAAAGGATTTCCAGGAGCCGCAGCAGTTCCTACAGTTCCGCAATATTGATCCCCAATTACCAATCCGTCGAAATTTGAACCTACAACTTCTGTAATGGGCAAATTGGCAAATCCCAAAACATTGGCATCATCACCTGAGAATCTACCAATCCAGATATTTAAATACCTGGTAGTATCCCATGCCGACTCACCTGCACTCGTGTAATAATCGT
>JAYVZG010000014.1:0-5497 GCA_043783565.1 Flavobacterium sp. | reverse complement strand
TTTTTGTGCTTCGACTTCTTGTCGCTTTCAAACTGAATTTGATTCTGAAAAATGGCAACAAGAGTTGGATGGAACATATCCATACAGATTTCAAATGGTGGATGACATTCTGACAAAGGGCTTTCTGAATGGAAAAGGTGAGTCAGAAGTAGGAATAATACTCGGGGAACCCAATTTTGTTGACAGTGTAAACGAAGACGTAAAAGAGCTCGGTTACCAAATACAAGTTGCGTACGGTTGGGATATTGACGCAAAATATAATTCGAATCTCATTTTGACTTTTAATGTTAAAACAAAAAAAGTTATTAAATTTGAATACAAAGCTTCGGAAGACAGAAGAACTTGGTTAGAAAAACTTACTTCAAATAAATACTAGAGCCCCTAACCAAGTCTTTTCACAAAAAATTGCAGAAAAGGAGAATATTCGAAATGATATTTTATTGACTTGTTATAAAAAGTTTGGGGGGGGGGTATTTGATATTATTTACAATTCTTTTGTTTCCTTCTTTTTAATATTTGAAGTGCAAGTACGGGTGGAAGGCGTTTCGGTTTTTTTTGTATGAGTTCTCATTTCAAATAATATTTTTCCAGTTCATGTATTAATAATTATTTTACTTTGTTTCGTTTCAGCATTTAAACAGTGGAATTTATCGTTGGAAAAACATTCGCTCATCCCATGATTGTATTCAATAAAATTAGTGTTTATGATTTAAAAGTTTTTCGGAGTATGCAAGAAGAACAGAAGAAATAAGAAACACAACATGTATGATGACTTGCCACATTACATGTTCTGATTCATAGCTCTTAATATTTATGAATGTTATCAGAAGATGAATACCTGAAACCCCAACGAGTGAACCAGCGAGTTTAACCTTCAGTGTTCCTGCATCTATTTTTTGTAACCACTCGGGTTTGTCTTCGTGTTTGTCAATATCCAGACGGCTTACAAATGTTGAGTAACCCCCGATGATAACCATGATAAGCAGGTTGGCTACCATAGTAATGTCAACCAATGTAAGTATGCCAAGCATTAATGCGGTTTCGGTAAGTTCATTGATGGTTTTGCAAAGGTGTATGAGTTCTATGATGTATTTATAGGCATATAATATTCCGCCTACGATAAGGCCTGCATAGAGTGGTGCTTGCAACCAACGACTTGCGAAAATTATTTTTTCAAATACGGATTCTATTTTATTTCTCATGATTGTTGTTTTTTAATTTTTAAATATCCATGTATTAAGAAAAATGTGGTGATGAGGAAAATTGCTATTATGAAATACTCCAATTGATGAATTAATTGGGGAAAACTATTTCCAAGAAAATAACCGATTGGAATAAGTGTCCAAACCCACAGGAAAGCTCCGGCAATATTGTATAGTTTGAATTTTAAAAAGTTCATATCAATAGTGCCTGCTAAAATAGGAACGAATGTTCTAACAACAGGCAAGAAACGACCAGCTATTATTGATACTCCTCCATATTTCTCGTAATATAATTTTGTAGTTGCAAGGTGGCGTTTTTTGAAGAAGAAAGAATTTTCTTTTGCAAATAATTTTTTACCGAAATATTTTCCAGATACATATCCGACTAAGTTTCCTAATATAGCCGCACCTGTCACTGAAAAAAGTAAAAGAAAAATATTTATATCAAGGTCGTTGGTTCCGCACAATATGCCGGCAGTAAATAAAAGTGTGTCTCCTGGAAAAAAGAATCCAAAAATAAATCCAGTTTCAATAAATATGATTATCAGCAATAATATTAAGCCGCCGTAATGTATTAGTTTTTGGGAGTCAAGCAACAAGCTAAAAAAATCTGAAATGTTTTCCATGTTTTAATTGAGTTGATGTGAAGGTATACTGTTTTGTTCTGCTCTTTTGATTTTTACTATCAACAGGGTTTCTAGGTATAATGAAATCAAAAACACTGATGCAATGGCAACAGAAAATTCTATAGCACAAATTATAATGACTTCTATTGTCGTGTATAGTATGTTTCTTTTATTGCGTAGCATATTTATTTTTAAATATTAATGATGCAGCAATGCTTGTGAGCAGAATGCTTATGACAGCAACCAGAGCATATTCAATGGGTATTTTGTAAACTTCGGAAAATACCATTTTTAATCCGATGAAAATTAAAATAAATGATAGTCCGATGTGGAGAAAGCGAAATATGTTTATCATGCCTGCAAGTGCAAAATAGAGCGACCTTAATCCGAGTATAGCAAATACGTTGGAAGTAAAAACAATAAATGTGTCGGTAGTTATTGCAAGTATGGCAGGTATTGAATCAACTGCAAAAATCAAATCGGTTGTTTCTACAAACACCAAAACAATAAAAAGTGGTGTCGCAGCCAATATGCCATTTTGGATTCTTACAAAGAATTTATCACCGTCATAATCATTTGTTACAGGTAGCAAATATTTTACCAACCGTATGACAGGGTTTTTGTCGGGTTCAATTATTTTAATTTTCTGAAATAACAATTTTATTCCTGAAATAATAATTATTGCACCGAACACATAGATAATCCAGTGAAATTTAGCGATGAGTGCCACGCCTGCGAAAATGAAAATTATTCTCATGACAAGCGCACCTAATATTCCCCAAATCAAAACTTTGTGCTGGTATTGGATCGGCACTTGAAAGTAAGAGAAGATTAATATAAATACGAATAAATTATCCACGCTTAGCGATAATTCAATAATATAACCAGTAAGAAATGTTATTGCAATTTCGGGACCCTTCCAGAAATAAACCAAAACACTGAACAGCATGGCAAGACCAACCCAAACCGCTGTCCACGCAAGCGATTCTTTAAATGATACTGCATGAGTTTTCCGATGGAAAATACCCAAGTCAATTGCAAGAATCAACAAAACGAAGAGGATGAAAGCAATCCAGAAATAAAGTTCTGTTGTCATTTGTTGTATGGCGTTGTTTGCAAAATAATTTTAGTAGATAATTTTATCAGTATAGAAATTATTTATTTCGACACTGATTTTTATTTTGTTAATTGAGTTGGATTTATTAATTTAATTTGTCTTTTTAGCGATAGCACAACTTTTAATTAGCGAGCTCAAAAGTTTCTCTTCAGGCACTCACTCATGAATCGTATCCGGGAATTACCAATCATAGATGACACACCATATTTCCTTTTATATGTGAATTATCAAGGCGAAAGTAAATTTCGTTTCTGATAGATTCGATGTAAAAACAGACAAACTTGTTTCCTTTATCGTAAATAAGATTCTTTGGCTCCTCTTTGGAGGTATGGGCAATTGTTTGAAATTCTATTTTCATAAATTTAATTTTAAAGCATATTACTTTTCAATTTAAGTCGAAATTCCAGTTCTTCTTCCGTGCCTCATTATTTGTATTCAATATTTATATGAGTAATTTTAGGAATAAACAAGCGTTCGTTATTAACCTGAATATTAAACTGTTCGTTTGTTTAAAGCACATCGTCCAGCTGCCGGAAATTTACGATAAACTGTTTGCGTAGATATTCTTATTCTTAGTCGCTTGATAATTTCTTTTTCATTGTATTTATTTTTTCTTTAGATCATCTACTCCAATAAATGGTATTGCACCACTACCCGTAACCTGTGGCAGAATTCCGTTCCATTTATCAATCGCTTTGAGATTCGCCTCTATTTTTCTGAGCTCAATGAGGTCTGGTGATATATTCATTTTTTGTAATCGCAATGCCTCTGCCTCTGCTGTTGCTGCTGCAATTGTTTGTTCGGCCTCAATCTTAATTCTGTCCAGGTCTCGCTTTGCTTTTAAAGCATGTTGTTCTGCCGTTTGCTTTGCTTCAATGGCATCCATAAATACTTTTGAAAAACTGAATGTGACAATTGAAACCGCATCAACAGCAATGTTTGATGCCATGAGTTTTTCGCTGAGTGCTTCTTTCATAGCTGTGCTTACAGAAGGTCGCTTAGTTATAAGTTCTTCTGCCGAATACTTTGCCGATACAGCTTTGGTTACTTCTTGTATTGCTGGGTCAATAATCCGTTCTTTGAATTCTATCCCTATGGTTTGATAGACAACATTTGCCTTGTCGGGCATAATGTGATAGTTGAGTGCCACCGATAGGGTCACATCCTGTAAATCGGATGATGCTGATGATGCATCGGTTTGCGCTTTCTGAACCCTTACATCCATTAAAACAACTTGTTGCATTACAGGTATTTTGAAATGTAGTCCCTCATTCAAAACCTTATCCTGGACAGCACCAAAATTTAAGACAATACCTCTTTGACCCGCACCAATTTGAACCCACGGTTTGAATAGCAGTAGGACAATGAACATGACTGCAACAATAAATAGTGTCCTCCATGGCCCTTTCTTCAAGGCTTTCCGAATTGAATCTTCTGCATTACTTATATCTTGTATGTCCATTGTGTTTGGCTTTAATATTATTTGATTTTATTTTTGTTTTATTTATTGTTTTCAATTAATATGCTGCTTAAATATTGTATTTAATTGGCTACTCAGTGAAACTGACTTTGCCCGAAGAGATGTCGTAAAATGCCCCTACAATTTTCACACTACCGTTATTTACAAGGTCACTTAATACTGAACTTTCTTTTAGAATATCTGTGATGGTCATTCTGACATTGTTCTTTGCCGTTTCGTCTAGCATGATATCTGGATTTGATTTGTCGCCTGTTATTGCAGGTTTTATTTGATTAACAAGTTGCGTCAGGTTTCCTAATTCTGCATTGTCAACAGCACCTTTAACAGCACCGCATTTGTTGTGTCCCATCACCACAATAAGTTTTGTTCCTTTTATTTTGGTTGCAAATTCCATACTTCCTAGAATATTCGGGTCTTCTACATTACCTGCAACTCGGGCAACAAAAATATTTCCAATGCCTTGGTCAAAAATAATTTCTGGTGGAATTCGTGAATCAAGACAAGAAAGAATTAAGGAGTGTGGATGCTGGTCAGATTTTGTAAGCTCAATCTGCTCGTGGTAATTGATGTTTGTCAACTTTCCTCCAACAAATCGCTGATTTCCGTTTTTGAGTTCTGCTAGCGCCTCGGCAGGTGTGTTAATCGAAACTTCTTTATTTGCTGATGTTTGATTTTCTGCATGAGCAGTTTCGGTTTTATTTTGTCCACAAGAGGCACTGAGTATGCTTATGCAGAGCGTTGCTGTAATAATTTTGACAATTTTCATTTTAGTTTATTTCCGGCAAATATAGTAATAATATTGTAAAAGATAGTATTACTATTAAATAAATAATAATTACTTTTACAACGATTCAAAATTCACATAAAATCACAATATCTATGGAATTATCATTAAAAATTAAAATGAATGAAAAACTCTTTCTTCGCAACCCGGAAGAGACAGAGTTGGGAAGGGAAATTATACTGCACAGTGTTGTTCTAATTCATAAAACGGGGTTTGAATCTTTCACTTTTAAAAAACTTGCTGAAAAAATAGGAACTACTGAAGCAGGCATTTACCGTTACTTTGAAA
>JAYVZG010000013.1:0-104464 GCA_043783565.1 Flavobacterium sp. | reverse complement strand
TTTAGCAATAATCTCGGAAACTAACGATTGTTTGATGTTAAAATTTATTTTCGGTCTTGAGTTGTAAGTTGTAAGTTGTAGGTCGTTAGAAGTCAGTCAAAAATCGTAATTCGTAAATAAAAAAAACTTCCTTGAAAAAACGATGATATCCAAGGAAGCTTAAAAAAAATTAGTGGGTAATTATCAAATTCTTTTGTTGCACAATTTTACCATCTTGTTTCATCACGATAATATAGATACCCGTTTCATACGCCGAGGTATTGAGATCCCAACTAGCCGCTTTTTGTTGCGGAACAAACAATTCTAATTGACGTCCATAAATATCATAGACTTCAATAGTTTGCGTGTTTAAACGTGGTGTACTGCCAAAGTCGTAATGCAATTGTGTCTGGCTATTCGCAGGATTTGGCACGAGGGTCAGTTTGAATGCCGTTGAATTCCCTTCACCGTTACCATTTTGTAACGATTCAATCGACTCAAACGGTGGCAGGTAAGTTTCCAATTCTGTTTCGCACAGTTGCCCTTCACCATTGGTAGTATTTAATTTAATGGAATAAGTACCTCCGTTAAAACCCGTATCAGGAAGCAACAAAAATGTAAATAAGCCACCAAGGTAAGGCACTGAAACAGAGCTTGGAGTCATTACCCCTACTTCGTTCGGGAGTGTTACCAGTACTTGTCTTGCTATACTTGACGGATTATCAATAAAAAGAATCACTTCATAATGGTTAAACGGTTCACTAAGCTGTTTTATATCGCGAATTTCTGCACCAATTTCGCAATTGCAATCAATAATATCGACAATCATGTCTTTACTTTTGATTTTGCAATCTTTTGTTTCCAATTGCAAATTATAGGTGGCATCTTGACTGGCTATATCATAGGGCTGCACTTGATCAGGAAAACCTCCTGATAAGTCCGAACCGTCGTTTTTCAACCAATCCCATTTATCAAAATACGCAATACTAGGTCCTATAAGTGTTCCCGTATTGAATTCTCCACAAAAGGTATAGCAACCATACGGAAATATCCACATATAATTGTCTGGATTATTAGGCACTGTTAAATCGAACGAATTCTTACAGCCAGTCTCACTCGTATAAGTTACTTGAAACGCTCCTCCATTGGTGTCGCTAATTTGTTGCCCACTTACTCCAGTACTCCAATTGTACACCCCATCCGATTCGTTTGCCTGTGCCGTTAATGTTACTTCAAAAGGTTCGCAGTTAGTGATGGAACCTAAGGCAGTCACTTCGGGTAGTGCATACACGGTAACGGTATGTGTTAACTCGCTCGTGCAGACACCTCCCGTTGCTAGTGTGGTGATGATGTTTAGAATAAAGGTATAGGTACCAACAGTCAAACCCGATATTTCTAGGAATGAATCCGTGCTCCAAACCAAAGGACCACCTTGTATGCGCCATTCGTATTGTATTCCTGTAGCAGCTGCACCAGCTTTTACGAATAAAGCAAACGGTTGGTACTCGCAGGCGTTACTAGGTCCTTGAATGCTGGCAAACGGTGGATTAGGAATGGCTACCGCTACACTTTGCGAAATGCGTTTGGTGCAAAGGTTGGGTGCTCCCACTATAATAGAATAGCTTCCTGTTTGCGACACTGAATAAGGATTGGTCGTAGCCCCGGGAATCGGTTGATTATTGAGCAACCATTGATAAGTAGTAGAGGTTGGGTTTCCAGATGAACTAAAACTCAAACTAGTACTTCCCCCAGGACATCCAATAAGTGGTGTTGCAATTAATCCATTTTGCTTATTGGCTAAAACTTCAATAGAACCAGGAGAAGACACTCTGCAATAGGCGTTGGTTATATAAAGTACAGCATCATAGAAATCGACCAACTCATACTCCTTCTCTGGATTCTGCTGATAATTATAGGTAGCGTCACCAAAATCCCACCAATACTCTTGTCCTAGCACGTGATTAACTACAGTAAATAGTGCACTATTTTCTTGGCAAACCGTTGACGGCACAGAAAAAGCGGCATTAGGAAAGGCGGGTAGGGTAATCGTTTTTTCAATCGTACAGGCAGGGTGCCCTCCTCCAGAAATGGTCAGACGAATAGTATGTGTTCCTCCAGAAATAGGTTCAAATCGGCTGTTTGCAGGATTCGCACCTTGTTGGATGATAACATTATCTATTTCAAAGGTATAAATTAGTGACGTCACGCTAGGATCTACCAAAGATAGGTCGGTAAGGGTGATATTGTAACTATTCGTACCGCAAGAAATAGCTGTTCCTACTTTAGCGATATACGGAATTAAAACAGTCGCTTGGGTCCAAGTATAACAAAGTTGGTTGTTATAGGCTATTCCGTATCTTATCGTATGATTGCCTGGTTCTTCAAAAGAAAAGGTAGCATTGGTATAGCTACTTCCTGGTAGTACGTCGTCATTTATAAAATTGGAATCCCACTGATACCCTGTTGGAGCTGGGCTGCTCGACGGAATATAAGTGCCCACTGCTGCAATCGTTGTACAGGATGGCGTTAAATTGAGGGTTAGTTGGGGAATGGGAGAAGTGATACACGGAGTTGAGCAATCTACCACTGAGGCATATACCTTATTGGTGCAAGTACCATTTGAAATCTCTACATAATAATCACCATAATCAGTAACAGTAATAGAAGCCGTCGATCCTATGGATGCTGAGTTTCCTGTTTTGTACCAAAGATAAGAAGTAACCCCAATACCTAGCACGGTAGTCAACGTAACATTGATCGGATTGCCGCTACACACCGTATATCTTGATGGAGAAATTATTGCTGTTGGTAAGGGAGAAATCGTAACGGTCGTTGTTTGAGTTAATGTTATGAAGCAACCGTTGGGTTGAATGACCCTTACTCGAACTGTATAAGTTCCACTATTTGTATAAACATGATTTACACTTGCTCCATTTTCTTCTGGTCTTCCATCCCCGAATTCCCAGATAATGTTGGCTGGAGAAACAGTAAGTGGAACTGATGGTGTGATGGAAAAAGGTACATTATCTCCAGGACAAAATGGACCAATAGGATCGACAATAGTTATTCTTGGATTATCAATTAATACCTCGAAATCTTGATTAAAATCAGCGCTATTTTGTGGGATGTTACATTTAGTCGCTTTCACTTTAATAACCGCATTTTTTGGTCCTGAAAATTGATTCCACAGCACAGAAATTGAAGTACCGCCATTGGTCGATATACTTCCTGCATCCATAGGGTCGATGCTCCACTCAAACGTGTCTGCTACAATTCCAACAGGAAGAGCGTAGTTATGTCGGGTGCTACCGCAAGGAAATGGTTCTCCCACAATCGTTAGGTCTAAAACCTCAGGCGCAAGATTGATGGTTAATTCAGGCGATTTGCAAGCAGGATTGGTCGTGGTTTCTCGCCAGACATTTAAGGTGTAAGGCTGACCCGCTGGTACGGTAGGATAATTAAAAATCACTTGGATTGTATCACCATAGCTCGATCCCACTATCGTTCCAACTCCTGGAGGAATACTCCATCCGATAATAGTTCCCGGAATCTGATTTGTGTTGCTAAAAGTGGAAGGTGCACTCGGACATACGATGCGAGCATTTGGGACACCATCCGTATCCGTAATATCAGAATCAAGCGGAGTTTGAGGACTTCGTACCTTAATGATAACTGCCTCGCCATTGCAAATGGTAGTACCGCTTATGGAAAGACTATAGTTTCCAGCAGTAGTAAATATTGTTGTTAGCGATGAACCTGTGCCTTGTGTTGAAGGTCCGTTCGGCAGAAGTTTTAACGTCCAGTTTACGGTTTCTTCCTCTTCGAGATAGTACTGAACTTCTGTGCCGATACAGGTTTCACGGGGTCCTGTAATGGTAGCATCCTTTTTTATGTTGATTTTTCTTTCGCTAGTACCGCCGCAATTGAGCAACGTATTCTGATAGGTAACCCTCAAAGTGATTACGCCTGCTACCGTACCCGGATTTAGTATTATTTCGTTTCGTTGATCTGTGTATATTACTGATGCATTTGTACCTCCTTCATTGATAACTTCC
The DNA here is from genome assembly GCA_043783565.1 of Flavobacterium sp. Lineage (GTDB taxonomy): Bacteria > Bacteroidota > Bacteroidia > Flavobacteriales > Flavobacteriaceae > Flavobacterium. Next base: position 100,430 of record JAYVZG010000013.1, on the reverse strand, counting down.
CAAACAAAATCGGTGGTTGGCCATTGCGGCATGGTAAATCTATTTTGAGAATTCCCACATACAGAGTTTGGTCCGACAAAAGCCATATTATCGGTAATTACTGGTATTTTTAGGTTGGTTGGCACATAACAATCCAATCCACAGCCGCTAGGGTCGAAAGTCACGTAGCCAAATCCACCAACTGTATTATTCGTAACACCAGAAGGAGTCCAGAGTATATCAATACTGGAGTTATAAGGTTGTTGACTAGTAATGACCCCACCTTCTACTGACCAATTGTAGGGTTGACATGCGATATATCCTATTTCTGAAAGTGTATAGGTAGCAGATTGACCTTCACAAACGACCGCTGGACAAATGATATTCACGCTTTTCTTACCTACGTTAACTTTTATTTTCGTTGTGCTTTTACAATTGCATTGATTGGTAACGGTCAAAGTAACCCAATAAGTACTCCCAGAATCAGTGTAAACATGTGATGGTTCAAATTCTGTAGAAGTAGTACCGTCGCCAAAATCCCAATAATAGTCTACAATAGGAGTTCCATTGTTTGGTATAGATATATTTTCAAAAGTAAAAACTTCGTTAGCACAAACATTAATACCCGCACTCAAGTCGAGTTGTCCATCGGTAGCATAATTAAAGGGTGCTTTCCAAAATCGTGCTATTGGTTTCTTGATGAGTTCGATGCATAATTCGGGAAGAATCCTCGTATTGTTTGATGTTACTATCGTTGCTCCGATAGTACCAACAGTACCATTACTCCACTGGACAGTACAGATTGTCTTATCTGAAGACAAATTTATTAGTGCTCCTCCAGCGATATCCCATACAACATTTTGCCAAGAAGTTTCATAACCGTGCAAAGTGTATGTTACGGTCGCGCCTTGACAAACCCTAAGGCATACTCCGTCCTCAATATATTCTAAATAATCTTTACCATCACGGGGGTTGTTACTCCCATCAACGCAGCCTACTTCCGTATCCCATGTTAGAAACAATACTGAATCCTGTGCTTCGACTGTTGAAGTACATAATAACAGTAGCACAAAATACCAAGGAATTTTTATTTTATTACTTAGAAATTGATGGAGCCTTTTGGTACTCTCTTGAATTTTGGAGGTTGTGTTGTTTTTCATAGGGAATTGTTTTTTTAAATGGTTTCCAATTAGTTGGATGAAATAACAACAACTAATTAGACACAATTTTACCATTTAATAAATCAAATCTACTAGGGTTTTACCCCGTCATTTAAAGTATTTTCCCCAGTAAAACCCTAGGTAAAACTCCGAGTAAAACCCTAGTGTTTTTGTCAAAATAAAAGCGTATCAAAAAATAGCAATATTCCTTCAATAGCCTGAAGTAAAATTTTATTTAAACTTTTAGTCTAGACTAAATTGAAGACGACTAGCCAAATTTAAACTTAGTATATCCTATAGTATCATTAAGATAAAACCGCTAACTTTACCACATCAACAACGCCTATACTATGAGAATTCTAAAATATCTTTTCCTGTTGCTGCTATTAGCGCTTTTCGCAACTACTATCTATATCGCTACGCTCAAGGGTGATTTTAATGTAGAAAGAAGTATTGTTATCAAATCTCCAAGAACAACACTCTTCAATTATGTGAATGATTTTCGGAATTGGGAAACTTTTGGTTCTTGGAAAAAAGAAGATCCTACCATGACTTTTAATTACCCTAAAAGTACTGTGGGGATTGGAGGTTCGTATACTTGGCAAGGGAACGATGGTGATGGCGATATGAAAACAATGGCGGTCATTACGAACAAAAGTTTGCACCAGAAAATGAATTATGATGGCACTGATGCGAATGTTTCATGGGAATTTAAAGATACTTTAGGAGGAACAAAAGTAACTTGGAAAGCGAATGGTATCATGAACTTTATGTTTAAAATTTCCTCCGTTTTTAAAGGGGATGCTTCCCAAGTTTTTGGAGCTATGTATGAAAAAAGCTTAGCCAATTTAGGAAAAACAATCGACTATGAAATGAACACCTATAAAATTAAAGTAGAGGGTTCTGTAAAGAAATCGGGTACTTTCTATTTGAAACAAACCATAACAAGTAAAATTAGTAATGTTCCTAATAACCTTCGGATCTTGATTCCGAATATGTTTCATTTTTTTGCAAAAAATAAGTTAGTGATGTACGGGAAACCCTTTGTTATTTATCATACATACGATGTCGCTAATGGAATTACAAAATTGTCCGTTTGTATTCCTGTTAAAGAAGAAATACACACTAGTGATGTAAGTGATATCACGTCGGGATTATTGCTGCCTTTTTCATCGGTAAAAACGACGCTAACGGGTGATTATTCTCACAATAAAGAAGCTTTAGATAAAACCATCGAGTATATTAAAAAGAACAATTTCTCGCAAAATATCGATGTGCCGAGAATTGAAATTTACACAAAAAATATGGTTCAAGTTTCCAACCCATCACAATGGATTACCGAATTATATGTTCCTATTAAATCCCAACCTGTGATTTATTCAACCCCAAAAGTGCCTGTTCAAACAGTTGAAAGTACAACGAATGAAAGTAATACTATTCCTCCGGTAGAAAATAAAGCACCTTAATTTAAAATTGGTTTTAAACCATTTCTTTACATTGTATTCCAATACCAAAAATTTCTTTGGAAGAAAAAGATTTCATACAAACCTTATTGGATCCTAAAACGCAGAATGTGGCGTTTCAACAACTCTTGAAAGAATACCAAAGACCTTTGTATAGCTTGATTCGGAATATCGTTTTGAATCATGATGATGCCGATGATGTTTTGCAAAACACTTTCGTGAAAGTTTTTCAAAATTTAAAGAATTTTAAAGGTGATAGCAAATTATTCTCCTGGATGTATCGCATTGCAACCAATGAAGCCATTACTTTTATCAATAAAAAAGCAAAAAGAAATGGAATTACTAGTGAAGCTTTGCAAAGTAAAATTGTAGATAATTTAAAAGCAGATACGTATTTTGATGGGAATGAAATTCAAATTAAATTACAGAAAGCCATTACACTTTTACCTCAAAAACAACAACTTGTTTTTAAGATGAGATATTATGATGAAATTAAATACGAAGATATGTCGGAAATTCTAGGCACTTCAGTGGGGGCATTAAAGGCTTCCTATCATCATGCCGTAAAGAAAATTGAAAATTATATGACTTCTAATTAAACCTATATCAAATTTATTTGTCCAACGACCATGAAAGAATTCAAACTAGATAACGAACCCAAAATAACTTCCGGATTTACATTTCCTGAAACTTATTTTGATACTTTAGAAAGTAAAGTAATCCAACGATTACCTGAAAAAGAAGCCCCAGTTTATCCTTTATTTACCAAAAGAAAAATAGTTTTATTTGCTATTGCAGCAGTATTTATAATTACTTTGAGTATACCAATAGTGAATGTAATGAAAGTAAAAACTCCCGAAATTGATGCTATTGTTTTAGAAAATTATTTAGCGCAACAAACAGACATTTCTGATGAAGATATTGCAGAATTATTAGATGAAGAAAATATTAATCATATTAAAATTGATGTCAAAATAGATAACTCTGAATTGGAAGATATTTTAATATCAAATCCAGATATGGAAGAATATCTCAATTAAACTTTATTTATTAAAATAATACATACTTATGAAAACCTCAAAACTACTCACTTTATTACTTCTTATCATTACCTCTTTGACTTTTGCTCAACCTCGTTTCAATCAAAAGAAAGAACAAATCAAAGCGTTAAAAATAGCTTACATAACGGATGAATTGCAACTCACTACGGAAGAAGCAACTAAATTTTGGCCTTTATTTAATGCTTATGAAGAGAAGCAAAAAAATTTCAGAAAAGAGAGAATTCGTTCTTATATGGATCAAAATGATAACGGCAATATTGATAAGATGACCGAAAAAGAAGCTACTTCTGTCTTGAACGAAATTGAAAATTCTGAAGAAGATGCTTTTCAAAATCGCAAAAAATTTGTAGCAAGTCTTAAAACAATTTTGCCTGCTACAAAAATTCTAAAGCTTAAAAAAGCTGAAGAAGGTTTTAATAAAAAACTACTCAAACAATATCGCGATAAATTTTCAAAAGAATAAGTATTTCATTAACAACTATTCAATTATTTTATTATAAAGTATTGATTGTTAATGTGGTATTGTTAAATTAACAAAACTTTAAATTTTACTGGCATAGTAATTGGATTTCGGATTTTAGAATTGAAAATGTAATTTCAACTTCTAGTATTAATCAAACCATTTATCGATATGAAAACTACATTGATTACCTCAGCTTTATTTTTATTCCTTTTTGCCTTACCAACTTCTGCACAAGATCGAACTACAGTGAATGCTACCAGTTCTGAAATTAGTGATAATTTAGATTTAAGAGCCATTGCTTCTCTTTTCGGAGATGCGAAAAATTTAGAAGATTTTGAAAGACAATTGAATGATCCCAAAATTCAAATTTCTAATTTAGATTTAAATGACGATAATCAAGTAGATTATCTTAGAGTTATTGAATCTGTTGAGGGCAACACCCATTTAATTATCGTTCAATCGGTTTTGGGAAGAGACACTTATCAAGATGTAGCCACAATTGAAGTTGAAAAAGATAGAAACAATCAAGTTCAAGTTCAAGTGGTTGGAGATGTTTATATGTACGGACAAAATTACATTTATGAACCTGTTTATGTGGCGACTCCAATAATTTATAGTTCATTCTGGATTCCAACGTATCGTCCTTATTGTTCTGTTTGGTATTGGGATTATTACCCTACATTTTATTATGCATGGAATCCTTGCCCAGTATTTAGATACAGAAATAATGTTAGCTTGTATATTAATCTGAATCACCATTATAATTATGTTAATGTAAGACACTGTCATAGAGCTTATGCGTTATATGAAGGAAGAAGATCTAATTATTGTGAAAGAAATGCTCCGAACCGAGGGTTTGCTTATAGAAACAATAGTATAAAAAATAGATACGAATTAGATCAAACTAGAACTATAAAAAATGTAGCTACAAGAAATGAAGTTGCCTATGCCTCTACTCGAATTAATGACAGAAAAAATGAAACCATCGGTAGAGAAATTAAAACCACTAGAAATACAGTAAACACAACTAATGCTGAGCCAATAAAAAATTCTTCCACTACAAGAAATAATACTATTGAAAGAAAAAACACTACTGTAGAACCTAGTAATCCAATTCGTAACTCAGTGCCTAGTAAATATACAGAAAACACCTCAAACAATACTACTAGAGATCCTAAATACACAAGGTCAAATACCAATAATTCAACAGAAAGACAATCTGATTTCAAGCGTGAAAGTTCGAATCAATTCTCACAATCAAGAGTCAATTCTCCTAGAGAAAATAACCGAAGTGAGTCTTCTCAAAGTAGAAATGAATCCAATTCAAGAAATGGAAATGCAGGAAGACAAAATAATGCTAACTCCTCTCGAAGAGGTTAATAAAATAATACCAATTAAAATAAATTCAAGGCATCGAAAATATTCGGTGCCTTTTTTATTTCAAGCTACAAAAAAATAATATCTTTGCTCTCTTTTTTAATAGCATTTCATGAGTTCAAATAGTCACTCTCATCAACTTCATAGCAAGCTTTCTGCTGCAGGTTTATTAATTACATTAGGTATTATTTATGGAGATATTGGAACATCTCCTTTGTATGTAATGAAATCCATTATTGGCGAAAGCATCATTTCGAAAGAATTAATCCTTGGAGGATTATCTTGTATTTTCTGGACGTTGACATTGCAAACCACCATAAAATATGTATTGATAACCTTAAGTGCCGATAATAATGGTGAAGGTGGGATTTTTGCTTTGTATGCCTTAGTTAAAAAAACAAAAATTCAATGGCTAATAGTTCCTGCTATTATTGGAGGAAGCGCTTTGTTAGCCGATGGAATTATTACACCTCCGATTTCAGTCTCCTCTGCTGTGGAAGGATTGCGAATTTTTAAACCCGATATTCCTACAATACCTATAGTAATTGCTATTCTTTTTATTTTATTTACTATTCAACAATTTGGAACTAAACTCGTTGGGAAATTTTTTGCTCCAATGATGTTAGTTTGGTTTTCAATGTTGGGAATTCTAGGTATGATACAAATGTGTACTAATTTTTCAGTATTTAACGCTTTAAACCCTTATTATGCCTATCACTTATTAACTTCAGATATAAGCAGTCAAGGGTTCTTTATTTTAGGTGCCGTATTCTTATGTACAACTGGAGCTGAAGCATTGTATTCAGACATGGGACATTGTGGGAGAAAAAATATTCGTATCAGTTGGATCTTTGTAAAGACAACATTAGTCATTAATTATTTCGGACAAGGAGCTTATTTATTAATGCATGAAGGTAAAACTTTAGAGCAATTAGGGACCTCAAATCCTAATCCGTTTTATCTGATGATGCCCGTTTGGTTTCAACCTATTGGAATTGTAATTGCTACTATGGCAGCAGTTATTGCTTCTCAAGCATTGATTAGTGGATCTTTTACACTTATCAACGAAGCCATGCGTTTGAATTTCTGGCCTAAAGTAAAAATAAAATTTCCTACAGATGTAAAAGGTCAATTGTACATTCCGTCTATAAACTGGCTACTCTTTTTAGGTTGTGTGGGAGTAGTAATTTATTTCAAAGAATCTAGTAATATGGAGCATGCTTATGGATTAGCAATCATATTATGCATGATTATGACTACAATTTTACTCAACTTTTACTTAATTATGAAAAGAGTAAAATGGTACTTTATTGCTCCGATTATTCTTGTTTACTTGACAATAGAATTTAGTTTTCTAGCTGCTAATATTGTGAAATTCTTTGACGGCGGTTTTGTAACACTTTTTATTGCTTTAATGCTGATTGGGATAATGTCTACTTGGTTTTTAGCCAAACGAATTAGTAAAAATTATACTAAAATTGTAAAAATAAACGATTACAAAAAAGTATTAGCCGAATTAAGTGTCGATTTATCTATTCCAAAATACGCAACTCATTTGGTCTATATGACCAACTCTACTCGTTCGGATGAAATAGAAGAAAAAGTAATGTATTCTATTCTACAAAAAAGACCAAAAAGAGCCGATATTTATTGGTTTATACATGTTAATGTAATGAGTGAACCTTATCGAAAAGAATATAAAGTAATTGAGATAGTACCTGATGATATTTATCGTATCGACTTCTATCTTGGATTTAGAGAACCTACAAAAATCAATTTGATGTTTAAGGAAGTTATCAAAGACATGGTAAACAACGGTGAAGTAGATATTACAAGTCGATACGAATCCTTAAATAAAAATAACATTTTAGGAGATTTCAAATTTGTGCTTTCAGAAAAATTTCTTTCGAACGATAGCGATGTAACTTTCTTTGAAAAAATTGTAATGAATGCTTATTTTATTATGAAAAAATTCAGTTTGTCCGAAGAAAAAGGATTTGGTTTGGACAGTAGTTCTGTGAAAGTGGAACAATTTCCTTTAGTATTACATGCTCCAGAAAGGATTTTAATGGATAGAATCAAATAACGTTTAGTTTTTTATTATTTTCCCTTTTTTCGTAAAACCATCATCCGATAGAATTTCGTACCCGTAAATTCCAGATGCAAATAAAGAGGTATTCAAATAGTCTTGTTCATTCATTATTTCTACTAATTGTAAGACTCTTGAAGCACTATCAAAAAATTTAATTCTAATCCGCTTTTTTTCAGGATTCTTAATATTTAAGAGAGAAGAAAAAGGATTTGGATAAAGTACAATCTCAGTCTTTTCTGCATTTGTAACACTCAAAGGTTCACATTGAATACAATTTTTTTGAAAAGTCACTCTCGAATCAGAACTAAGCAAATTATTAAGTCCCTGACCCGCTAAGCAATCTGATTTTAATTGCGCATCAAGCCACAAAATCAAATAGTCATCTAGAACAATATGCTGTTCATCTCTTGTAATGGTAGGCTGTGGTGTACAAGTAGATTCTCCAAAATTACAGAAGAAATTACTGTTTGCCATCTGACAATGGCTTCCACCATTTATTAGAATATAGGTTTTACAATTACTCCCTAAGGAATTATACATGGCTTCTTGATTGGTACTCGGAGGTGTTACACAGTCGTTTGCTCCAGCCACAACTAATGCCGGAATAAGTAAACTACCCGCAGCTGCAATGGCAGATGGATTTGTTTCAGCTGCAGCTAAAGTTATAATCGTCTTGATATTTGAATTATATTGAGGTGCTAAAAAAGCCGCTCCTCCTCCCATACTATGTCCCATAACAGCATTCATTAGACTCACTCTGTCGAAAAAAATAGTGCTTTGAAGCATCCCCAAATTAAAAATTTGAGCGGATACAAAAGCCAAATCTTTTCCGTATTCGGCATGTGAAGGAGAAATACTACCCTCTGTTTTTGGAAAAGCCATAATATATCCTTTTGGTACTATTGCTTCCCATATATTTTGATAGGCATCCCAAGTCATAACGAAACCATGTCCAAAAGTTAATGTAGGGAATTTTTCTAATGAACTTATTGTCATCGGCACATTATTACCAGCCGTATCTGAAGGATAATAAATCTCAGTTGCTATACTTCTATTATTTCTAGAGGAATCAATAAAATTAATAGTGGTATGACCAATAGCAAAAGGTTGTGACCAAGTTGGAATAGTAGCAATTAGCAATATTAAAACTTGAACTAAAAGAAGTTTTTTTATTTTATTAATCATTATCCTGCATTTTTTGTAAATGTATAAAATCTTCATTATCAATCTTTATCCAATTTAAATAATTCTATTTTTCATACATCATTTAATAGTACCTTTGCACCTCAATTTAAAATAATGAGATTACACAGAAATTTAGTTTATACTACAATCGATTCCTTAAATGCTATTTTCAATGAAGGAGAATATGCCGATAAAGTAGTTGCTAGAGCTTTAAAAAAAGACAAACGTTGGGGAAGTTCTGATCGAAAATTCGTAGCAGAAACAATATATGAAATCGTTCGCTGGAAAAGACTTTATGCTGAAATTGCCGAGGTAAAAGAACCTTATGACAGAGAAAATCTTTGGAGAATGTTTTCCGTATGGGCCGTATTAAGAGGCTATCCAATCCCCGATTGGAAACAACTCGAAGGAACTCCAGAACGCAAAATTAAAGGTCGTTTTGATGAATTATCTAAAATAAGAACTTTCAAAGAATCTATTCCAGATTGGATGGACGAATTGGGAGTAAAAGAATTAGGTGAAAAAGTTTGGTCAAAAGAAATTGCAGCTCAAAACCAACCTGCTAAAGTTATTTTGCGGGTGAATACTCTAAAAACCACGAAAGACCAGCTAAGAGCAACTTTAATGGATTTAAACATTGAAACTGAATTTTTAAAAGATCAACCAGATGCTTTGGTCTTGAAAGAAAGAGCCAATGTATTCCTAACAGATGCTTTTAAAGAAGGAATGTTTGAAGTGCAAGATGCCAATTCACAATTAGTAGCACACTTTTTAGAACCAAAACCTGGAATGCGAATCGTAGATGCTTGTGCTGGTGCGGGAGGGAAAACATTGCACATCGCTTCGATCATGGAAAATAAAGGGCAGCTCATTGCCATGGATTTATACGAAAGTAAACTCAAACAATTAAAATTACGAGCCAAAAGAAACGGAGCTTTCAACATAGAATACCGCATTATCGACTCGACAAAAGTGATTAAAAAATTGCATGAAAAAGCAGATAGAGTTTTGATTGATGCTCCTTGCAGCGGATTAGGAGTTCTAAAAAGAAATCCTGATGCAAAATGGAAATTACAACCCGAATTCATCGAAAACATTAAAAAAGTACAAGCTGAAGTACTAGAAAACTATTCTAAAATGGTAAAACCTGGAGGAAAGTTAGTTTATGCTACTTGCTCGGTATTGCCTTCTGAAAATCAAGAGCAAATAAAACACTTCTTAAACGGAGATACTGGTAAAAACTTTACCTTTGTTAAGGATTCTAAAATACTAGCATCCGAATCTGGCTTTGATGGATTTTACATGGCTTTGCTGGAAAGAAAAACAAACTAAAAAACTATGAAAAATATTTCAACTTTACTATTATTATTTTTATTTACCATTGGTTTTGCTCAAATTCCATCAGGATATTACAATACGGCAACTGGAACTGGATATGCTTTAAAAACACAGTTATTCAATATTATTAAAGTGAGTACTGATAGAGGTTATAGCGGATTGTACACAACCTACCTAACTTCTGACAAAGATTTTTATTATGAAAATAACGGAACCATGTTAGATGTTTATTCGGAAAACCCAACTGGACCTGAATGTGAATTTACCTACGGAACTGGTCAGGATGATGGAACATTAGGTAACAATGAATGCGAACGATACAATCGAGAACATTTAGTCCCACAATCAGTATTTAGTGCCGCAACACCTATGTATTCGGATGCTCATTTTGTTTTGCCTGCTGACAAACACGTGAATGGTCAAAGAGGAGATTTGCCTTTTGGTAAAGTAAATACCGCTAATTGGACTTCTACAAATGGATCTAAAAGAGGCACCAATTTAAATTCTGGTTATTCTGCTGGCTATTCCGGTGTTGTTTTCGAACCAATTGACGAATTTAAGGGAGATATTGCTCGTTCTATTTTATATTTTGCTACTCGTTATGAAGACCTTGTTGCTGGATATTCGTATGTCATGTTTAACGGTACAAGCGACCAAGTTTTTGCGCAACCCTTTTTAAATATTCTATTAACATGGAATATACTCGATCCTGTTAGTTCAAGAGAAATTGCAAGAAATAATGCCATAGGTACTAATGCCCGCCAAAGAAATAGAAATCCTTTTATTGATAACAATTCCTATGTTACAAGCATTTGGGGTGCTCCTCTTGGAGTTTCTTCTTTTGAAGTTTTAAATTCAGTACGTATTTTTCCAAATCCAACAGATACCAATTCGGTTACAATATCTAGTGCGACTTCATTGGACGTTATTCAATTAATTTCTGTAAATGGTCAAATAATTCAAGAAATTAAAAATCCAATTCTTCATGAAAATAACTATATATTAGATCATCTTACTGCTGGATTTTACTTTATAAAAATTTCCTCAGAAGAAGCTTCTATTATCAAAAAAATAATCGTTAGATAAATTTTATTTCAATATTTCTTAAATGTCTTCTCATATTGAAGACATTTTTTTTGCCTATTACAAAAGTTAATTTCTAACCCAATCCAAAAAAACAAATTAGATTTACAGTCCAAAAATCATTTTATGAAAAAATCCTTTTCGCTTTTCATTGTGTTGTATTATAGTTTCTGTTTCGCTCAAGCAGGAAGCCCAGCTTTTCCATACTACAGTGGATTTAATTTTAATCAAAATAGTACTGCCTTAAAAAATGATTTAATTACTAAAGTTATTGCAACTCATACTCATTTACTAACCTATCAAGAAGCTGAAAACGCTATCAAAGTAGTCGACTTAGATCCCGAGGATTTTAGCAATCAATTCGTATTACTAGTATATGGCTTTAGTAGCAATATTTGCCCGGATAATTTTTCAGATTTTCCAGAACATAGAAGACGTTATTACGATGCAGATGGAACATCCAGTTGTCAATGGAATAGAGAACATACCTATCCAAAATCATTAGGAAATCCCGATTTAGGAACAGATGGGCCCGGTGCTGATGTGCATCATTTAAGAGCTTCCGATGTGAATAGAAACGCCAATAGAGGAAATTTGAAATACGGTCCAGGAGCTGGAAATTCAGGAAATTTGAACGGATTTTGGTATCCTGGTGATGAATGGAAAGGAGATGTTGCTCGAATGATGATGTATATGTATTTGCATTATGGAGATCAATGTTTACCCATAAATGTTGGTGCTGGAACTATACTAGAAACGGATCCGAATATGATTGATTTATTCTTACAATGGAATGCGGAAGATCCAGTTTCTGAAATAGAAGACCGAAGAAATACCTATATGGAAGATACCACAAATAATTATTATGCTCAAGGAAACAGAAATCCATTTATAGATAATCCCTATTTAGCAACAAAAATTTGGGGCGGAACACCCGCACAAAACAGATGGCCTACGGTATTAGCATTCACCAATTTTGATTTGTTTAGTTCGGTGACAATTTACCCAAATCCAACTCAAAATAATCAAGTGACCATTGCTAGTGATATTGCACTAGAATCAATCCAAGTACTCAATACTAAGGGGCAAATCCTTCAAGAAATCAATCATCCGACTGCTATCAATAACTCCTATGCTATTGAAATTCAAGTTCAAGGGTTTTATTTAGTAAAAATAAATTCGAACTCACAAACAACTACCAAAAAAGTCATCGTTAATTAATTTCATTCAACAAAAAAGCTCCAATTATATTGGAGCTTTTTTTTAATTATTAATTGTTAATTATCAATTGACTAGTCATTCATCGAAATCAAAAACTCTTCATTATTTCTAGTCTTCTTAAAGCGATCATTGATAAAATCCATCGCTTCAACCGGATTCATATCCGCTAAATATTTACGCATAATCCACATACGTTGCAATGTTTTTTCATCTAATAATAAGTCATCTCTACGTGTACTTGAGGATGTCAAATCGATGGCAGGGAAAATACGTTTGTTCGCAATCTTACGATCCAATTGTAACTCCATATTACCTGTTCCTTTAAATTCTTCAAAAATAACTTCGTCCATTTTAGAACCAGTTTCAGTTAAGGCAGTGGCAATAATACTCAACGAACCTCCATTTTCTACATTACGTGCCGCTCCGAAAAATCTTTTTGGCTTTTGTAAAGCATTCGCATCTACACCACCACTTAATACTTTACCCGATGCGGGTTGTACCGTATTGTAGGCTCTAGCCAAACGCGTAATCGAATCCAACAATATAACTACATCGTGCCCACATTCTACCAAACGCTTTGCTTTTTCTAAAACAATGTTGGCAATTTTCACATGCTCTTGAGGCTCTCTATCAAAAGTAGAAGCGATCACTTCACCACGAACAGAGCGCTGCATATCAGTAACTTCTTCCGGACGTTCATCTATCAGTAAAACCAATAAATAGACTTCTGGATGGTTTGCTGCAATGGCATTGGCAATGTCTTTCAACAACATGGTTTTACCCGTTTTCGGTTGTGCTACGATCATGCCACGTTGCCCTTTTCCGATTGGTGAAAACAAATCAATAATACGAGTAGAGATAGAACTTCCTTTCTCAGCCAATCGAAATTTTTCTGTTGGGAAAACTGGAGTTAAATGCTCAAAAGAAACTCGATCACGGACCACTTGTGGGTCATGACCATTAATTTTTAATACGCGAACTAATGGGAAAAATTTCTCGCCTTCTTTAGGCGGACGAACGACTCCTTTTACAGTATCGCCTGTTTTTAATCCAAATAAACGAATTTGTGAAGTAGACAAATAAATATCATCCGGAGATGCTAAATAATTGTAATCCGAAGAGCGTAAAAAACCATAACCGTCTGGCATCATTTCTAAAACACCTTCACTTTCTATGATTCCATCAAATTCAAAATCGGAATCTCTAAAATTGTTTTTCTTGTTTTTAAAGTTGGGGTTTTGATTTCCGTTTTGATTTCCGTTTCCATTCCCGTTTTGATTGGGATTGGAATTTCCATTCTGATTGGGGTTTTGTTTATGAAGTTGATTCGGATTAATCTTTTTTTCAGGAATAGCATCTTGAGCTACTTCTTCTACTTTATCTATCGTTTCGACTTCTTCTGAAACTTCGGGTTCAGGAGCATTCGCTTTTTCAATTTTATTGGCAACTTTCTTATCGTAATCTGCTTTTTTAAACTTGATTACTTTGGGAGCTCCTTTTGGATGCGGTTTAGTTTCAATTGGTGTAGCTTCTTCTGCAATTGTTTCTGTTACAATTACTTCTGAAACTGTAATAGGTTCTGGTTCTGAAAAAAGAGTAGCCGACTTCGAAATAGCGGGTTTCTTTTCTGCAGTTATCCTTGCTCTTTTCGATTTCTCGTCAGAAGTAGTTTCTGAGGTTACTTTCTTGGTTGCTTTGGCTTCACTTGCAACTTGATTTTCGATAATCATTGCAATTAAAGCTTCTTTTTTAACACCGTTAAACTTAATGGTTTTGGATAATTTAGCGATGTCTTGAAGCTCAGTTAGCTTCATTTCTTTTAATACAGAAATATCAAACATGTAATGTTATTTGAATTTAGATTGATTTGGTATATTCTAAAAAAATTGTAGTGTAATTTTATGAGGTGAACAGGTCGTAAAATGAAGTACTTACGAATTAGTCTTGCAATAATACGAATAAAAATTTATCATACAATAGTATTTATTAAAAAGAAAATATATTTTTGTGGCACAATAAAGCAATACATGATTCAAAGAATTCAAACTATTTATTTACTCTTAGCCTTTTTAACAACGGGGATTTTACCTTTTGTTTTTCCAATATGGACATTAACTGACGGAAAATCAGAAATGTTTATGAGTAACCAAATCTATTCGATTCTTTTTGGTTTAAGTACTTCTTTATCTTTATTAAGTATTTTGTTTTATAAAAAAAGACAACATCAATTTGTCATTGGCAGATTGAATATCATATTAAATTTAATTTTATTAGGATTATTTGTATATCGTTCGCTAAATGTATCTGGAGAAACGCTTGCCGTTTCGGAGAAGGGTATTGGGATGTTTCTACCGATTATTGCTATCGTTTTTTTAGTGCTGGCCAATAAAGCCATCAAAAAGGATGAAGATCTCGTAAAATCTGTCGACCGATTGAGATAAACCTATAAACTTAGTTTATTTAGTGCGAAGAAAAACCTGGACAAATGTTCGGGTTTTTTTTCGCGAGTTACTGAGATTCTGAGTGCCTGAGTTGCTGAGTCACAATCAGTTCTATTAAAATAAATATTTAATCATCGAAACTTAGTCATCTGGCTACTACCTAACAACTCAGTATCTCAGGCACTCAGCGACTCAGCCACTATTTCTTCCCCAACTCCACTATCTCCAAATCCTTTATCGTTTCTCCATCTATCACAAATCGCAACATCGTTCGCACTTGATGAAAACCGCTTTTACCAGCAGCACCCGGATTCATGTGCAACAACTGCAATTTCTTATCGTAAATGACTTTCAAAATATGCGAATGCCCACAAATAAATAATTTCGGTGGGTTGTTAGTGATTTCTGTTCTGATTTCTTGATTGTATTTCCCAGGATAACCGCCAATGTGTGTGATCCAAACGTCAACACCTTCGCAGAAAAAACGATTGTGAAGCGGAAACTCCATTCGGGCTTTGTCGTCATCGATATTGCCGTAAACAGCGCGCAAGGGCTTGTGTTTCTTGAGAGTATCAGTTACTTCTAAATTCCCAATATCGCCCGCATGCCAAACTTCATCTGCCTGATCAACGTATTTCAAAATCACATCATCAATGTGACTGTGGGTGTCGGAAAGTAAGAGAATTTTTTTCATTGATTTCTGTTTCTTCAGAAGCTATTTCCTGCTATCCGCTATATCTTTTGTGCCACCCGAGCATAAAGAACTGACGAAGTATACGCCGGCACAAAAGGATACCGCTGCTATCAGGGCTAGGCTTTCCGGTAAAAATAAACATTCTCATTCCAAATAAAAAATTTGAGCATGGAGTCTTCGTGGCAAAACTCAAATTAACATTTTGTTACCATTCCCAACCTCAAAATCAATTCTATTAATAAGTATATTTGCACCTGAAAACCGACAACTATACATGCGTTATTTCATTCAATTTTCTTATAACGGTACAAATTATCACGGTTGGCAATCTCAACCCAATGCAGTTACTGTACAAGAAACATTGACCAAAGCCATGTCAACTGTACTGAATCACCCAATAGAATTGATGGGTGCCGGCAGAACCGATACGGGTGTTCATGCCAAAATCATGTATGCACATTTCGATTTTGAAATGGAATTGAATGCAGAAAGTATCGTTCATAAATTAAATTCTTTTTTACCCAAAGACATTTCCGTTTTTGAAATCATCAAAGTTCCTGATTTGGCTCACGCCAGGTTTGACGCCAAAAAGCGTACGTATGAATACCATATGCATACTTTTAAAAACCCATTTTTGACGGAATTAAGTTGGCAATACGGACATCCACTAGACATCGTACTTATGAATGAAGCGGCTAATATTCTGTTAACTCATACCGATTTCGAATGCTTCTCGAAAGTGCATACGGATGTGAACACCTTCAATTGTAAGATCACTTTTGCACAATGGGCACAACAGGAAAATAAGCTTATTTTTACCATCTCAGCCGATCGATTTTTACGAAACATGGTGCGAGCTATTGTAGGAACTTTGCTCAATGTTGGGTTGCATAAAATTACTGTAACCGATTTTGAAGCGATATTGAAAAATAAAAACCGAAGTGAAGCAGGGTTTTCGGTTCCCGCTCACGGATTGTATTTAACCGAAATAGTATATGATTACGTAAAACCCTAGCCCTGATGGCAGCAGAAATCTTTTTGAGCCGGAGTTCGGCGCAAAAAATTGGGAGCGTACAGCAGGTTCCCGGCTCCTAAAAAACTTAGCAACTCAGGCACTCAGAACCTCAGCCACTCAAAAATGAAAGCAAAAGCATTTGACACGCTCGTTTTTAAACGAATTTTAAAATATACCAAACCCTACCAATGGCGGTTCAATAGCGTTATTGGCTTTGCGATTTCGTTGTCAGTTTTCGCAGCATTACGTCCGTATTTGTTGAAACAAACCGTTGACGGCTATATCAAAACTCACGATTCCCATGGATTGTTGCTGTATATCATTTTGATGGGAGTAGTCCTTTTGTTGGAAGTTTTCTCTCAATTTTACTTTGTGCTTTGGGCGAATTGGTTGGGACAAGACATCGTAAAAGACATCCGTGTAAAACTCTTTCAACATATGTTGAGTTTTAAAATGAAATATTACGACAATGCACCAGTGGGTCAATTGGTTACACGCTCAGTTTCTGACATTGAACAAATTGCAAAAATCTTTAGCCAAGGTTTGTTTATGATTCTGAGTGACTTGATGAAAATGTTTGTGGTATTGATTTTTATGTTTTATATGAACTGGAAACTTACGTGGATTGTGATAGTAGCCATGCCTGTTTTGGTATTTTTCACACGAATTTTTCAGCGGAAAATGCAAGTGGCTTTCGAGGATGTTCGAAATCAAGTAGCCCATATGAATACGTTTGTACAAGAGCGTGTCACCGGAATGAAAATCGTGCAGCTATTCAATCGAGAAGAAATTGAAGCAGAAAAATTTAGCGAAATCAATGACAAACATCGCAAAGCGTGGATTAAAACCATTTTATATAACTCTATTTTCTTTCCGATTGCCGATATTATTTCATCTCTAACATTAGGATTTGTGGTTTTGTATGGCGGCATCAATATTCTGCACGGCGATCATTTTACGACTTTTGGAGATTTGTTTTCGTATACCATGTTTATTGGAATGCTTTTCAACCCATTGCGACAAATTGCGGATAAATTCAACGAGATGCAAATGGGAATGATAGCGGCGAATCGTGTTTTTGATATTATTGACACACAGGATCAAATTCAAGACACAGGAACTATAGAAGCGCCTAAATTTGAAGGCAACATTCTATTTAACAATGTGCATTTTAGTTATATAGACAACGAAGAAATTATTAAAGGAATTAGTTTAGAAGTGAAAGCGGGAGAAACTGTTGCTATTGTTGGCTCGACAGGTGCTGGAAAATCGACTATCATTAATTTACTCAATCGTTTTTATGAAATCAATAGTGGTACGATTTGCATTGATGGGAATTCGATTAAAGAGTACAGTTTGAGTTCTATTCGAAAACAAATAGCGGTGGTTTTGCAAGATGTATTTTTGTTTGCCGATACGATTATGAATAACATCACACTTCATAATTCCGATATTACCAAAGAAGAAGTAATTATAGCCGCCAAAAAAATTGGTGTTCATGAATTCATCATGAGTTTGCCTGATAATTATGATTATAATGTGAAAGAACGTGGTGTCATGCTATCTTCTGGACAAAGACAATTGATTGCTTTTTTACGAGCGTATATGAGCAATCCTAGTATATTAATTTTAGATGAAGCGACCTCATCTATTGATACACATTCGGAAGAATTAATTCAAAAAGCTACAGAAACTATCACTCAAGGAAGAACTTCTATTGTGATTGCACATCGATTGGCAACCATTATCAATGCTGATAAAATTGTAGTCATGGACAAAGGTTTGATTGTTGAACAAGGATCCCATTTTGAACTTGTTGGTAAAGAAAATGGCTATTATAAAAAATTATATGATTCTCAGTTTGTTGTTGAAGGCATCGAAGAATAATTAATTTTAAATGTTACAAGAAAAATACTATCTTGAGCCACTTATTTAAATTTAGTAATGGCATTTAAAATACGATTTCTACTTCCGATTCTTTTTGTTTCTTTATTTATTCAAGCCCAAACCAAAGACAGTTTGGCTGTAGCTACTCAAACTTTTAAAATAAATGATTCTGTATCCTATACGTATCCAAAGCCTAAATTCTTTGATCTTATTCGGTACATCCCAAGTGATTTGGTAGCATTTGGGAAATTTACTATTCAGAAAGAAAATTTAAAATGGGATGCATTAGCAATAGGTTCAACCTTAGCAATTATTCCCTATGATCAAAAAATACTGGACGATTCCGGAAAGCTTGGTGAACGAATTGGTGGTTGGGAGGAACCTTCTCGATACAAAAGAATTTTGGGAATCGAAGTAATTCCAACAAGTATTTCCTCTGGTGTTTATTATTTTGGAAATGGCAATACAACCCTACTCTTAAGTGGATTCTTTTATGCCGTTGGAAAAATTGGAAAAGACGATTATCGCGCATTGAATACTTCCAGTGAATTGATTGAAGTGCTCTTATCCGTTGGAGTTGCTACACAAACAATCAAAAGAATAAGCGGTAGACAAAGTCCAATAGCAGCGACACAAGATGGTGGTGCTTGGCATCCTTTCCCAAGTTTTTCTGCCTATGGAAGTAATACTCCAAATTATGACGCCATGCCATCGGGACATATTGCTACCTATATGGCAACATTAACAGTAATTGCAACGAATTATCCAGAAATAAAATGGATAAAACCCGTTGGATATACATTAGGAACAGCCTTAGCTTTTAATATGGTTAGTGGTCAAGTTCACTGGGCTTCCGATTATCCTGTGGCTATTTTAATTGGATATGTGATTGGTAAAAATGCCGCCAACAGACGCATTACTAAAATAATCAAACCAAGTGATATAGTTCCACATAAGACTAAATACAAAACCAGTTACAATTACAATCGACTCTACAATACAAATCTAATGGGCATGACCATTACCTTTTAAAATCTACTGTCGAATCTCTATTTTGTAGTAGTTCCTTTTAAAAATAAATCCTTATTTTCGCACCATAATTAATTCAAGTAAATCAAAGTAAAATGAAATACGATATTATAGTTTTAGGAAGTGGTCCAGGCGGTTATGTAACTGCTATTCGCGCCTCACAATTGGGCTTCAAAGTAGCCGTTATTGAAAAAGAAAATTTGGGTGGTGTTTGTTTAAATTGGGGTTGCATTCCAACGAAAGCTTTATTAAAATCAGCTCAAGTTTTTGATTACCTAAAACATGCTTCCGATTACGGATTGACGGTTTCCTCTTTCGATAAAGACTTTAATGCAGTTGTGGCAAGAAGCCGCGGTGTTGCTGACGGTATGAGCAAAGGTGTTCAATTCTTGATGAAGAAAAATAAAATCGATGTTATTGAAGGATTCGGAAAACTAAAACCAGGAAAAAAACTAGACGTTACGGCTGCTGATGGAAAAGTAACCGAATATTCTGCAGATCATATAATTATAGCTACTGGCGCTCGCTCTAGAGAATTGCCTAATTTACCACAAGATGGTAAAAAAGTAATTGGATACCGTCAAGCTATGACTTTACCTTCTCAACCTAAATCGATGATTATTGTAGGTTCAGGTGCTATTGGTGTTGAGTTCGCTCATTTTTATAATGCGATGGGAACTGACGTTACTATTGTAGAATTTATGCCCAATATTGTTCCTGTTGAAGACGAAGATATTTCGAAACAAATGGAACGTTCGATGAAAAAAGCGGGAGTTAAAATTATGACTTCCTCTTCCGTTGAAAAAATAGATACTTCAGATTCAGGGGTTAAAGCAACGGTGAAAACGGCTAAAGGCGAAGAAACTTTAGAAGCAGAAATGTTACTCTCCGCCGTTGGAATTAAAACCAATATTGAAAACATAGGATTAGAAGATGTCGGGATTGCTGTTGACAAAGACAAAATACTTGTCAATGCCTACAATCAAACCAACATTCCAGGTTATTACGCCATTGGTGATGTAACTCCAGGGCAAGCTTTGGCGCATGTCGCTTCTGCAGAAGGAATTAATTGTGTGGAGAAAATTGCTGGACTTCATGTAGAACCTATCGATTATGGAAATGTTCCTGGTTGTACGTATGCAACTCCAGAAATTGCTTCCGTGGGATTGACCGAAAAACAAGCTCGTGAAAAAGGATATGATTTGAAAATTGGAAAGTTCCCATTTACAGCCTCAGGAAAAGCAAAAGCAGCTGGAACTCCAGACGGTTTCGTAAAAGTAATCTTCGATGCTAAATATGGCGAATGGTTGGGATGCCACATGATTGGTGCTGGTGTTACCGATATGATTGCCGAAGCGGTTGTAGCGCGTAAACTAGAAACCACAGGTCATGATATTTTAAAAGCAATTCACCCACATCCCACGATGAGCGAAGCGGTAATGGAAGCTGTGGCTGATGCTTATGGCGAAGTGATTCATTTGTAGTTTTAAAGAATTCTAATAAATAAAAAACAAAATGCCCAACTAGAAGAAGTCGGGCATTTTTTGTAAAACAAATTAATTCAAACTATTCTTTAACGAATTTTTGACTGTAATCTTTATTATTAGAATCTCTAATCAAAAGAATATAAGTTCCTGTTTCTAGTTTTTCGATATTAATAGGTGAGCTCAAATTCGTGTTTTCTTCAAAAATTAATTTTCCATTCAAATCATAAACTTGAGCTAATGTCATAGAAATTTCATCTTTGACTTTAATATTCAAAACATTTTTGGCTGGATTTGGATAGATATCAAACGCTGAGTTAGTGTAATTTTCTACCGCTAAGCTTATTCCTTCAACTATATGCGTGCTTTGATTTATACTTGGGTTATTTATGGTATCTACAATTCCTGAAGGCCATCGAATAATGATTTGATTCACTTGCGTAACTTGACCAATACCAAAATGCACATTTAATGAACTCATGAAAGAAAAGCCATCCCCACTTCGAACATCTCTAATCTGTTTACCCCAAGCTCCATATAATTCTACTCGAGCACCAATACCATTTCGATTGCTTTGTATACCTTGTAAAGTAATTTTTATCCAATTATTAGTATTCCCACTATTGATATTCAGATTACCAGAAGTAGAGCGAAAATCTAAAAATCCATCATTATTAAAATCGCCCACAGCACCAGACGAAATACCTATACTGGAGCTAATAAACGTACCATTTCCTTGATTAAATAGTATACTATTGGTAGTCGAAAAACCACCCATTATATCTACAAATCCATTGTTGTCAAAATCGTGCGTTATAAAATTGTTAGAAGTGCTAAAATAAGTATCCAAACCTGAACCTACAGTTATATTGGTAAAAGTTCCGTCTCCATTATTATTCATTAATTTATGAAAGCCACCAATACTAGAAGAATTAGCTGTTACAAATACATCCATATCGCCATCATTGTCGAAATCTGCCCACCCTGAAGACCAAGATTGGATCGGATCGGAAAGATTAGCCGCTACAGAAACATCTGTAAAACTAATAATGTGATTTCCATTTGTATCTACATAAGAATCATTTCTATGTAATTCATTCAAATTAGCTGGAGTAAGTGAACCTCTACATTTGGCAATAAATAAATCAGAGTCACCATCATTATCATAATCGACAAATATAGAACCGTAATTGCCCCCTGAGGGATATATTCCCATATTGGCAGCACCTGGCGAAACACCCGACTGGAAATACGTCATATTATTGGTGCCATCATTAGCAAAATAGACATTAGGAGCTACATCATGACAGGAAAACGCATCCAAATTGCCGTCGTTATTTAGTTCCACAAAATTTACCCTTTGGCAAAGTACACTTTGAGGTGGAATCGTTAAAGAATATCCCGTACCCGTTGAATTGGATTTTGCAAAAGTGACACCATTGGAAGATCCGTACATTAAATCGTTGAATCCATCTTTATTAAAATCGCCAGCCGCAATACTCCAAGAAGGTATATTAGCTGTTGTTTCTGTTGGGTAATCTGTATATGAAAAAGTACCATCTGTGTTTTGATAATGAATTCGAATAGCGGATCCAGTCACTCCTAGAAGATCGTCTAAGTAATCTCCATTCATATCAACTACACCATTTTTGTAGGTAATCTGAGAAACTTCAATTGGAAAATTTGAATTCGAAATAACTTGCGAACTAAATGTTACTGGGCTTGTTGGAATTACAAGTGTATTTTCTAGTAATTGAAAGCTAAAACTCGTTGCACTCCATCTGTTATCAAAGACAATATAATAAGTAGTATTTGCAGTCACATTAAAAGTAGCTTCAGAGGAAAAATTACTTTGTGATATATCATCGTTGGCGGAGAGGCAATTCAATGTCGAACATGAACCTTTATAAACATGAAATCGAGTGTTAACTCGAGGTGTATTTTGAGAAATATCAGTTGTTATTGTTACAGTGTAACTTTGAGAGGGTGTATAAGCAAACCACTCTCCATAGGGTGTTGTAGCTGTTAATGCTTCATTTGAATAACATAACAAAGTTGGTGCAGTTCCATTTATAGTTCCGACAATATATAAACCAGCTGTGTTAATTGACCCCGCAGTAGCACAACTATTTTGCGCTTTTGTTATAAATGTCATGAGACAAATAATAAGAAAGAATGTGATTTTTTTCATTTTTTAGTTTTAAAGTTAATTACAAGGTTCTAAAGAATTAATCCATTGTTCTACCATATCAACCGCTTCTTTGTGAACGATTGTTCTCCCTAATAACGGCATTTTGAAGCCCTCAAATTCGGTATTCATTCTATAATACATCATGGATTTATTGATACTTCCTGGATATACTATTTTATTTAATTCTTTGGGCAAATCGGATAAATCTTGGGTATCCAAGCATACACCCATATTCATTAATCCATCTGTAGTTGCCGTTTCACTATAGGCAAAACGCATGGGTCTATAGGAACAATATCCATTCGTTTGATGACAATGGGAACAATTAATATCAACATAAGAGCGAACTCTTTGTTCTAGTGATTTTGAAGTGTCATTATAATTTATTGCTGTTTTGTATGCTGTAGGAAAAGTGAAATTGCTTTCTAAGTATCCTTGTTCAATCCATTTTGTTAATTGATTCTTTGATTCAGAACCATAACTATAATTATAATTCAAGTTTTGCGGTTTTATTCCAATGGGAATTGGAACTTCATTCGCATTATGACAAACTGTGCATTGAGGACTTGTTGGGATTCTATAGTTTACGGATTTCATAGCATTATTTTCGTCTTTCCATTCAACAGTAGTAACACCTCCATTTCCTGTTGTATCTAAAAAAGCTTCTGTTTGTTGATCATTCCATATATAGTCAGCAAAAATCCATCCTGTAGATTTTCGAATCATGAGCCTAGTTTCAATTATTCGACTGGCTCCAACTGGAGTAACATTTTGAACATTATTATAATAAAAAGTCTTGATTAATGCCGCACCAACGGGCAATTCTAATACATTATTATCTTGATTAAAAGTAGCTTTTACCCCAAGAGGTATCCAAACGAATCTTTTTTTATGAGCATAATCGGTAAATAAAGAACTAGCAGGTTCATAGGGCAACACATTGAGCGAGGGTATTTGATTTTTTATTTCCCCATCAAAAAAATAATACTCTGATAATTTCGCATAGGGCACTTGGGTCAAATCGACTGTTACTGGCGATATTGGAATGTATTCCTCTGAGTCATCCGTTTTAGAGCAGGAAAACTGTAGTGAAATGAATAAAATAAAAACTACTAAATAATATAGTTTCATATTTAAATAATTAGTAAACCAAATATAATAAAAAACAACTAAATGATTATGAAATAATTACGATTACTGTATTTCATTATTGCAATTGTAAGCAAAATATTAAGTTCCTATTTTGACTACTGAAAAGAATAATAAAGGGTACTTTAATAAACTATAAAAATAATTTTAAAAATTGTTCTCTATGCATATTACATTAATTATCACGCTCTATTTCGTTAATTTGATATACAATAAACCGTTGTTATATTTTTAACCATAAACCTAACGTATTTAAAAAGAATGTGTTAATTTTACTTGATTTACTTATTCTAACTTTAATTTTATCTAATTATGAAAAAAAGAATCTTAACATTCCTAATTCTTATTACATGTATTGGTTTGACGAGTAGTTGTAATAAAGAAAAAGCCCCCGCTTTTGATTTAGTTCAAGCAAAAACAGACGTTGAAGATAGAGCAAAAGTTTTTGTAGAAGCATTAAACGCTAAAGACTCAGTTGGTTTAGCAAATTGTTATACAAAAGAGGCAAAATTTATGCAACCCAATGACAAAACTGTTGAAGGAAGAGCCAATATTCAAATGTTATTTGGAAAATGGATGAAAGGTAATATGATGAATATTACTATAAACACTCAAGAGGTTTGGGGAGACGAAAACACACTAGCTGCAGAAAATACTTGGACTTTTATGGATCAAAGTGGTAAAACTGTCGATTCAGGTAAATCCTTAGAAATCTATAAAATGGAAGATGGAGTATGGAAATTACACCGCGATTGTTATAATTCGGACATGCCACCATCAGCTTCTAAATAATATTTTTACTTTATAATTCGTCTTCTATTAATTTACCTCTAATAGAAGACGAATTTTTTTATTTTATATTTTCATATATTTATCCCACATAACAAAACTATGAAACATAAAATTTCGCTTCTTTTTTCCTTACTTTCCCTTACTTTTATTCAAGCACAAACATTTTCAGGCTCTACTGGAATCATCAATGATAACGGTCAAAATATTGATTTTACAACTTCAGTTTCTGGGTTAGCTTCCAATCAATTAAATGCTTCTTTAGGAGTTGTTCAAGTTTGTTTAAAAATTACGCATACTTACGATTCTGATTTAAATGTATTTTTAATAGCGCCCGATGGAACTACCATTAATTTATTTTCAGGTATTGGAGGTGGCAATGATAATTTTACAAATACGTGTTTAAATCAATCCGCATCTATATCCATAAATTCAGGAAGTGCACCCTTTACAGGCTCTTTCAATCCTCAAGAATCCCTTGGTGATTGTAATAATAATCAAAATGGAAATGGAGTTTGGACGCTGAGAATCGTGGATGCTGCTGCCCAAGACGAAGGATATTTAGTAGATTGGAGCATCACTTTCGGGAATAATGCTGCTGTTCCTTTCGTACTCACTTCCTCTAATCTTCCTATCGTTATTATCAATACAGGTGGAGCTCCAATACTAGATGATCCAGCCATAAATGCTTCCATGGGAGTTATATATAATGGAGAAGGAAATGTAAATACAGTTCTTGATACGCCAAACAATTATAACGGTAACATTTCTATAGAATACCGTGGAGCGTACTCACAATCCTTACCTCAAAAACCCTATAAAATTGAAACTTTAGATGCGAATGACCTCCAGCAAGATGTTTCGATACTCGGAATGCCTGAAGAACATGATTGGGTATTGATTGCAAATTATAATGATAAAGTTTTTATGAGAAACAAATTAGCGTACCAACTTTTTAATGATATGGGAAACTATGCTACTCGAAATCAATACTGCGAAGTGGTTATTAATGGCCGTTACCAAGGAATATATCTTTTGATGGAAAGCATTAAAAGAGACAACAACAGAGTCGATATTGCTAAATTAGAAACTACCGAAAATTCAGGAATAAATTTAACAGGAGGTTACATTATAAAAAACGATTATTGGGATAACAGCAACAGTTGGTTGTTAAATTATCATCCCATAGATCATCCTGAATTAGACGTTCGATTGGTTTATGATTACCCGAAACCAGAGGTGATTACAACGGAACAGCAAACGTATATTCAAAATTTTATTAATGATTTTGAAACAGCACTTTACAGTCCAAATTTTTCAGATCCCGTAAATGGCTATTCAAAATATATTGACACGGATTCTTTTATTGATTATTTTATTGTAAATGAATTGGCTAGAAATAATGACGGGTTTAAGAAAAGTAGCTATTTTCATAAAGACAAAGATTCACCAACAGCCATTTCTAAACTTAAAGCAGGTCCCGTTTGGGATTTTGATTGGGCATGGAAAAACATTCCTGGTTGTTCCATTTTTGATGCGACAAATGGTTCAGGATGGGCACATCGTATTAATGATTGTGGACCCGATGTCAATTCACCAGGTTGGTATGTTCGATTGATGCAAGATCCGACTTTTCAAAATAAATTGCGTTGTCGATGGGATAATTTCCGAGCTACTATTTTAAGTACTCCTAGTCTTTCAAATTTTATAGACACCAACGCTGCTTATTTATATGAAGCACAATCCCGTCATTTTGTAAAGTGGGGAAATCTTGGTGTCAATTCTGGAACTCCTGAAATAGAAGCTGATCCAGCTACTTTTGAAGAACAAATTACTAAATTTAAAAACTGGATAACCACTCGAATTGCTTGGTTGGATTCGAATATTCCTGGAAATGGAAACAATTGTAATTTAGCTACGCAAAACCTAAACAAAAATCTAGGAATCTCAATATATCCTAATCCAACAAAAGAGTCTTTTAGCATTCAAAGCAACGATGGAAACTTGCTTTTCCCTATTCAAATTAAGATTATTGACATGCAAGGTAGAGTCTTGAAAGTTGTTGATTTGATGCATGAAAATGAAATTATTGACACAAATGGATTTCAAAAAGGAACGTATTGCATTCAAGTTGAATCCAATGATAAAAAGTACTTGTCTAAATTGATTATTAAATAAAATTGAATAACGATTATAAATAGCCGAAATCACTTATTGTAGTATTCCATGTTTTAAAAAATGTTTTCAAACCCATTTTTTCTTCAAAGGATATTTCAAAAAGTTAGAAAAAGAGAAAAAGAAAGGTAAATAAGTTTACGCAATAATGACCCAAATTTCTTATAGGATTATTTCATCAAAAAATTAACACCTACATTGAAACTAGATCGAGAGTTTGTAATAGTTTCGTTGGATTCCTTAAAAATATTTGAAAATCCAGTTTGTTCGTCATATTCTAAAGATATTTTTAGTTTATCTGAAACTGGTATTTTAACTCCAATTCCGAAAGCTAGTCCGAAATCTGTGGTGTTAAAAGCCTCTTTTACATCAATACCAAATCTAGTTTCTTTGGCACTCATTAAAAACCCTACGTAAGGCCCGAAATTAAAATACCAATTTTTGGTTCTTCCAAAATGCCAATTTGCCATTACTGGAATAGTTAAATAATTAAGATCATAATTTGTTGTGTATGAACCTGAAGGTCCCTCAGAATTCGGATCAAAATCATAAAATTCGATGAATCCTTTATCCCAACCTTTTTGATCATAGATCAATTTTCCTTTGATACTCCATCTTTTTGAAAAATAATAATCAATAGATACTCCAAGATTTAATCCGTTACCTCGAGTTGCACTATCAATTGAATTTGAAACGGTTGAACTATTATAACCGATATTAACACCATATTCAACAATACCTTTAGTTTGTGAATAAGTTGAAAATGATATAAAAAAAGAAAAAAGAAAAACTATAAAGGATATTTTCATGTTTAGATAAATTAAAAATTTTATAAATAATGGTGTAAATATAATTAACTATTGGTACTTTAAACAATTTATAAAAAAGTCTATTTCAGCATTCGTATTGAATTCACTTAACGAAACTCTTAAGGAAGGTTGTTCCAATGCTTCACCAGTTAATATTTCAGCTAAAACATGTGATGGTTTGGCACTTCCCGATTGACAAGCACTTCCTCTAGAAATCGCAATTCCTTTCATATCCAAATGAAATAGAAGCATCGCCGTTTTATCTTTTGGAAAAGGCATTAAAACATTCAAAATAGTATAAAATCCGTGGGCATTTCCATTAATCTTGAATTCAGGGAAATGTAATTGCAATTGATTAATAAGATACTCTTTTAAATCTTCAATATACTTTTGATTGTTCTCTAATGAAGCATAAGAAAGTTCTAGAGCCTTAGCCATTCCAGCAATATTGTGAATCGATTCTGTCCCTGGACGCAAACCTTTTTCTTGTTCACCACCGAATAATATAGGTGCAATTGGCAATCCTTTTCGAATAAAAATAAAGCCAACTCCTTTTGGTCCATGAAATTTATGGGCACTAGCTACTAAAAAATCGATAGGAAGCTGCTGTAAATCGAATGGGGCCTTCCCAATTGATTGAACCGTATCCGAATGAAAATAAGCTTGATGTTGTTTACAAATCCGCCCAATTAAATCTAAATCTAAAACAGTTCCGATTTCATTATTAACATGCATCAAGGAAACTAAAGTCTTTTTATTAGCAGAAAGCAAAGTCACCAAATGTGTGACATCAATTTCTCCATTGGGCAAAATAGTAACGAAATCAACTTCTATATGAAATTCATTTTTCAAAGCATCTAGAACATATAAAACTGCGTGATGTTCAATTTTACTTGAAATAATTCTTTCAACTTTTAAATTAGTAACAGCGTTGCGCAGAATCCAATTATTAGCTTCAGTGCCGCCTGAAGCAAAAACAATTTCTTGGGAAGTAGCATTTAATAATTTTGCAATCGATTTTCGAGAAAACTCTACAACACTTTTAGCTTGACGTCCAAAACTATGAGTAGATGATGGATTCCCAAAATCGGACTGAAGTATTTGCATCATTTCTTGTATTACTTCAGGATAGAGTGAAGTTGTTGCAGCGTTATCTAGGTAAACTTTTTTCATGGCGACAAAGTTACTCATTTTAGGTTTTCAATCCTTGCGAATTTGATTGTCGAATCTCATTAAAAACCCTATTTTTGTCAAAAATAGCTATAGCATGAAAAATTTATTTGTAATTCTGGCATTTATATTCTTATTGAACGGATGTGATGATGGTGATTTAAAAATTGAAACGATAGATTTTGCAGATGTAACAGCAAATAGTTGTGGTGAAACCATTTATAAATTGAATGGAAATGAAGCAATTTATATTAAATTACCAACGTCTCTAAATGCTTTTCCGAATGATGTAACATTGACAAATACTCCTCGTGTTATTCCGATTACAGGAAATGTAAGTGTAACTTATAGAGCTTATAATGGACCTGTAACTTCTGCAAATATTTGTACAACTCCAGGGCCAATTTCTCCTATAGCTACAGAAGAATGGATAGCAACTTCAGGAAATATTGAAATTAACACTATTGCTTTATACACTACCGATACAACAACAGGCGCTACAAAAATCACAAAGTATATTCATAATATTGTGTTCAAAAATATTGTTTTTGCAAAACCAAGTGGGAATCAGATTTATGAAACTTTTACTTTTGGAGAATATACTACAACGCCAACTTCTTTACCTTTTAATTTTAATCCTGACGATTTAAAATTATGTGCTACAAGTCAATTGCTTTATAATGCTAGAACCAACGGAATAGAAGGGATTTATATTCAAAATTTTGATGCTAGCTTATTATCAACTGACAATATAGGTGAGCCAAAAACTGGTTTGATATCTTCTACTACCAATAAATTGGTTTATAGACTATTTTCATCAGCGATAAGTACAAACAATGAAGATTATTTTTGTGGTAGTACGTTGCCAACTTCACCATCAATTAATGAAGAATGGATTGCTCTAGATGGAATTACAGATGTAAGTGGGCGAATTGAAGTTACTACAACAACCAATGGTCCTAATTTATTTCAACACACAATCCTTTTGAAAGCAGTTACTTTTCAAAAAGGAAATAGTGCTTTCTATTTCGGTGACTCCATTCTTTTAGGAACTCTATTAACTACAAATTAGGAATTGGAATTTTGTTTGATAAAAACTTCGGTTGCCCCCGAACCATATTTTTGGTAATTGGCATCTCGAAAAGAAATTGACTCGTAACGTCCAAGTAAAAAATCCAATTCGGCTTTTAGAATTCCTTCACCAACTCCGTGAATAAAAACAATTTTTGGAATGCGATTTCTGATGGCAAATTCGATATGTCTTTTGGCAGTTTCCGATTGCATATTGAGAATATCAAAGTTGTTCATTCCTTTATAATTTTTTACTAATTTTTCGATATGCAAATCGAATTCAGGAGGTGGAATTTCACCTTTAACTTTCGTTTCTTTGACAAAACTTCTTGGCTTTGAAATCTCTTTATCTTGTTTTATTTTATCTGAATTAAAACTTCCTATGTTTTTGCTTAAACTACTGGTTTTAAAATTTTTAATTAATTGATTGACAAAATAAGTCATCGGAAAACCATCCTCTGTTTCTATAACAACCTCATTGTTTTTGATTCCAATTACGACACCGTTGATGGCGTCATCTAATACTGAAACTTCGTCCCCTATTTTAAACATTATCTTCTTCTTTTTCTTGATTTTTACTTGGTGTTTTGGAGCTCAAACGCATCATTCCAAACATAAAAATAACGATAGCAATTATGACGATATACGTGTTTTTTTCTGATTTATTTTCTTCATAAAAAGCAATACAAATTGCAATTATCATTATTGGTATTAGTAATTTTTTCATCACTCTTTTTATATATTTGATTCAAAAGTAACAAACTTTAAAGTAACAAACTTCTAATTTTGCAATCATTTTTTTTGTAAAATTGTAGTAGTAAAGAACTTGATTGTGGACCTAGAAAAATATATGCTTCCCTGCTTAAATAAAAAACTCTTCGGATTAGAGTGTTTAGGTTGTGGAACGCAACGAGCATTCGTTTTAATTTTGAAAGGAGATTTTATTGCTGCCTTTTATCAGTTTCCAGCTATCTATACGACACTTCTATTTTTTTGTTTTGTTGGATTACATTTTATTGATAAAAGTAGGAACTATCATAAAATAATGATTAGTCTTGCCATCTTTAATGCGATCATAATGATTGTTTCTTATATTTACAAAATGACTAACATTTAACATAAACCTTATGGAAAAACAAAAACTACCCAATGCCACTGCTGTACTCGTATTAGGGATATTATCTATACTAACATGCTGCTGTTGGGGTGTTATAGGCTTAATATTGGGAATTGTTGCCTTAATCTTAGCCAAAAAAGATATCGCTCTTTACATTGAAAACCCAGAGTTATACGATGGATATTCAAACATCAATACTGGTAGAGTACTTGCTATCATTGGAATTATTTTGAGTACACTTTATTTAATTTTTACAATTTATTTAAAAATTAATTTTACTGATGAGGAAATGAAAGGGATTCAGGAAAACTTATTGGAAAAAATAAAACAACAACAAGAACAAGAATAAAAAAATCCTCCAAGTGGAGGATTTTTTTTATTTTTCAAACTGTTTCAACGTCTTAATAATAATTGAAACACAATCTAACAACTGCTCCTCATTCATTACTAATGGTGGTGCAAAACGAATGATATTCCCGTGTGTCGGCTTCGCTAACAAACCATTGTTTCGCAACGCCATACAGATATTCCAAGCAGTTTCGCTTTCTTCTGTATCGTTAATCACCACTGCATTTAGAAGACCTCTTCCTCTTACTAAAGTAGCTATATTACTTGTTTTGATATAATCAGCCAATTTACTTCTGAATAACCTTCCCATAAATCTCGCATTTTGAGCCAAATTTTCTTCAACGACTACTTCTAACGCCGCAACAGCAACAGCCGCCGCAACAGGATTTCCACCAAAGGTAGAACCATGCTGACCAGGTTTTATTACATTCATGATGGAATCATTTGCCAAAACTGCTGAAACTGGATAGGCACCGCCAGACAAGGCTTTTCCTAATATTAAAATATCAGGTGTAGCATACGTCGCTTGTTTCTCGCAATGATTTTCGCAAGTACAATTTCCGCATACTGCCAATAAAGATCCGGTTCTGGCTATTCCAGTTTGAATTTCATCAGCAATAAACAAAACATTATATTGATTGCATAGTTCCTTCGCTCTCATCATATAATCATCGGCTGGTGTATAAACTCCAGCTTCTCCTTGAATTGGTTCTACTAAAAATCCTGCAATGTTTGGATTGTTTTTTAAAGTCTCTTCTAAAGCTTCAATGGAATCGTAAGGAATTGAAATGAATCCGTCGGTATAAGGTCCAAAATTCTTACGAGCATTTTCATCATTTGAAAAAGAAATAATTGTGGTTGTTCTGCCATGGAAATTTCCTTCACAAACCACAATTTGTGCTTGATGTTCCGCGATACCTTTCACTTCGTACGACCATTTTCTACAAAGTTTCAAAGCGGTTTCAACAGCTTCAGCTCCAGTATTCATAGGCAATACTTTATCAAAACCAAAATATTTTGTGAGATATTCTTCGTAAGGTCCTAATTGATCATTATAAAAAGCTCTTGAAGTTAAAGTCAACGTTTGTGCTTGTTGCATCATCGCATTGACAATTTTTGGATGACAATGCCCTTGATTTACCGCTGAATATGCAGATAAAAAATCGTAGTACTTTTTACCTTCCACATCCCAAACATATACACCTTCTCCTCTACTTAAAACAACGGGCAACGGGTGATAATTGTGCGCGCCGTATTTGTTTTCAAGATCAATAATTGTTTTCGAACTCATTTTTTCTAAAACTGACATTGTATTATAATTTTTAAATAATATATAATAATTCCTTCTTGTGGAGAGAAATCACCCAATTTTGGTCAAAAATAATGAATATTCTTCAATATTAAGACAAAGTCTGTAAATCTTAAAATAAGCTTAGGTTGTAAATTGTAAATAAAGTAAAACTCCAGCCGCCAAAGTCATAATGATCAAAGCCAAAAAACCCAGAATATTTGCGATCCTAGAATTCGTGAAATTCCCCATCACGGCTTTATTATTAGACACGTGCAGAATAATAACAATCAGCACCGGCGCGGTAATTCCGTATAAAATCGCCGTATAAATCAATGCCTTTATCGGTGAAATTCCGATGTAATTTAACGACAATCCCAAAACCAAAGAAATCGCAATTACTATATAAAATGCTTTGGCTTCATGAAACTTCTTGTCCAATCCTTGCTCCCATCCGAAAGTCTCGGTGATAATGTAAGAAAGTGAACCACTTAAAACCGGTATAGCTAACAATCCGGTTCCAATTACGCCAATGGCAAAAAGTAAATACGCCAAATTTCCTGCTAGTGGCTTTAACGCCAATGCCGCTTGCTCAACTGTATCAATCTGGCGAACGCCTCCTTGATAAAGCACCGTTCCCGTTGTTAGGATAATAAAGAACATCACCAAACCTGAAAACGACATCCCAAAATCGACATCTTGCTTCATTTCGTTAATGATTTTCTTGTTGACCATCAAATGCTTCTTTTTGTGCTTCATCTCCTCAACCTCCATCGAAGCTTGCCAGAAAAACAAATAGGGAGAAATCGTTGTTCCCAAAATCCCGACGAGAATTCCCATAAATTCTTTATTAAAATGAATCGTCGGAACAAAAGTCGATTTCAGAATCAACAACCAATCTTGATGATACAAAAATGGCACAATCAAATAAACCAATAAAACAACGCACAAGTATTTCAAAATCGCCGCAATCTTTTGATAAGGAAGGTAAATGATCAATATCAACAAAGCGATTGTAAAGCCAACGCTAAAGTATGTCGCCTCTATCGTTGGAAAAAGCAAATTACCCACCGCTCCCATTCCAGCGATATCCGCACCAATATTCATAACAATGGCGGGGAAACTAAACAGCAACATTAAATATAAAACAGGTTTCGGATAATTCTTTTTCAAAGTTCCCGTCAAACCTTGCTCTGTGACCAATCCAATTCGAGCACACATTTGTTGAATGCTGGCCATCAATGGAAAAGCAATCAACGCCGTCCAAAGTGTCGACAGTCCAAAGCCAGCGCCTGCTTGCGAATACGTTGCGATTCCAGAAGGATCGTCATCACTAGCACCCGTAATTAAGCCCGGCCCAAGTAGTTTCCAGAAACGTTTTAATTTGCTTTTGATGTTCATGATAAAAAAAATCAATAAGTTATCGCTTCTGAAAAACTGCCTTATTTCGCCATTCTATTCTCCAAAATTTTCTTGAAAGAACGACCGCGAATTTCTTCTAAAGTGAGTCCTGTAGCCAAAACTTCTTCTTCGGTAATTGCGCCACTATTCAATGCGCGAAGGAAATAATTCAATAACCCTTGTCCAGTCGCCGCGTCGTCAAAAACATCTCCAATCAAAGTAGCTCGCGCCGCTTTATCTACAAACGTTTTCAAACGATCTACGGCATCATCATAACTTTCTAAGAAGAAGGCGTAAACAGCAGCATATCGCATCGGAAACTGCGCTGGATTCAAATCCCAGCCTTGATAATACCCATTCCACAACGAATGACGAATATGATCGTAACCTTTCTTCCACGCTCTGTGTACGACTTGACGATTTTCTTCTTCTTGTGCTGGGGTTAAATCACCGCGATGTGGACCGATAGGCATCGTATTCGTCGCGCCATCACTCAACCAAATGCCCGTATGCGCCAAAGCAACTTTCGTCATATGGTGTGCAAAATCACAAACCGGATGATCCATTTCTTGGTATTTCGCCGTAATGCTGCAACTTGCCGTATAATCATAGGTTCCGAAATGCATCGCAATGCAACGTCCTTGCGCCGCTTTGATAAATCGATACAACGGATTCGTCCCGTTGATATCCATAATTGCTTGCGTAGTTTCCACCATCATTTCCATTTTCAAAACGCCTTTTGCCAAGCCCAATTCTTCTTCCAAAATCGAAAAGAAATTTGCCAAGGTCTCCGGTTGCTCCGGAATGGTCACTTTCGGTAACATCACCACAAAATTCTCGGGTAATTTCCCGCCCGTTTCTTTCACTAATGTGCTGACGAATATATCTAAAGTGCGCAAACCGCGTTCTTTCATCTCTTCCGTAAACGGTTTGATACGGATTCCAATAAATGGCGAAAGTGTTTTTTCTCGCATTCCTTTCGCCACTTCTATTGCAGTCGATACAGCAGTGGCATCTTCTTCTTCATTGCTTCGGTTGCCGTAACCGTCTTCAAAATCGATTCTGAAATCTTCAATCGCTTCCGATTTCAATTTGGCGACAACTTTATCGTAAATGCGTTTACTAAAATCGTTTCCGCCCGTCAATCCGAAGGCTTTTCCAAAAACTTCGTGATTCGGCGCATAAGTTTCTAAAATTTCCAACGCACGATGTCCTAAAGCAATCGGCGCATCCGACTTGAATAGATTCGCACCACCATACAACGTATGCACAGGTTGACGATCGCTTTTGTCACCAGGATATATTTCATTAAAGGTTGTATTCGCTTGATGCAAGCTTTGAAACAATTGTTCTTTTTTATTAGATGGAATGGTCATTTTAATTACGAATTAAAAATTATGAATTACGAATTATTATATGTTTTAGGAGCTAATCCCGCTATTCGCTTCTATCTTTTTTGCTTTTTGTCACCCCAAGCGCAGTCGAGGGGCTTTTTCTTAAAAGCAAAAAAGGATAACCGCTGCTATCGGGGCTAAGGCATCCGATTCTATTTGAACTCTATTGCATGAAACTTGAATTTGATATAAGAACATTTTCTCTTGTTTCTTATCTCTTTACTCTATTTTCTTGTCTCTATTTTCATGTCTCTTTTCTCTCTTTAACTTCCTCGATACGTGCTATATCCAAAAGGATTGACTAATAAAGGAACATGATAATGAGCACTATCGAAAGTATTAAAAATAATTTCAACTTCTGGATAAAAAGTCTTCAGATTTTGCTTTTTGAAATAACTTCCGGTATCAAAAACCATTTTATACGTATCAGATTTCAATAGACGTTCTTGCGGCAAAAAATCTGGAATTCTGCCGTCAGCATTGGTTATGCCTTGTGCAATGGTTTGCCAAACGCCATTTTGTTTGACTTGCATGCGAATCGAAATGTCTTTTCCGGGTAAGCCGACAGCGGTGTCGAGAACATGCGTGGTAATTTGACTGATTTTTAGAAAGTCAAAATTGGCTGAAGTCAGTAGCTTTTTGAATCGAATAATCGAGATTTTTTGTTGTTCACCCATCGCAATATGAAGTTCTTCTTCAACTGTATTTTGCAATCGATCTAATAACAATTGTAACATTTCCGTCGCTGATTTACCGGTAGCACAAACGATAAAAATGAAACCAAATTTAGTTTCATAATCTGCATTCGCTTTCGCCAACGCATGAATTGTTTCTGCTGTTGCTACTGCTACACCCGCTTGTTCTTTGCCTGCAAATTTTTCCGTCAAACTTTTGACATCGCCAATTTTAGGATGATGCGTAAAAGATTCTCTCCAATCGGCTTCATGGCATTGCTCATACCATATGGCTGCGCTCTGATCAACCAATTGCTTTTCAGAAGAAAAAGGAAAATGTTGCATCATCACATCGGCCCATTTCGTCGAACCACAACAAGCGAACAAATGTTGTTTTGCTGTTTCTTTATTTAAATTATTAAAATCTGATAATGTCATCGTATTCGTTTTTGTTTTTATCCTTCATATTTCAAATCATTTTTTTTGCCACGGATTTCACGGATTAGGCGGATTTTCACAGATTGCTTAAAAAACGTCTAACACGTTTAACACGTAATTATTTTTTCTTGCACCAGATTACAAAGATTTTCACAAATTGCCTAAAAAAAATCCGTAAAATCCATGTAATACGTGGCCAAAACAATTTTTATTTCAAGCTTGCTCCCTGTTCAATCCAACATCGAAGCGTGTTGCGTTCTTCTTCCGTGATATTGGTTTTATTATTTTGAGGCATCGTCTTCGTAATGACAACCCGTTGCATAATCAAATCTTTCTTCGCGACAATTCCTTCAGGTGTATCATACATAACACCATTGGGTGCGACTTTATAAATATCATCTGTCGGCGTCGCAGAATGACAGGACACGCAGCGTTTTTGGATAATCTCGTTCACTTCCGAAAAAGAAACTTCCTTTTTGCATTCATACGGATTGGAACTCGGAGCTGAAATAAAACTCGCCGCTAAAAGAATAACCACAGAAACCGGTAAAATCCAAACGTTTAAATCTTTCTTTTCCTTTAAATTCAAATAATGCTTCACACCTGCTGCGCCTAAAGAAATAACACCCAAAATCAACCACGGATATTCATATCCAAAGGTCGATGGAAAATGGTTGCTGACCATCACAAACAAAACTGGAAGCGTAAAATAATTGTTGTGCAATGAACGCGCTAATGCTTTTTTTCCCAAACTTGGGTCTAATGGAATGCCCAACTTAGCACAACGCACCATTTCTTTTTGACCAGGGATAATAACGAAGAAAACATTCGCCACCATAATGCCGCCAATCATCGCCCCAAAATGGATGTAAGCCGCACGAGCACTAAACACTTGACAATAAAACCAAGCAAATGCAATCAGGAACACAAATCCAATAATTGAAAACAGCAATTGATTTTTAATTAATCTTGATTTGCACATCACATCATAAATTAACCAAGCCACGACAAATGAACCAATTCCGATCAAGATACCTTGTGTAATGGAAATATCCAAGACGTTTTTGTCAATCAACAAAGCGGATGCGTTGAAATAATACACCACAAACAGCAAACAAAAGCCCGAAAGCCAAGTAAAATAGGCCTCGTATTTGAACCAATGCAAATGTTTTGGAATCGTCTTCGGAGCGACTTTGTATTTCTCTAAATAGTAAAATCCACCGCCGTGCACCGCCCAAAGATTGCCCGCCAATTCATCGCGAACATCTTCTGTTCTATTCAAAGCATTTTCGAGAAAAACAAAGTAAAACGAAGCGCCAATCCACGCAATTCCAAATGTAATGTGCATCAATCGAATAACAATATTCAGCCATTCCATCATATGACTTTCCAAAGGTGTGCCTTGCACTAAAATGTAGGTGTTCACCAGTATGCCAAGAATCGCCAAAAGCATTCCGGTATACATATAATTAAGACTGCTAACTGCTATATCCTCGTTGTTTGCCTCCGATGCCGCGGATTTATTTTTCAAAAACTTCGGCATTTTGTAGGACAAATAGCCCAATAAAATCAGGATGCCGAAATAGACGACGTATAAAACGATCAATATGAATAAGTTGATGGTCACTATTTGCTGATTTTACCAAATATTCGTAATCGACTCACGCCGCCATCAGGAAAAATATTCAAACGCATATGCGTAATAGTTCCTAAAGCATTGACTTCTTTCGAATAATGATGTTCGTAATCCGCGCTCAGTTTTTGTTGTGGCAATAGCGTTTGCCAATGTGTTGCATTGACAACATCATCGGTTTCCGAAACACAAGCTTCAATCGAACAACTGTCGGGATAATTGCCTTTGAAGTGACACGTATCGATCAATATACTTTCTACTACGCCCGGATGTGCTAATTTAAGAATCACCCAATCGCGGTTGTTCGGCGTTCGATTTCTTTTGGTTTCCCAACCGTCGCCCATATTCGCGCCACGATTCGGCATAATAAGATTGCTCATCGCACTAAAAAACATATCGTTGCAGGCTATCGCTTGACCTCCATTTATGGCCGCCGCTAAATCAAAAACATGATCGGTAGAAACCGCATCCCAATTTTTAAAAACTTCACCATAAACACGGAGCCGTGCTACACCACCATCAGGGTAAATATGCAAGCGAAGATGCGTGTATATTTCGTTGCTTTCACATTCATAGAAATTCTGTGAACCCGCATCCAAATGCGACTTAGGCAAGATTTCTTTCCATGCTAAATTATCCCAATCGGTAATTCCATCGGAATTAGAGATATTGATCGCTTCGATAGACGCCTGTGGCGGATGATTGCCTAAAAAGAAATTCGTATCGATATCAAATCCGGTGATTTTCCCAGTCGCAGCCAATTGAACAATCGCCCAATCGTGTCCTGGTGTTCTTTTTCGTCGGCTTTCCCAACCGTCCATCCATTTGCCACGGTCGGTATATTTATCGGTGATGAAAATACCTCTTGTTGGGGCGATTAAGTTTTCTTTTTCTGCGAAAAAATCATCCGTTGCATATAAGACTTTTCCTCCCAATCGCTCGGCAGCTAAGTCGGTCAATTGTGTAAACGCAGGTGATTCCTTGATAATTTCTTTTACTTTTTCAAAAGCCATTGTCCTTTATTTTTATGGTGTAATGATTTGTTTTTATAAACACTGTCTCCATTCACTATTGTTTCTACCACAACACCGCTAAGGGTTTGCGCAATATAGGGACTTATTTTATATCTGAATAAGATGTCGTCTTCGGTAACTGTTTGGGTTTGCTCAGGATTCCAAATAACGAAATCCGCATCGTAATTGAGTGCTATTGTTCCTTTTGATTTCGATTTCAGAAAAGCTGTCGGTTTTGAAGTCACTAACGGAATAAACTGTTCTAAGGTCATCGTATCTTTTAAAGCTGTCCATGAACCCGCCAATAAAAACTGAATTCCAGCGATTCCGCCCCATGCCTTTTTCAAATTACCCGACTCCATTTCTTTGATGGCTGGTGGCGCAGGTGAATGATCGGTCGTGATAAAATCGAGAACTCCCGATAGAAAAGCTTGTTTCAAATTGTTATTATTGGCTTGATCTCGAATCGGTGGCGCGCATTTATAAATCGTGCTTGCATCGGGAATTTCCTCAGCATTGAAATATAAATACTGTGTACAAGTTTCTGCAGTTATCGGTAGTCCTTCTTTTTTAGCCGCTTCAATTTGAGCCAAAGCCTCATCCGACGCCACATGCACAATATGAACTGGACAATCATGTTTGCGACACATTCGAATCATCAAAGCGATTGCGTCATTCTCCCATTTTTTGGGGCGACTCGCCAGGTAATGTTTATAGCTTGTTGGATTATTTTCAAAATCAGAATCTACTTCCTTATCATAAAGCTCGCAATGGGCTAGTAATGGAATATTGTATTTCGCAATGATGGGCATCGCTTCGTCTATGTCTTGTTCGGTAACATTGGGAAATTCATCGATGCCGGAATGCGTCAAAAAACATTTCACGCCGACTACGCCAGCTTGCATCATGGCTTCTAAATGTGAGGCGTTACCTGGAATTAATCCAGCGTAAAAACCTACATTGACATGCATTTTCCCATCCGTCGAAGTAAGTTTTTCTTGCAATGCTGCCAGCGTTGTTGTCACTGGACTTGCATTCAGAGGCATGTCGATAATGGTTGTCGTTCCTCCAGCGGCAGCCGCTTGCGTTCCCGTGTCAAAACCTTCCCATTCAGTTCTTCCTGGTTCATTGATATGCACATGAACATCAATAACGCCTGGCATAATGACCGAAGTCGAGAAGTCTTCAGCGTCGATCAATTTTTCAAAATCGATCGCGGTAATTACACCATTTTGAAAAGAAATTGTCGCGGCTTGTAATTTATGGTCGACCCAAACTTTATGACTGTATATTTTTCTTTGTTGCAAGGTTTAGTTTTTTGAACTATATCGGTTTCGTAAACCTTACAAATATAGCGTTAAATCAAAAAAACACAAGTCTTGTCCTATTATAATTGCAATATACAGTTTAAGCTCTTTGCGCCATTGCGTCTTTGCGTGCCAATTTTTGTCGCTCGCAAAGACGCAAAGACGCAAAGGTTAAAATAAATGAATGGAATAAAATTAACCTCCAATAGCAATCATGCTTCTGTTTTGAGAAAACAAATCTGGATTTTGGAATTTCAAATCGTCATCCATGCCGGCACGAACCGCTTTTTTAGATAATATGTTTTGTTGAATCAAAGGCAAAATCGACTGTCCCGAGCGCAACGTTTCTAATAAAGACGTCTCGGAATTTGAAAACAAACAGTTTTTCAATTTACCATCGGCAGTCAATCGAATGCGATTACAAGTGCTACAAAAAGGATTGGTTACAGAACTAATAATCGCAAAACTGCCTTGATAGGATTTGATTTTATAATTCTTGGCGGTGTCATTTGGCGCGTCATTTAAGCGCTCGATTTCGTGGTGATTAAAGCTGATTTTGAGCATTTCCAAGATTTCTGAATAACTAACCAACTTCGATTTATCCCACTGATTGCCATTGAAAGGCATAAATTCAATAAAGCGAATTTGAATATTTTTGTGTTTGGTTAATGCAATAAAATCAACAATTTCATTATCATTAAAATCTTTAATTAAAACGACATTCAATTTGACTTGAAATCCTTCCTTCAAGAGCAATTCGATGTTTTCAAATACAGTTTCAAAATAACTTCGTCGTGTAATTTGATTGAATTTTTCCTTCACCAAACTGTCGATACTAATGTTGATTATTTTGATTCCTGCCTCATGAAAAGTAGCTATAAAATCTGGAACTAAAATTCCGTTGGTAGTCAAAGTCAAATGAACTCCCAATTTTCCCAATCGCAAAATAATATCCTTTGCATCTTTCCGAACTAAAGGTTCACCGCCGGTTAAGCGGATTTTGTTCACGCCGAAGTCAACAAAAGTTTGTGCAATAACCAAAATTTCATCCGCCGTCATCAAATGCGCTTTGGGCGTCAAAGCAATGCCTTCTTCCGGCATACAATAGGTGCATCTCAAATTGCAATGTTCTGTTATCGAAATCCGCAAGTAATTGTGAAATCGACCGAAATCATCTTGCAATTCTTGCGATTTATTGTCCATGGTTGTAGCCGTTGAGGAGTTTAAATACATGCAACACCGACGGAAACACCGCATCGATAGATTCTCCAGCACCTGAAGTCGAACCAGGCAAAGCCAAAATCAACGTATCGCCTTTAAATCCAGCGACACTTCTCGACAACATTGCGAATGGCGTGCGCTCTTGCCCATAGGAACGAATTGCTTCTTCAATACCAGGAATTCTTCTGTCCAGCAAAGGAAGAATCGCTTCAGGAGTTACATCTTTATGCGATAAACCAGTGCCGCCAGTTAGTATTACAACATCTGTTTTTTGCTGGAAATAGTGGTGTATTTTTTCTTGAATACCGGCAACGCCATCTGGAATCACAAGATAATCGGCAATGGTCATTCCGAGTTTTTCTAATTTTGAAACGATGATTTTTCCAGAGGAATCTTCTTTCATACCAGCGGCGACGCTATCAGAACAAACAACAACGGCAATAGAAAGATTCATATCTTGATAATCGGCAAAATCGGATTTACCGCCTTTTTTATGAAGCAATTTTATGGTAGCAATTTCGACTTTCTTATCAATCGGTTTCAACATATCATAAATGGTCAAAGCGACGATAGAAGCACCATGCATGGCTTCAACCTCAACGCCCGTTTTGTAAATCGTCTTTACTGTTACTTCAATTTGAATAGAATCCGGCAAACATTCGAATTGAATTCCAGTAAACTCAATCGGCATCGGATGACAATCAGGAATGACACTTGACGTATTTTTCACCGCAAACAAACCAGCAGTGCGCGCCACTTCTAAAACGTCGCCTTTGGGAACTGTTTTGTTCAAAACCGCTTGTATCGTTTCTGGCGAACCAACGTTGACAATCGCTTGTGCTGTGGCGGTTCTGAGTGTACTTATTTTATGAGTGATATCTACCATTTATGTGTTTTTTTTCCAAGTATACGATGCGTCTTCGAAAATTTCTTTTCCGAAAATCGGTGCTTTTTCTTTGATGGCTTCTACTAAAAATTCTAAGGCTTCATAAACTACTTTTCGTCGTGGAGCGGAAACGAATACAAACAAACAAATCTCGCCGGTTTTTACTTCGCTCAGACTGTGATAGATGTGCAAGCAAGATAATTCAAATTGGGCAAAAGCGCTTTCACGAATCTCGTAGAAACTTTGCTCCGCCATTTCCTCGTAGGCAGAATAGTCGATCGCGATTACTTTATTACCTTCGATTTCATCCGCACGAACTTGTCCCAAAAAAATATTGTGCGCACCAATCGTTGTTTTACTTTGATGTTTCGCAATCGCTTCACCAATAAAAACTGACGAAATTGGACCTTGAATAAAAGACGATTTTTTGACTTTTTCTGTACTCATTTTAAGATTGGGATAATTTCGTTTGCTCTAAAGCTGCGATGCCACGATGCAAATGACTAACTTGGTTAAACCCCAGTTTTAGGATATAATTTGCAGCCAATTGACTTTTGTTTCCATATTGACAAAGTAAAATTATTTTCTGATTCTTATCGACCTTTTCCAAGTATTTTTCCAATCGATCGATGGGAACTTTTTGAATGTTTGGTAAATTTATATTTGGTTCTTCGAAATCTTCCCGAAGATCGATGATAAGATTATCTAGGTTTTCGATGTCGGAAAGTAAATCAACGGCATCAATGGTGTTGATTCCTTTGCGCTGCGTTTGTTTTCGAAGTGAAAGTCCATTTTGTAGGCCAAGTTGAATTTCAAGCGCGTTCTTCTGAATAGAAATCATCTGCGATGTTGCCTGCAATCCGTCGTACAACCATAATTTTCCACTCAAAACTGCTCCAATTCCAAGAACAATTTTCAGCACTTCATTCGCTTGCATCACACCTACTAGATTTGGAATTACACCTAAAACACCGGCATCTTCGCAAGAAATACTGTCGAGATTTTCTTTTTCTGGAAACAGGCAACGGTAGGTTGGTCCGTTTTGATAATTGAAAACCGACAACTGTCCTTCGAACCGATGAATCGACGCATACACCATCGGAATTCCTTTGACCAAAGCCACGTCATTGATTAAATATCTTATTGGTAAATTATCCGTACAATCGACAATAATTTGAAATCCATCAACCATTTCAAAAGCATTGTCACAATTGAA
This sequence comes from Flavobacterium sp., assembly GCA_043783565.1. Taxonomy (GTDB): domain Bacteria; phylum Bacteroidota; class Bacteroidia; order Flavobacteriales; family Flavobacteriaceae; genus Flavobacterium. The sequence continues at coordinate 56,168 of JAYVZG010000013.1, read as the reverse complement.
ATGGCTTGTGAACGCGATAAGATTAATATTTGGATTTTGCTTCCCTAACGCTACCGAAGCCGCAATAGCTTTGTTTTTTCCGCAATCATTACTATTGTAAAAAAACTGTCGATTCAAATTGGATGCTTCCACCAAATCGCCATCTACAATACCAATGGTACCCACCCCAGCTGCTGCTAAGTTCTGTAAAACCGGACAGCCCAAACCACCTGCACCAACCACCAATACTTTCGCATCGGTCAGTTTTTGTTGACCTGCCATTCCAATTTCGGGTAGTGCGATTTGACGTTGATAGCGATTCATAATTAATTTTATCCTCCTGCAAAAGGCGGCAATAAAGCAATTTCGTCCAGATTATTAACCAAAGTATCTCCTTGAATCAATGTTTGATTGATTGCAAAGGTATATACAGTGGTAGTCAATTCAGGATAGGTTTTGTGCAATCTCGTTTGGACTTCCAACAAAGTTACCGAATTGCCTTCAAAGAAAATCACTTCCTCTTTCTTTTTGGTATGATCGGCTACCAAACCAAAATACTTCATGTTGATTTGCATTTTAAGTGGTGTAAAGTTTTATAATTGCGATTCCCAATACCAACGCTAGTATGTTTCGTAAAGTGATTGTGTTGAATTTTTTACTACCGTAGTATCCACCTACGATTCCTCCCAAGACAACGATTGGGATGACAAAAAAAGAGGACATTGGAATAGTTTCACCTTTGCTCATAAACCCAAGAAGACCCGCGACTGAATTCACAAAAATAAATAATGCTGAAACTGCAGCAGTTTGCTTCATCGTGGCCCAACCTAACAGCAGCAAGACTGGACTTAAGATGATGCCGCCGCCTATTCCGATGAGACCAGACAAAAATCCGATGAGAGCGCCGATTAATATTGCCAATGGAAAATGAATAGGTTGCAGTTGTTTTTTTTCTTTGCCAAAAATACCTAGCAGTCGCAAAACAGCAAAAATTAAGACTGTCGCCAAAATCATTTTATACACATGTGTTTCAATAGTAAGCAATCCGCCTAAAAAAGAAAAAGGAATCGAAGTCAAGGCAAATGGATAGAACAATTTCCAATCGAATTGCTTTTCTCGAAAATAAAAGTAAAACGAAATTCCAGAAACGATGATATTTAACACCAAAGCCGTGGGTTTCATAAAGGCAATTGGAAAGGCAAAAAAACTCATCAAAGCCAAATAGCCACTCGCGCCACCGTGACCAACGTTGGCATATAAAAACGCCACAATAGGTAACAGTAAAAGCAATAATGGTGTATGAAGTAAATCGACTATTTCCATAGTTATTCTTTCAATGGGTACATTTTTTTGAAAATATCATTGATACTTTGATGCAAAATCGAAGCGTGATTTTCGTTGGTCATCTCCATAAAATCGAGTCTTACTTTCGGATTTTTAGCATTTCTAAACGCAATACTCATGTCCTTTGCATCTTTAATTATCGTCACATGTTCTTTCATCCCAACTGCGATATAAACTTCAGCAGTCCTGTTTTTATTTTGTTCTAATAGCGCTGGAGCATTTTTTAGTAGACTCTCATTGTCCCACCACAAACTCGGACTAACAATCAAATAATGGGTAAACAGTTGCGGCTTTTTTAATAAAATTTCTGTGGCTAAAAGTCCACCTAATGATTGGCCGATAATAAATTTAGTACCTGTTGTACTATACTTTGATTGGATGTAAGGCTGTAATTCACTTTCAATAAAATCGATAAATTTCGCAGAACCTCCTGTAGTTGGAAACTCTTTCTTTAAATCGGCGGCATCCGTCGGGAAGGTAAAATCTCTTTTACGATCGACATTAGCGATGCCGACAACAATAAAATCCGGCATTTGAAATTGCAGATTATAAAACTGCACCAAACCTACAATGTGCAAGAAGTCTTCGTTGGCGGAACCATCAAGCAAATATAGCACTGGATAAGATTTGTCTTTGTTGTAAGTCGGTGGCAAATAGATGTTCAAAATTCTTCTTTCATTGAGAATCTTCGATTGAATCGTTTTGATTTCACCTATGTCAAATTGAGATTCGCTGACAGTTTTTACCTGAGCTACTGCAATGTTAAGGTAGAGAAGAAACGCTACTAAAAGTGTAATTTTTAATTTCATAAATTTATTAATTGAAGTAAAACAAATATAAACACTATTCTTTAAGCTATAGAAACGAATGCGGAAGTTTATTGTTTTGGGCTTGATTTCAATTTTTGAACTTCGAAATACAACAGGACCGCCATGACTAGAATCGAAACTACGGAGGCTTGCAGTGTCCCCAAATCCATGCCTCCTTTTGCAATAGGTTTGGTGAGAAAATCTCCAAAAGTGGCTCCAAATGGTCGGGTAAAAACAAACGCCAGCCAAAACAAAAACACTTCATTGATTTTGGTTAAATAGTGAAGCGCAACAACAAGGAGAATGATTGCACTAGTTACCATCGCACCTTGCAAATAACTAAATCCAACTACGTCACTCAAATAATCTCCAAAAGCGGTTCCCAGACTGTTTGAAAACAACACGGCAATCCAAAACAAAATTTCTTTGTTTGATTCTGTAATCGTCGCTACTTCGATGCTTTTGTATTTTCGATGCCAAATCGATAAGGTAATTACCAATCCGGCAAACAAAAGTACACTTCCCAAAGTGTAGCCCAAATGCAGACTTCGATCAATAAAATCCGAGATTTCGGTGCCTAATGTAGTCGTTGCAATGATGACTAGCCAAAACGAAATTGGCTGGTATTTTTTACTTTGAACTTGATGAGATACAAAAGCTAAAAACAGCACAGCAGTAATCGCAATTCCGGTCAAATAGCCCAAATCTAAAGTCATCGAAATATAGTCGCCCAAAGTTTCACCCAACGTAGTAGCGACTATTTTTAAAAGCCAAAATAGTAATGTTATTGCCGCGATTTTATTGACTTTTTGCAGATTCATTTATTTACTTTTAGGTGACAATCCATTACTTGTACTAAAAAAATATTGGGACATGGATTTGACCGATTAAGACTGATAATCTGTTTGACGACAACTAAAATCCGTAAAATCTGTGTCATCTGTGTGCTAATTTCTATTAATAGGTGTGCTTAGCGGACAATCATGTAATTTCAAAGCAAATAAACGCCAATATGAGCGCCTTTCCTTAATTGGTAATTTCCCTCTGGCACAAAAACCAAAGCATTTGCCAACGCATATGAATCGAGCATAGAGGAATCTTGATGCGGCAATATGGTCACCTCATCTCCTCTTATCAAAGCTTTGAGAAACTGACTCCTTGAATTACTTATCTCGTAATCGTGCGACAGTGATTTTGAAATTGAAGGTGAATAAGAAACACTTTTCCCGGAAATCTGCTCTAGTGTCGGCAGCACATACACATACAAACAAGTCAAACTTGCCGCTGGATTTCCTGGTAATGCAAAAATCATCTTATCTTTTAATTTCCCGCAATACAATGGTTTTCCAGGTTTTTGATTGACTTTATAAAACAAAGTTTGCACTGCTAAACTTTGCAACGCCTTGCCTACGAAATCATAATCGCCAACAGAAATTCCGCCAGAAACTAGAATGACGTCATTCTCTTCGATTGCTTTTTGAAGTATCGATTTTGTAGCGTCAAAAGTATCTTCTACTTGATATGTATTTATTTGATTATACTGCGCCGACTGCAAAGCCACCTGTAGCATAAGCGAATTGCTTTCGTATACTTTCCCTTTTGGCAAAGGCTGTCCCGCTTGTACCAATTCATTACCCGTAATGACAATTCCTATTTTAGGTTTTGAGTAAACTTTTACTAACGTAAATCCTAATCCAGATAAGAAACCAATCGCGGCTGGATTGAGGTATGTTCCTTTAGCTAAAGCAACGGTACCTTTTTCAATTTGAGAACCTAAGGAGCGGACGTTGGTTTCTGGAATTACAGCTGCTTCCAACTGCAATTGCGTTCCTGTTACTACAACCTTTTCAATTTGAATCACCGCTTGTGCCGTATTTGGAACCGAGGCTCCAGTGAAAATTTTCAGCGCTTGACCTGGAAGCAATTTTCCTTCGAAATAATCACCGGCTTTGAGTTCACCTACAATTTCATAGCGCAAAGTATCATGCAACGAAAGTGCAAATCCGTCCATATTGGCTTGTCGGAATGGTGGCATAGAAATCGGTGAAATCAAAGTTTCTGCAAGCGTAAATGAATGAGCATCACACAAAGAAACTTCCACTTCTTGTACAGAAAAAGTAATCTTGTGTAAGATTGAAAAAGCGTCATCAACTGATATCATCGTAATCCTTTATTTTTAATTTGAATCAATTGTGCCGCCACGCTGATGGCAATTTCTGTGGCGGTTTCACTTTTGATATCGAGGCCTATCGGAGCATGAACTTGATCTAATTGCGCCTGAGAAAATCCGTCGGCCAAGAGATTTTTATATAATTTATTCATCTTTTCTTGACTTCCTAGCATGCCGATGAATTTATATTTTCTGTCCAACAAACGGCGAATGATGATGTCGTCAGTGCGATAGCCAAAAGACATGATGACAACGTAAGTATTTTCAGTTTCGGGAATATGTTGTGCTATGGTTTCGAATTCGACGATTTGTTTTGATTGTACAAAGTTATTCGCCTGCATGGTATTGAGATTTTCTCGATGATCGAGCAAGTGAATTTCAAAATCCAATCGCGACAACACTTCGCTTAATGCCAAACCTACGTGACCACCTCCTATAATATATACTTGATTTGGTAGCGAAATGGGTTCAATAAATTCCCATTTGGTTGCATTAGTTGTAGCATTTAGATGAATGCCATTCTCTGAGTAAGAGATTTTTCCGTTTTCCGAATTTAAAATCAAATCAATCCAAGTCAGACTTTCCGCATTCAGATCATAAAAAGCAATCGTTTGTCGACCCGAACAAATCATTCCTGATTGATCGGATGGCGCAGATTTATCGTGAATTTGGTGTTTGATAAATGGATTGAAAGTTGATTTTTCTAATAAACTTCGCGCAAATTCAACTAGCTTATGCTCCATGATACCACCGCCAATGGTGCCGTGCATTTGGTTTTGTGTGACTAACATTTTGAAGCCTTTTCTACCAGGGCTGCTGCCTTCGTTGGCAATCACCACCATTAATACTGCTTTTGGTTCTATTTGCAATAAATTATAAACACTTTTATAGAAATCTTGAACCATGGATCTAATGTTACTATTTTGAAGTTATTTCTATATTTTAAAATCTTATATGCTCTTATATGCCGTAAATGGTTGACTTATGTTTTTTATTATGAACCACATAAGGCATATAAGAGCATATAAGATAGATACTGAGTAGAAAGGCGGTTTGATTACTTTTTATACAAATCCATCAACACTTTTTCTGGCGTATATGGTGCATTGACCGCCAAATCCGCAGTTGGATTGAAAGCTTTCACCGCAGCACGAATTGCAAAGTAAGCACCCAAACCATACATCAATGGCGGTTCACCAACAGCTTTTGATTTCTTAATCGCCAAGTCATGACCTTCGGTTTCTAAATGTGTAATATGAATCGATTTCGGCACAGAGTAAATATCCGGAACTTTATAAGTAGAAAGTGCATTAGACACCAATCGACCTTGTTCGTTGTAAACAATTTCTTCGAGTGTCATCCAGCCAATACCTTGCACCAAGCCACCTTCAATTTGACCGTTATCAACGTCTTTATTCATACTTTCTCCAAAATCATGCACGATATTGACGCTATCAAAATCATACGTTCCTTTCAAACAATCAACCGTTACTTCCACAATCGCAGTTCCATACACATGATATGCAAAAGGATGTCCTTTCTCTTTGGATTTATCGTAATGAATCGTTGGCGTTGCATAATGCGAATTTTCACTGAGCGCCACACGAAGCGTAAATGCTTTCAAAATCAAATCATTCCAAGTCATGTCAGTCGCCTTCGAATCAGCAAAAATCTGTTCGTCTTTGATTTGAATTTCCGAAGCACTATATTCGTTTTGCGCAACTGTTTTCAATCGACCCAACAAGGCGTTGCAAGCCATTTCTAATGCTTTGCCATTTAAGTCTGCCCCAGCACTTGCTGCTGTCGGCGAAGTATTTGCCACTCTCAAAGTATTCGTCGATTCGATGCGCACTTTCGATGGTGAAATGCCAAAGGTTTGAGTGACGATTTGCAGGAGTTTGGTGTTGACGCCTTGTCCCATTTCGACAGCGCCAGTGCTCACAACTACACTTCCATCGTGGTAAATGTGAACCAACGCACGTGCATGATTCATCATCGTATTGGTAAAGGAAATCCCGAAGCAAATTGGTTGCACGGCTAATCCTTTTTTATATCTTGAATTGTTATTATTGAAATCCGCTACGCGTTGTTTCTGCGCGGCGTAATCATAGGTTTTCATGCTCGAATCCCAGCTAGCATGAGCATTGGTTTGTTGGAGAATTTGCCCATAGGACAATTCATTGCCATCAACTACTAAATTGGCTTTTTGAATTTCGGCTGGGCTGACACCCAACGATTCCGCAGCTTTGACAATGGCTGCTTCAATGACAAACTTTCCCTGTGGTCCGCCAAATCCACGAAAAGCGGTGTTCGGAGGCAAATTGGTTTTGCAGCTATACGCTTTCGCGATTACATTCGGAACATAATACGCATTGGTAGAATGAAATAGCGTTCGTTCCATCACGGCTGGTGACAAATCCGCAGCAGCGCCTGCATTTTGATAATGCGTTACTTCGTAGGCTAGTATTTTTAAATCTTTAGATAATCCAATTTTGAAATCTGAGGAATACGGATGGCGCTTGCCTGTCATGCGCATATCGTCCATACGATGCATAGCCATCTTTACGGGTTGATGCAAAAGTTGCGATGCCAAAGCGACCATCACGGCCCAAGGTGTCGCTTGATCTTCTTTTCCACCGAAGCCACCACCCAATCGAACCGTGTCAATTTCAACTTTGTGCATTGGAATTCCCAGGACGCGAGCGACCATTTTTTGAACAGCAGTTGGACCTTGAGTCGATGATGAAACGACGATGCTGCCATCTTCTTTTGGACGAGCGTAAGCACCTTGCGTTTCTATATATAAATGTTCCTGACCATTGACATCAGTGAAACCTTCTAAAATATGGTCACAGTGCGACCAGGTGTCCGCGGTATTTCCCAATGTAAATGTTCTCGGTGGAATAATCAATTTGTTTTGTCGTTGCGCTTCTCGAGCGTCGGTAATCACAGGCAATTCATCAAATTCTACATGAATCAATTTGGCTGCTTGTCGACAATGATGTTCGGAAGTTCCGATAATTAATGCGATAACTTGACCTCTAAAATGTACTTCTCCATCGGCGAATAAAGGTTCATCTGGTATAATTCCGCCAATTTGATTTTCCCCTGGAATATCTTTAGCGGTTAGTATCGTTACAATTCCATTTCGTTGTAAAGCTTTGTGCAAATCGATGCTTATAATTTTAGCATGAGCAACCGTCGCATCAAAAGGCAAAGCATACAAAGTGCCTTTCATTTCTTGAATGTCATCCAAATAAATGGATTTACCTTTTACGTGATTATGGGCATCTATATTAATCATATCAGGTCGATCATTTTAATTTTATCTGGAAATAACTCGATGAAATGAGCAAAAAACAACTGACGAGCCAGCAGCCTTTTGTATTCTTTTGTGCCTCGAGCATCGCTCATCGGAGCCAATTCAGTTTGAAGAATTTCCTCAGCACGCAAAACTACTTTTGGCTCAATGGTTTTATTAGTAAGGTATTCGCAAGTATGCGCTTGGAACTTTGGAATCGGTCCAACACCACCAATGGAGCAATGCGCTTCTTGAATTGTATCGGCATTCATGGTAATTGTGATGGCCGTATTGACACTCGCGATATCTAAATATTGGCGTTTGCAGACTTTTTCAAAATGAAACTGCGTCGATTTTGCTGGCAATTCAAATGAAATTTCAGTAATGATTTCGTCTTCAGTTTTATTGAGCACTTTATAGCTCAAATAGAAATCTTTAAGTGGTAAATGTCTTGATTCTTGATCTTTATTCGTCAAGGTCAATTGGGCATTCATCGCCAAAAGAATGATCGTGAAATCACCAATTGGAGAACCATTTGCGAGATTTCCAGCGATGGTTCCAATGTTTCGAATTGGCGTTGAAGAAACCAACTTTAAGTAATTGTACCAATTCGGAATGGCATTTAATAAGGTTTCATTTTCAATTAAATCTGTGACCGTAACAGCAGATTTTAAAGTACATTTTGAACCTTCAAACGTAATTCCGTTGAGTTCAAATCGATCGAACAAATACGCCATATTCATGTCGTGCAAGTCGTCGTGTTTTTGCACGTATAGATCCGTTCCGCCACCCATTGGTATTTGACCTTCGGTATTGTATTGAATATTGAAACTTTGGAGTTTCTCTTCTACTTCTAAAAAATAATCTGGAATAAAATCGTGTTCTACCAACCAAGGTAAAGGTCGATTGGCATCTTTCCATTGCAGTTCTTGTGAAAGTTTTTCAGCTGCGCGCTCAATCGATTTGTAGCCCGTGCAGCGACAAATATTACCATCAATGGCACTAATAGCGCTTTCTAAAGTTGGCTGCGTTGTATTTAAAGCAAATCCACACATCGAATTGACAAATCCAGGGGTGCAAAAACCGCATTGCGTTCCCGAACAATCCACCATCGCTTGTTGTGCCTGATTGAGTTTGTTTGGCAAATTGAGTCCTTCTACGGTGACCACATGTTTTCCGTGAATGTTCGGTAGTGGCGTCAAACAAGAAGTCGCACTCATATAGTTTAACTTTCCGTTTTTCATCGAACCAATCAAAACCGTGCACGCACCACAGTCGCCTTCTCGGCAACCTATTTTGGTACCACGTAAGTTTTCATCGTATCGTATAAAATCGAGTAAAGTTGTACTTGGCGCTTTATCGGTTTGTATTTTTCGATTATTTAATAGGAATTCAATCATGAAAATTTGGGAATCAATATTCTATTCTGTTGATACTTTCCGTCCACAAACGGAAGGCTTCTAGTGCTTCTTCTCTCATTAACGGAATCGTTTCTAGTTTGCGATTGGTGTATGGAATTTCCAATTCTTCGTAGATAAATTGATCATCGAATTGGATATCCGCCGCATCTTTTTTGGTATTCGCAAAATACATTCTATCAGGTCGCGCCCAGTAAATAGCTCCTAAGCACATCGGGCAAGGTTCGCAGCTTGTATAAATTTCACAGCCATCCAATTGAAAACTTCCTAATTCCTTGCAGGCATTTCGTATCGCCACAACCTCAGCATGGGCAGTTGGATCATTAGATGAAGTCACTTGGTTGGCACCGCGAGCGATGATTTTTCCGTCTTTTACAATGACAGCACCAAAAGGTCCGCCTTTACCACTCGTTACATTTTCAATCGACAGGCGAATGGCTTCCTGCATAAATTCATTCTTACTTGTTGTAGCACACATGTGTTATATATTTTGGGTAAATATAGGAAAAAGTTGGAAATGGGTGTGTCATTGAATTGGAGGATTTTTACGATAAAAATTTGACATAACTATGAATTTGATTTTTTAAATGCTACCCCTCAATAATCGTTTTCACAACTAACAAACTTTACCTACTTTTGCGCCATGGCAAAGAAAACCACTGACAAAATCATATTTGATCATATCAAAGTCTTGGATGCAGGCGCGAAAGGCGTTTCTGTAGCTAAAGCGCCCGACGGAAAAGTTATTTTTATTCCGAATGTCGTTCCAGGAGACGTCGTTGATGTACAAACTTTCAAAAAACGAAAAGCGTATTACGAAGGCAAAGCCATACGGTTTCATGAATTTTCCGAACACCGTATCGAACCGATTTGCGAACACTTCGGGGTATGTGGCGGGTGTAAATGGCAAAACATGCAATACGATCAGCAATTGATCTACAAGCAAAACGAAGTAAAAAATCATTTGCAACGCATCGGCAAAGTAGAACTTCCTGAGTTTGAATCTATATTAGGTTCTGAAAAACAATTCTTTTATAGAAACAAAATGGAGTTTGGTTTTTCAAATGCACGTTGGCTTACCGAAATAGAAATCGACTCTACCGAAGATTTAGGCAATAGAAATGCACTTGGTTTTCACATTCCAAAAATGTGGGACAAGATTCTCGATATTACTAAATGTCATTTACAAGAAGATCCGTCGAATGCGATTCGGAATGAAATTCGTGATTTTGCCAACGATCATAATTTATCTTTTTTCAATCCAAGAGCCCATGAAGGTTTGTTGCGTACCTTAATGATTCGTACCGCTTCAACAGGTGAAATCATGGTCTTATTGCAATTTTTTGAAGAAGACAAAGCCAATAGAGAATTATTATTGAATCACCTATTTGAGAAATTTCCACATATTACTTCCTTACAATACGTCATCAATGGCAAACCCAACGATACGATTTACGATCAAAAAGTGCATTTGTATAAAGGACGTGACTACATCCTAGAGGAAATGGAAGGGTTGCATTTTAGTATCAACGCCAAATCTTTCTATCAAACCAATTCAGCGCAGGCATATGAATTGTATAAGATTACTAGAGATTTTGCTGGCTTAACAGGAAATGAAATCGTCTATGATTTGTATACAGGAACGGGAACCATTGCACAATTCGTTTCCAAAAAAGCGAAAAAAGTAATCGGAGTTGAAAGTGTTTCTGAAGCCATTTTCGATGCAAAAGAAAATGCCAAACGCAACGAAATTACGAATTGCGAATTCTTTGTAGGCGATATGAAAGTAGTTTTCAACGAAGCATTCATCGCTCAAAATGGTTATCCTGATGTCATTATCACTGACCCACCACGAGACGGTATGCACAAAGATGTCATTGAACAAATCCTCAAAATTGCTCCAAAGAAAATTGTTTATGTCAGCTGCAACTCAGCTACACAAGCACGAGATTTGGCATTGATGGATGAAAAATATAAAGTAACACGTGTTCGTCCAGTAGATATGTTTCCGCAAACGCATCATGTAGAAAATGTTGTACTTTTGGAATTGAGATAATAGAGAAAAGAGTAAAGAATATAGAAAAAAGAGTAAAGTATATAGAATTGAAAAACTAGAATCAATATTTATGAATAGAATAGTTATACTCGTTTTTTTAGTGGTAGCCGTTTTTTCTGGTTGTGAAAAGGATGATATCTGCAGTGAGAGTACTCCAACTACACCGCGACTAATCATTGATTTTTATGATTTAACGAATCCAACTTTAACCAAAAACGTAACGAATTTAGGAATTCTTGGAGAAGGATTAAATACGGTGATCCTTTTTAATGGTGTGAGTAAAATTCAAATTCCACTAGATATCACTAAAGATATTTCTAAATACCAATTCATTTTAAATTACGAAAATAGCAATCCAGCATTTATAAATTCCGATCAATTACAATTCGATTATACTCGAAACAATGTTTATGTATCCCGCGCATGTGGTTACAAAACTCTTTTTATGTTAGACACAACCAATCCATTTACACAAACCGATTCAGAAAGTTTAGATGGTTTATGGATGAAAAATATCACGGTATTACAATCAAATATTTCAAATGAAAATGAAACACACCTTAGCATTTCTTTTTAGTCTTGTCTTGGTGTTTACTTCATTTGTAAACTATGCCCAAGAGAAAAAAACCGATAGTATTCCAACGAAGACCAATCGATATGGTGTTCGCGTTGGTTTTGATTTATTTAAATTGACTCGTGCTTTTTATGAAAAAGATTATCGAGGATTGGAAATTGTTGGTGATTATCGTTTGACTAAAAGATACTATTTAGCAGGGGAATTAGGAAATGAAAATAAAACAGTCGAGGATGATTTATTGAATTTTACCACCAAAGGAACTTACTTTAAAGTCGGTTTTGATTATAATTTGTATGAGAATTGGCTTGATATGGAAAACATGGTGTATGTCGGTGTACGATATGGCGTAAGTTCGTTTAGTCAAACCCTAAATTCCTACTCTATTTACAATCGTTATCCGTATTTTATGTCTTCACAAACCATAGAATCAGGAGAGAAATTCGACGGTTTATCCGCTCAATGGGTAGAAGTTTTACTGGGAATAAAAGCCAAAGTACTCAATAACTTTTATGTTGGCTTTAGCTTTAGAGCGAACAAATTAGTCAATAATAAAACCCCTGAGAATTTCGATAATTTGTATATCCCAGGATTCAATAGAACTTATGAAGGTACATTTGGAGCTGGCTTTAATTATACAGTATCGTATTTGATTCCGATTTACAAAAAGAAAGTGTTGCCGGTTGTAGTTGCTAAAAAGAAATAAATTTAAAACTTGATTTTATATCAAATTTTTAATACTTGTAACTACAAAACAAATTAAAAATATTGAGGATAAAATCGTTATAAACACTAAACTTATCCAAAAGGAAAAATAAAGATAATCCAACAAATTATTCTTTTTAATTCGTCCTATTTCCATTTCATTTCTCAATTGGCCAACAGTTCTATTTAAAAGTAGATTGTCATACATGTAGTTTTCATACAAATTTGTTTTTACGTTTCTGCCCCTCATAAATGCTCCGAAAAGGGCTTTGGGATATAGAAACAAACCAATACTAAAGGAGCCAAAGTTTAGAAACCAAGCAACAAAATGTTTTCCACATCCTGAAGCGATTTCCCATGCACTTATCTCTACTTCTCCTTTCCACAATGCAGTATATTCGGTCAAAATATGATGAATGTCATGGAATTTTACAGCAATAACACGAGATTTTATATTGGGAATAGGAAGTAAAAAGAATCCAATTTTTATCTTAAAATATTTGTCATGATAACCACCATCAGCAAAATGATATTTTGTAAAATACAATTGCAACGCCTCCTCAATTTTCATTGAATCGGAATAGGTTGGAGATGGAACTACTTTTGACTTGTCCAAATTATTTAATTTGCTTCATGCCTTTCATTAGAATCCATTTCATAAACAATTTTTCGCCGTCATTGGTTTTCACTGCTTGAAATTGTGGTGACAATAATGTTCCGACCACAAAAGCAGTCAATGGAATCCAAATTCCTGTTAGATTCGTGTATTTTCCAATTAAAAATCGAAAACCTATAAATAGAATTCCAAAACAAAGTAGTTGAAAAAGAAAAGCTCTCAGTTGTAATTTAGTCATTATATCATAAATTTATTATTCGTTTTTAGCGGCATCAAAATCGTTAAACTTCGCGCGTTTACTTCCTTCATACATTTCATACTTCACCAAACGTGCTTCCAAACTTCCGTTGAATAATTTGATTTTGCGAGATGGTTTCAAACCTACAAATTTCAAAGCTTCTAAATTTGCGGTGATAAACCATGCATTCGTACCAGGGTAATTTTGTTTCAACGTATCTCCTATTTCTCGGTAAAAACGCTCCATTTCAATATCCAATCTTTCTCCATAGGGTGGATTAAAAACCATGTGTAACGGGCCTTTACTTTCCTTTTCGGTATCGAAGAAATTCTTTTCTTGAATGGTAATGTATTCCTCTAAATTCGCATTTTTAATATTGTCTTTCGCTTTTTGAACCGCACTCGGCGCTTTGTCATAGCCTTTTATCGTATAATGAAACTCACGCACTTTCTTCAAGGACGCATCCATAATCCGATCAAACAAATCATTGTCCCAATCGTTCCATTTCTCGAAAGCAAACTCTTTTCTATTGATATTCGCTGGAATATTACACGCAATCATAGCCGCTTCAGCCAAAATAGTTCCACTGCCACACATCGGATCTAGGAAATCGCCTTGCCCATCCCAACCCGAAAGTAAAATCATTCCAGCTGCCAAAACCTCATTTATTGGAGCAATATTCGTAGCCGTTTTATACCCACGTTGGTGCAAAGAAACACCCGAAGTATCTAAAGCGACCGAAACTTGATCTTTATCAATATGAATGTTGATGCGTACATCAGGATAGTCTTTATCCACACTCGGACGTTGTCCGGTTTTATTTCGAAATTGATCTACAATCGCATCTTTACTCTTTTGGGAAACAAACTGCGAATGTTTGAAATAGTCCGAATGCACCGTCGTATCTATGACAAACGTCTGATTCGAATTTAGAAACTGCGACCAATTGATTCCTGAAACACCTTTATACAAGGCTTCATCTGTATTGGCGCGGAAATAATAAATCGGTTTTAAGATTTTCAAAGCAGTTCTCAAGGACAAATTCGCTTTATACATAAATCCTTTGTCTCCTTTAAAACTCACCATCCGAATGCCTTCTTCAACGTCTTGTGCGCCTAACATTCTCAGTTCTTTGGCAAGTATTTCTTCAAAACCAAAAAAGGTTTTGGCAATCATTTTAAAATTATTTTCCATGGTGAAATCAAGTATTCCGTGCAAAAATAGTCTAAATTTGCGTTTTAATTGGATTTGAAAATAGAATAAATGGTAGAAGATTCACAACCAACAACCAACAACCGTCAACAGTCAACTCAAAACTGGTTCGCCTCTTGGTTTGATTCCCCGTATTATCACATCTTATATAAAGAAAGAAACTATAGAGAAGCACAAGTCTTTATGGACAATCTCACGCAGTATCTCAATTTGCCTGAACATGCCAAAGTACTCGATTTAGCTTGTGGTAAAGGACGCCATGCCATCTATCTTAATCAATTGGGTTTTGATGTTTTAGGGGTTGATTTATCCGAAAACAGTATTGCCATTGCCAACAAAAATGCAAATGCTACGTTACATTTTGAAGTACATGACATGCGCCATTCTTTTACCGAAAAATACGATGCCATTTTCAACTTATTCACGAGCTTCGGTTATTTTGAAAACGATGCCGACCATCTCAAAACGCTGATCGCTATCAAAGAAAGTCTCACCGAGTATGGTTTTGGTGTGATCGATTTTATGAACAGCACCAACGTCATAGCGAACTTAGTTCCCGAAGAAACAAAAACTGTTGATGCAATTGATTTTCATATCAAACGCTTTCACCTCGATGGCTATATTTATAAAGAAATCGATTTTGAAGACCAAGGTCAGAAATTTCATTTTACCGAAAAAGTGCGTGCTTTTAGCTTATCCGATTTTCAAGATTTAATGAACGAAGCAGGAATTTATTTGTTAGACATTTTCGGGGATTACAAACTCAAGAAATTCCACAAAACCGACAGCGAACGTCTCATCATGATTTTCAAATAATGAACTATCTTCTTCCCTTACTATCGGTACTTTTAGGATATGGAGTAGCTTTATTTCTTCAACCTAAAAATAAAAAAAACCTCAAATTGTTACTGGCATTTAGCGGTTCCTTTTTGTTGTCTTTAACTGTCATTCATTTATTACCCGAAGTATACGACTCGAGCGTTAGCGAACTGGCGAAGCAAAGCCATCAAAACGCCATAGGAATTTATATCATGGTGGGAATTCTATTTCAAATTCTTTTAGAATTCTTCTCGAAAGGGGCCGAACACGGACATGTGCATGGTCATGAAACAATGACTCAAATTCCATGGTTGTTGTTTATTAGTTTGTGCATTCACGCATTTTTAGAAGGAATGCCTGTCAGTAAACATGCCAATTTAGCTTGGGGAATTAGCGTGCACCACTTACCTATCGCTGTAATTCTGACTACATTTTTTATCAAAAGTCAACTCAACAAAACAGCACTGTTTTTCTTCATGCTCACCTTTGCAGTGATGACACCTTTAGGAACATTAGTTTCTAATGAAGTTCCTTTTCTACAAGAGTATTATACCGAAATCACCGCCATTGTCATCGGAATTCTTTTCCATATTTCCTCCACGATTATTTTCGAAAGCAGCGAAGGCCACAAATTCAATATTGCTAAAATCACTATGATTGTATTGGGAATTTTATTGGCGTATTTTATGTAAATTTTGGGCGTGACCTCGCCGAAAAAGGCGGGTCGGGCTATTTGTTACAATCTTTTTTTCGTTCCTCAAAAAAGGATTTCCACTGCTATCCCTCACGCATACCTTTAGTACATTACAAATCCATTTTAAAATCAAAAAAACTTTGCGCCTCTGCGTCTTTGCGAGCCAAATTCACTATTTTTGAAATTTCGAATAACTTACAACTTACAACCAAATGTCCTTCATCAAAACCACCGAACAATCCTCCAAATACGAATCCCTCGAGAAAATGTCGGTAGCTGACTTGCTCACCAACATCAACCAAGAAGACCAAACCGTTCCCTTAGCGGTTGCGAAAGTACTGCCTCAAATAGAAAAATTGGTGCAAGAAATCGTTACCAAAATGAAACTCGGTGGCCGTTTGTTTTACATCGGTGCCGGAACTTCTGGTCGACTCGGGATCGTAGATGCGTCGGAATGTCCACCCACTTTCGGTGTGCCTTTCGATTTGGTCAATGGTATTATTGCTGGCGGAGACAAAGCCATTCGTCGTGCCGTTGAAAATGCCGAAGATAATACGACACAAGCTTGGATCGATTTGCAAGAACACCATATAACCAATTTGGATGTGGTCATCGGAATTGCCGCTTCAGGAACAACACCGTATGTTATTGCCGGCTTGGAAAAATGCAACGAGAATAACATTGCAACAGGTTGTATCAATTGCAATGAAGGAAGTCCATTATCATTAACCGTTAAGTTTCCTATTGAAGTGGTAGTTGGTCCCGAATTCGTCACTGGAAGTTCGCGCATGAAAGCCGGAACTGCCCAGAAATTAGTTTTGAATATGATTTCTACCGCAACGATGATTCAATTGGGGAAAGTAAAAGGCAACAAAATGGTCGACATGCAACTCAGCAATGACAAACTTGTAGATCGTGGTGTGAAAATGATTATGGGCGAAATAGATGTTACCTATGACGAAGCAGCGGCATTGTTGCAACAACATGGTAGTGTTCGAAAAGCAGTTGATTTCTATAACTCTTTAAAATAAAAACCTAAAATGGGAATCGATAAAAAAGTATTAAACAAAGGAATTGTCAAACTAGCTTGGGCTTTACCTTTACTCTTTTCCGGGCCAACCTTTATCTACAATGCCTTTATCAATAAAAATAACGCATGGCATTATTTGGTTCTCGCTATTGGAATTGCGCTTTGTTTGGGTGGAGTTTATATGATGTTTAAAGGAATCAAAACGATAGTTGACAGCATGTTTGATAGCGATGACGACTAATGGAAGAGTTACTTCACATACATAAAACTTTCGAAAAAGTAATTGCTATAGCCACTTCAGTTCAACACAAAGAATTTGAAGGATGCGTTTTTAAGCAATGTGATTTCTCCAATAGTAATTTCTCTAACAATACCTTTGTAGATTGTGAATTTATCGATTGCATTTTATCCATGTTACAAGTTGGAAATACGAGTTTACAATCGGTATTTTTTCAAAATTGTAAGCTATTGGGAATTCAATTTCAAAATTGTACCGACTTTTTGTTTCAAGTGAATTTTGAAGAGTGCATTCTCGATTATGCCTCGTTTGCCAACAAGAAAATGCCCAAAACCAAATTCGTTTCTTGTTCGATGAAAGAAGTTACATTTATCGGAACCCAACTAACATCAGCTGTTTTTGATCATTGCAATATGGAAAATGCTATTTTTAATGAAACTCTATTGGCAGGTGCAGATTTTACTACTGCTTTGAATTATAAAATCAATCCTGAATTCAATCCGATGAAGAAAGCCAAGTTCGCAACTTCTGGAATCATGGGGCTTTTAGATCAATATGACATTACGATAGAATAATAGCTAAAACGTTAAGCGGATGAGATTCTTTTACTTTGCAATGTTATCACTTTACTTTTCGATAAGTAGTTCCTATGCACAATCAAGCGACTTAGGCAGTTGGAATGTATTCAATTTAAAGTACATCATAAATGATAAAATGAGTGTATTTGGAGAAGCGCAAATACGTTCACTCCAATTTTATGATGACTTTCATTATTACGAATACAAAGGAGGTTTTGAATTCAAAGCATTAAAAAATCTAAAGTTGACCTTGGGTGCTGGGAGTTACCAAACCTATAAAGAAGGCGGAAACTTTGTGGTGCCAAAGAACAATAACGAATTTAGAATTTGGCCACAAGTCATCCTGTCGCAAAAACTGGGTGCGTTTACAGTAGAACAGCGTTACAGAGCGGAATTTCGATATACTAGCAAGGGTTACAGGAATCGCTATCGCTACAGACTTGGCCTCTCTTATCCTTTTGGAAAGGAAATGAAAGGTTTCAAACCATTTCAAGTAAGTGTCAGTAATGAGCTCTTTTTCACTAACAAGGAACCCTATTTTGAAAGAAATAGAATGCTACTTGCGTTTAACTATAAACCTTCAAAGGCAACCACTTTACAAGTGGGATATTTGCACCAATTTGATTATAAGATCAATGATGAAACAGGTCGTGACTTTTTGCAGATTGGTTATTTTATTGAGATTTTTAGAAAGCAACTGACTGATGCAAAAAATATTGATACGGATTCTAAAGACAACTAAATCAATTGAAAATCCGTTGCATTTTGTATCTTAGTACTGCAAAAAGTGTAGCAAAAACGGAGCATAATTTCCAAATACAAATCGAGTGCGGGAGCACTGAATAAAAATAAAATAGTATGACAGAAAGCTATCTCGAGAGCGTAAAGAAGCAATTTCTCTACTATAAAATGCTGGGAGAAAAAGCGATGCATCAGTTGGAGCCAGACCAACTGTTTTTTATGGCCAATGAAGACAGCAATAGCATTGCCACGATTGTAAAGCATTTGGCGGGCAATATGTTGTCACGTTGGACAGACTTTATGACCACCGATGGTGAAAAAGAATGGCGACAGCGAGATACAGAATTTGAAAATGATTTGAAAACCAAAGAAGAAGTGTTGCAACTTTGGGACAAAGGATGGGATTGTTTTTTGTTTGCTTTGAATTCAATTGAGCCACATCAACTCACAAATATTATTTATATTCGCAACGAAGGACATACAGTGGCGGAAGCCATCAATCGGCAGTTGGCGCATTATCCGTATCACATCGGGCAAATGGTGTTTGCTGCAAAACAACTAAAGAAGAGTTCATGGGACAGTTTATCGATTCCAAGAAACGCCTCGAACAGTTATAATGCCGATAAATTTGCCAAAGACAAAAGCATTAAGCATTTTACGGATGATGAATTGAAAAAATGAACTTAAAAAAACCTTCTGTGAACTTATATGCCTTATATGATTCAAAAAATTTGGATTAACCATATAAGGCATATAAGTTCATATAAGATTAAAGAGTTGATTAGTAATAAAAATTTGAGATGCGTTTTTATGAATTAAGGATTGAATGAAACGAAATGCCCTAGCCCTGATGGCAACGGCATCCTTTTGTTCTGGCGTTCAGAACAAAAGATATAGTGAACAGCAGGACCCGAGCTCCTGAAAGGGCGAACAGGCGAAGCAAAAAGCTTCTAAAAACTATGAAAAAAATATTTATATTCCCTTTGCTTTTTCTCCTATTTTCCTGCTACGACACGGCGAGAGATTGCAAAGATTTTAAAACCGGAACCTACCAATCGGAAATTACGATTAATGGAGTGAAACATCAAACGACTTCCATTCGGACGGATTCGATGGTGATTGAAACCTATAAAGGCAAGACCGACACCGCATCAATTCGATGGGTGAACGATTGCGAATATATTCTTCAGAAATTACACCCGAAAAACATGGCGGAACAGAAAGCAATTTCAATTCGAATTTTGACTACTTCGAAAAATTCCTATACTTTTGAATTTGGTGCTGTGGGTAATGATACCAAACAAAAAGGAACCGCTGTGTTACTTGATAATTGATAATAGATAATTTGAAACCGACAACCGACAACTGATAACCAACAACAAATAAATACCATGTCTGAAATTATATCTAACCCGAATGCTTGGATTGCCTTATTTACCTTGACTTTCTTAGAAATTGTTCTAGGAATCGATAATATTATTTTTATCTCTATTGCCACGGGAAAATTGCCTGCGGAACAGCGTAAAAGAGCTACCAAAATAGGGATGTTCTTGGCGATGTTTATGCGTATTGTTTTGCTTTTGGGAATTACGGTTTTGATTGCCATGAAAGAACCATGGGTGAGTTTTCACCTAAGTTGGTTGAGCGCCGATATTTCTGGGCAAAGTTTGATTTTATTGCTCGGCGGATTGTTCTTGATTTATAAAAGCACCAAAGAAATACACGAAAAAGTAGACCAAAAAGGCGAAGAAGAAAAGGAAATGAAGACTTCAGCAGCCAAATCCTTTAGGAGTGTGATTTTTCAAATTATTTTGATTGATTTGGTGTTTTCGTTCGACAGTATTTTGACTGCTGTAGGGATGACCAATGGCGTGGTTGGCGCTTTGTATATCATGATAGCAGCCGTCGTTATTTCGGTTTTGATTATGATGCAGTTTGCAGTACCGGTGGGTACTTTTGTCAATAAAAATCCGTCAATTCAGATTTTAGGTTTGTCGTTTTTGATCTTGATTGGCTTTATGTTAGTCACCGAAAGCGCTCATTTGGCGCATGCTTCTTTCTTCGGAAACCATGTTGATGTGGTGCCGAAAGGCTATTTGTATTTTGCGATTTCCTTCTCGTTGTTGGTGGAAGTATTGAATATGAAAATGTCGAAGAAGAAAAAGAAAACATAGTTTTTTTGCTCGCAAAGGAGCAGAGACGCAAAGGCTTTTAAAATAAACGGCAATTCGCAACTTGACGTTGATTTGTAAAGATAAACTCACAGATCGACGGTTTATTTGTTGTAATCCGTAAGTCGGCGTTGTGCCCAAATGATAGGTTTCTATCATAAATTATTGATTGTAAAGTAACTGAATTGCTATAAACTGGGAATTATATAACAAATACTTTAGAAAATATACCATCCACAAGCATACTTGTCGCATCTTTACGGCTAATTCAAAAAAGAAAACTCTTGAAAAAGAAATTAGTAAGTCTCACGCTAATCGGTCTGTTTTTGGTATCATGTAAACCGCAAATCGCAGATAAAGCAGGTATAATTGATGACACAAAACAAGTAACAATCGATTCGATGAAAGTTGAAATGACAAAACAACAAGTAGCACTAGCCAAACAAAAATCTATTGATTCGATGAAAATCGTAATGAATCAACATCAAAATTCGAGTAGAAATGTCACTACACACACTACAACGACCGTTACTGAGAAAAGAAAAGGCTGGAGTCGTGCTGCAAAAGGAGCCGTCATTGGTGCTGGAGTTGGAGCTGTTACTGGTGCTGTCATTTCTAAAAACAAAACGGAAGGCGCAATCATAGGAGGTTTAGCAGGAGCTGGCGTTGGCGCAGGGACGGGTGCAATTCTGGATTCTAAAAAGGATAAATAACAATAACTTTCTCATTCGTTCTGACGATATAATAACAAGGGCGCAAAGAAATCAATCTTTGCGCCCTTTGCGATTTTATTCATTGCGAACTTTGCGGTTAAAAATTCTAGAATAAAGTAATCTGACCATCGTCATCTAGTTGAATATCTTCGTCAGCAACTTCAATATCAGTATCGCCCGACACTTCTAATTCTTCTGGGACAATTTCTTCTGGCGCTTCGTAAGGCAATGGTTCGAGCAAATTGACTTGCTTTAATTTATCGGCTGTGAGTTGATTTCCGAGCGCTTTAAATCCTTTGACAGCAATGAATGCTTCTAAGTCGACTACTTGATTTTCTTTTTGAACGCCTTTGATTTTATTGAAAACCAATTCCGCTACAGGACGATAATCGGTGGCTACAATTTCGAGTTGAGAATTCGGATGTTCTGTAATAAAAAATTCCTCTTTCCCTTCGGTTTCAACAAGGAATCGTTTTACATAATAGCGTTCTTTTTCCCCATCAAAATAAATGGCTGAAATTGGTTTGTTCGGAATCCATTTTTCTAAAACAACCATATCTTCATCGAAATGCGTAGTGAGTTCTGGAATTATCACTTTGAGTTTTCCAGTTTGTGAAATCACTAGAATCTTATCATTCGGTCGGAATTCACCCAATAATTCACCACGCGCATCGGTATTTAATTTTTGTACCGTATCATCGAACCAGATTTTTCTAGGCAAAAGCGTGGAAATTCCTTTTTCTTTGATTTCGATTTTCTTGATCGGATATTTCGTGACGAGATTTCCTTTGGAAGCACGTCCTTTTATTGCCATCGTTGCGAAATCAATATCCCATTTCAATTTTTTAATACTTCCAATTTGTCGCAATAATACGGTAATGACTTCCGCCTCTCCATTTGGGTTAACGGTAAAATATAAAATTTGTGAACCTTTGGCTTCATTCGTTAAGTCGTATAATTTATCTCGAGTGACACCCGAAACATTGAATCGTTTGATATACGCTGGCCCAGATTTTCCATCACGGTAAATCATATTGTAAATCGTGCGTTTATCACTTCGATCAAAAATCGCCACATGAATAATATCTTTCCCCACAAACTTTTTATCATCGACTTTAGAGATCATCATATTTCCATCTCTAAGAAACACAATCACATCATCAATGTCAGAACAATCAGTGACGTACTCGTCTTTTTTGAGTCCAGTTCCGATGAAACCTTCTTCTCTATTGACATAGAGTTTTGTGTTTCGAAGTACTACTTTCGTCGCTTCAATATCGTCGAAAATTCTGAGTTCGGTTTGGCGTTCGCGTCCTTTACCATATTTGTCTTTAAGCTTCGTAAAATAAGCAATGGCGAAATCCGTCAAATGTTCTAAATCGAATTTCACTTGTTCGATATCACCTTCTAACGCGTCGATTTTATCTTGTGCTTTGTTGCTATCGAATTTCGAAATACGCATGATCTTAATTTCTGTCAAACGCAAAATATCTTCTTCGGTAACCGATCTTTTTAAAGGTTTGATGAATGGTTTTAATCCTTCGTCAATAGCAGCAATAACGCCCTCTTTGGTCGTTTCTTCTTCAATCAAACGGTAGATTCTATTTTCAATAAAAATCCGTTCTAAAGAAAGGAAATGCCATTGTTCTTCGAGTTCACTCAGTTGAATTTCAAGTTCACTTTTGAGCAACTGTACCGTGCGTTCTGTCGATATTCTCAACATGTGAGAGACACCAACAAACAACGGTTTGTTGTCTTCAATCACACAACCCAAAGGCGCTACTGAAGTTTCACAAGCTGTGAAAGCAAAAAGTGCATCAATAGTTTTGTCAGGAGAAACGCCAGGATATAAATGAATTAAAATCTCTACTTCCGCAGCAGTATTGTCTTCTATTTTTTTGATTTTGATTTTGCCTTTTTCGTTGGCTTTCAAAATGCTGTCGATTAAAGTTGTGGTATTGGTCGAAAATGGAATTTGCGTAATGACCAAGGTATTCTTGTCTAGTTGTCCAATTTTCGCACGCACCCGAACGCGTCCACCTCGCAATCCATCATTGTAATTGGATATATCCGCGATTCCAGCGGTTTGAAAATCAGGATAAATAGTAAATGGTTTTCCCTTTAGAATTTTAATCGACGCATCAATCAATTCATTAAAATTATGTGGCAATACTTTCGTGGATAATCCCACCGCAATTCCTTCAGCACCTTGCGCCAAAAGCAATGGGAATTTCACGGGAAGATTGTTCGGTTCTGCGCGACGACCATCATAAGAAACGCCCCAATCAGTAATCTTTGGTGAGTATAAAACTTCTAACGCGAATTTCGACAAACGTGCTTCGATATAACGCGAAGCCGCAGCGCCATCACCTGTGAGGATATTTCCCCAGTTTCCTTGACAGTCAATCAATAATTCCTTTTGACCAATTTGCACCATCGCATCGCCAATACTGGCATCACCGTGTGGATGGTATTGCATGGTGTGACCGACCACATTGGCAACTTTATTATAACGACCGTCATCGAGTTCTTTAAGCGAGTGCATGATACGACGTTGCACCGGTTTGAAACCATCTTCAATCGCAGGAACGGCGCGTTCTAGAATTACATACGAAGCATAGTCGAGGAACCAATCTTTGTACATTCCTGTAACTTTGGTAATGGTATCGTTTTCGTCCTCGTCGTTTTCGTAGAAATGATGTTCGCCCGAAGGAACTACTACTTCAGAAAACTCCTCTTGGGAATTTTCTTGGGCGTCGTCTTCTTCTAAATTGTCATTGATATCTTCGTCTTCTTCGTCTTTCATTGATGCTGATTATTTATCCTGAATTCATTTCAGGATTTCAGTAAATTTCTATTTTTTAAGTTGCTCTCGTAAAAAAGCAATTTCTTTTTCCATTTTTTCAATTTTCAAAAATGTCAATTTAGTTTCTTTCTTCTTTTTCAATGCCGCTAAATCTTTTTCTTTCCATTCTAATTGGATTTCTTCCATTGGAATTAATTCTGAGAAATCTAAATTTTCATGAATTTCATCTAACTTATCACTTTCCTCAATTCTTTGATTTGGATATCCAAAATAGGTGATTTCATTCAAAAAAGCACCCACTATGTTTTCAAAAGTAAATGTTTTAATTCCTTTTAAAAACACTTCTTTCCTATACTTTTTTTCTTCCCAAATTTCGCCAAAATGAATTGTACTATATTCAATTTTGTTATTAAGCCTAAAAGCAGATTCTTTAAGTGCATTTAAACTAGTAAAACCAATACTATAGCTTTCTTTTTCGCCTTCTTTTTTTCCAGATATTTGAACATATTCTTCAATTTCATACTTAGATTTTCCAAAATCGTTAAAATTGTTAATTTGAACTGACCAATTGAATTCTAAATACTGCATGCTTTTTTCAGGCTCTTTTTCTAAAGGTAAATTCATTTCTTCATAAAAAGGTTGTAATTCATAACCTCTAGTATATGCTAAGAATATAAGATTAACATCGTTTTCATACTCCTTAAGAATTTGCATCAAATCAGCAACAGTAAAACCTTTTTCAAATTTTGGAATATGACGCATATAACACGAAATCGGACGCTCTATTTTTTTATACTTTTTGAAAGATCGCGTATACAATCCTGATTTTTTAAAATAGATAAAACCCATCATATCGAATCGAATTTTGAATGTTTATTTTCCATCAAATGTTTCAATTCAGCTTCACTTGGTAAAATCGTTTTATACTTACTTGCGAAAATATGTTCGTTATTTTCTGGTAAAGTATATTCAACTACTGAGACACTTTTATTTTGACAAAGGACTATTCCAATAGTTCTATTTTCTTCCTCAAGTCGCATTTCTCGATCATAATAATTCACATACATTTGCATTTGACCTAAATTCTGATGTTTCAAATCTCCAATTTTCAAATCAATTAAGACAAAACATTTTAAGATTCGATTATAAAAGACCAAATCTATTCTGAAGTGTTTATCATCAAATGTGATTCTTTTTTGTCTTGCTACAAATGTAAATCCGTTGCCTAATTCTAATAAAAAATGTTCTAATTTATTGATAATTTCTTCTTCTAATTCAGATTCCGAATAAGTATTTAATTCTGGCAAACCTAAAAATTCTAAGATATATGGGTCCTTAATGATATCCTTTGGTTTTTCTATAATCAAACCCTTTTGTGAAAGTTGTAAAACCGCTTCTTTATCTCTGCTCAATACTAGTCTGGTATACAATCCAGAATCATATTGCCTTTGTAATTGACGCACACTCCAATTGTTTTTTGATGCTTCAATTTCGTAAAAATCTCTTTCTTTTGAATCATCTATTCTCATCAAAAGGCAATAGTTTGACCATCCTAATTTAAAAGTTCGTGTCATTGAATTTGGAATAAGGATGGTGTTTTTATCAGTGTTCAAATTAGTAGACAGTGTCTGCGAAATTGAATATACTTGATAAAATCTTTTCATATTTTGAAGATTCTCAACAGAAAAACCCTTTCCAAACTCCTGAATTAATTTATTAGAAAGTGCTTTTAAAGTTTGTTTTCCATAAGCAGCTCTTTCTTTTCCATTTTGTTCATCTTCCACAATCATGCGACCAATTTCAAAATAGGTATAAACCATTGTTTGATTAATTGTCCGAACAACTTGCTGCTTTGATTGTTGAATCAAATCGACAACTTGAGAAAAAAACGTATTATTTTGGAGGTTATCTGACAAAACTATTAAACTTTAATTTGCTTCCACTACATCCAATTCCACTTTCAAATTATTGATGATGAACTCCTGGCGATCCGGTGTGTTTTTCCCCATATAAAACGACAATAGTTGCTCTACCGAGGTATTTTTATCCATCATAATCGGGTCGAGTCGTATCGTTTCTCCAATAAAATTTTTGAACTCATCGGGTGAAATTTCTCCCAATCCTTTAAATCGCGTGATTTCAGGTTTCGGTTTTAATTTTTCGATCGCATCATATCTTTCTTCATTAGAATAACAATAGATGGTTTCCTTTTTATTACGAACGCGGAACAAGGGTGTTTGCAAGATATATAAATGTCCTTCTTTGATTAATTCAGGGAAAAATTGCAAGAAAAACGTAATCAACAACAAGCGAATGTGCATTCCATCGACATCGGCATCGGTAGCGATTACGATGTTGTTGTAACGCAGATTTTCCATGTCGTCTTCGATGTCTAACGCCGCTTGCAATAAATTGAATTCTTCGTTTTCGTAGACAATTTTTTTCGACATTCCATAGGAATTTAAAGGCTTACCACGCAAACTAAACACCGCTTGTGTATTCACATCACGTGATTTGGTAATTGATCCCGAAGCGGAATCTCCCTCTGTAATAAAAAGCGTACTTTCTAAATACCGTGGATTTTTGACATCAGGCAAATGCACCCGACAGTCGCGCAGTTTCTTATTGTGTAAACTCGATTTCTTCGCTCGGTCTTTGGCTAGTTTTCGAATACCTGAAAGTTCTTTACGTTCGCGCTCTGCTTGCAAAATTTTGCGCAACAATAAATCAGCAGTTTCTGGATTCTTATGTAAAAAATTATCTAATTTATTTTTGATAAAGTCATTGACAAAGGTTCGAACAGAGGGCATTCCAGCTTCTGAACCCATATCCGCCGAGCCCAATTTGGTTTTAGTTTGCGACTCAAAAACGGGTTCCATAACCTTCAAACTTATGGCACTAACGATCGATTTACGAATATCGGAAGGTTCGAAACCTTTGTTGTAAAACTCGCGAATCGTTTTAACAATCGCTTCACGGAAAGCCACTAAATGCGTTCCACCTTGCGTGGTGTTTTGACCATTTACAAAAGAATGATATTCTTCGCTGTATTGTGATTTACTGTGTGTAATGGCGATTTCGATGTCGTCACCCAACAAATGGATGATGGGATACACCATATCTTCGATTGCGATATTTTCGTCGAGTAAGTCTTTTAAACCGTTATCGGAATAGAATTTTTCTCCGTTGTAGATAATTGTTAAACCTGTATTGAGGTAACAATAATTCTTCAACATTTTGATTACATATTCATTTCTGTATTTGTAATTTTTGAAAATCGCTTCGTCAGGAATAAAAGTAACTTTTGTTCCTTTTCGTTTCGTAGTTTCAACAATGTCTTCTTCAAAGACTAGATTCCCACCGTTGAATTCCGCCGCTTTTTGTTTGTCGTCACGAACTGATTCTACTCTAAAATAATTCGATAAGGCGTTGACTGCTTTGGTTCCGACACCATTCAAACCCACGGATTTTTTGAAGGCGAGTGAATCGTATTTTCCTCCCGTATTCATTTTCGAAACTACATCGATGACTTTCCCGAGTGGAATGCCTCGACCGTAATCGCGTACGGAAACGGTTTTGTCTTTTATCGTGACTTCGATGGTTTTTCCGGAACCCATGACAAACTCGTCGATACAGTTGTCGATGACTTCTTTGAGAAGAATATAAATACCGTCATCGGGCGATGAACCATCACCGAGTTTTCCGATATACATTCCAGGACGCATACGGATATGTTCTTTCCAATCGAGGGAGCGAATATTATCTTCGGTATATTGATTTTGTTCGGACATAGTAAGTTTTATGGAAACGTGCTAATATAGCATATCTCAATAGATTTTGGAAGTAGAAAAAAGAGAAGTTATTAATAGGATATTGACAAAGGAGTTGTGGGTTGTGGGTTTTGGGTTTTGGGTTCTAGGTGTTAGGTTGGAACGAATATTTTTAACGACAAATCGTAATTCATAATTCGTAATTTGTAATTCGTAATTTCTTCACCTGCCCCAGATGGCAATGGAAAGCATTTTTGTGAAAAATACTATTTTTTGTTGTCCTGAAAATGCGACCAGCGGAAGCGCTTTTCGGGGCTTACAAAAAAAGTGTTTTTGCGAAAATCTTGGAATGTACAGCTGGAAATTGGCCCAAAAAAAACAATGTAAAACTAGAATTTATTTTCTTTTTTGCCACAGATTAAGCGGATTTCGACAGATTAAATCACGGATGCTTTTTAATCTTAGCTGGGGCTGGCACTACAATATCAGTTGCTGATTTAGTAGAAATAATACTTGCGCAATTTCATATTGAGTTCTTTCGGATTGAAAGGTTTGATGATGTATTCGTTGATTCCGATTTGAAGGGCGCGATCGAGATAGCCGAACGAAGCAGAAGCTGTTAAGGCAATAATCGGGATAAGTTTGTCGGTTTTTCGAATCTCAATGGTGGCATCATACCCGTCCATGACTGGCATGGAAAGATCCATCAGAATGACATCGTAGGAATTAGTATTGAATTTCTCAACACCGACAAGTCCATTTTCTGCGGTTTCGACTTCAACATCCCATTGACTCATAATTTTTTGAGCAATTTTGGTATTGATCATGTTGTCTTCCACGAGTAATACGCGTAATCCTTTGAGTTTTTCTTCTTTATAATCTTCTTGTAAGTTATTTGTATTGACTGATACTAATTTGGTATCGATTGGTAAATGCATTATGAAAAAAAAGTTAGAGCCTTTTCCTATTTCGCTATCAAATTGAATGTCAGAACCCAATAAAGTTAACAATTTTTTGGTGATTACCAATCCCAAACCGGTGCCCCCAAATTGTCTTGAAGTTTTGGTTTCGGCTTGCGAAAACTTTTGAAAAATAGATTGGAATTTGTCTTTGTCGATTCCGATTCCAGTATCGATTACTTCTATTTTAAAAGACGATATTTTCTCATGCACCGCTATTTGATGCAATTTTATCGTAATCTTTCCATCTTGCGTAAACTTGATGGCATTCGAAATCAAATTGGTAATTACTTGATTGATTCGTAAAGGATCACTTATCAAGTTAGGCACAAAATCTGGGTCGACAATTACTTCAATTTTATTTAGATTTTCAGAAGCTCGAGCATCTAAAGAACGAGCAATTTGTTTTACTAAGTCGACTAAATTGAAGGGTATTTTTTCTATATCGACTTTGCCTGCTTCGATTTTGCTGAAGTCGAGAATATTGTTTATTAGTAAAAACAGGTTTTGAGCAGAATGTTTTAGGACCTCAATATTTTCATGAAAACTTTCGAGTGAATTCTCTTTCTCCATGATGTAGATGAGACCGATGATCGCATTGAGTGGCGTCCGGATTTCATGACTCATAATAGAGAGGAATTCCGACTTGGCTTCGTTGGCTTCTTCGGCATCTGCAATGGAAAGATAGAGTTGTTTTTGGTACTCTTTTTTGATTTCAATTTCCTTGTGAAGAATGTGTAATAAATCTAATAAATTATTGTCGTTTTTAATTATTCTTCGTTCTGAATCGAGTTCTTTTATCGCTTCAATTAATTTCTTTTGAAAGAACTCTTTTTTCTCTAATTCTTCTTTGAGTTTAGCATTGATGGCAGCATATTCTTTATTATTCAAGTGAGCAGATTTTTCGGACGATTCTGACACTTTCTCATAATTCAAATAGGTTTGATTAACGGTTTGAATAAAGGTAGCTAAGTTTGGATTATCCTTAATAAAATCTTCCGATAAAAACTTATCGAGTTGTCGTTTTAGGTTTTTATGTAGATTGGTTTTGTTCATAAATTATTTACTCTTGATAACAATAGGGGTTTATAAAGGAAAGCAAACGAATTTAGAAAAACAAAAAAACCTGTAAATAATTTACAGGTTTATGTTATTTATATAGGATATAGTCGTTCGTCGATTAAACGTTGAAACGGAAATGCATCACATCGCCATCTTTCACAATGTATTCCTTTCCTTCTACACGCAATTTTCCGGCTTCTTTTACTTTAGATTCAGAACCAAAAGATACATAATCATCAAACGCTATCACTTCAGCTCGAATAAAACCTTTTTCAAAATCGGTATGAATTACACCTGCAGCTTGTGGCGCAGTTGCTCCGATGTTGATAGTCCAAGCGCGAACTTCTTTAACGCCTGCTGTAAAATAGGTTTGTTGTTTTAACAATCTATAGGCCGCACGAATTAAAACCGAAGCTCCAGGCTCGTGTAATCCTAAATCTTCTAGAAACATTTTGCGTTCTTCGTAGGTTTCGAGTTCCGTGATGTCGGCTTCAGTTCCTACGGCTAAAACGATGACTTCAGCATTTTCATCTTTCACCAATTCCCGGACTTGATCTACATATTTGTTTCCTTTTACGGCAGCATCTTCATCAACATTACAAACATACATTACTGGTTTAGAAGTAATCAATTGAAAATTTTCCATCAATTCTTCTTCGTCGAAATTTTTAGGTTCAACGGTTCTTGCCGATTTTGCTTGAAGCAATGCTTCTCTAATTCTGTTTAAAAAAGCTTCTTCCACTTGTGCTTCTTTGTTACCAGTTTTGGCAGCGCGTTTTACTTTTTCGAGACGTTTATCTACGGTTTCTAAATCTTTGAGTTGCAATTCGATATCAATGGTTTCTTTATCTCGAATTGGATTTACATTCCCATCAACATGAATGATATTTTCGTTATCGAAACAACGCAATACGTGGATAATAGCATTACACTCTCTGATATTTCCAAGAAATTGATTCCCTAAACCCTCTCCTTTGCTAGCGCCTTTGACTAATCCAGCAATATCTACGATATCCACTGTTGCCATATGAACGCGTTCTGGTTTTACCAATGCTTCTAATTTTTCTATTCTTGGGTCAGGCACATTTACGACACCAATATTGGGTTCGATGGTACAAAACGGAAAGTTAGCGCTTTGTGCTTTCGCGTTCGACAAACAATTAAATAGCGTTGATTTTCCTACGTTGGGTAATCCGACAATTCCTGCTTTCATCTTGGTGGTTTATTTTAAAAAGTGTGCAAATATAAGGTTTATATTTATTGATAAATATTTAATATTTTTTTTAGAATTAACTCTATTTAAAGTTAAAAAAATAGTAATTTTCACAACTTGAACTAACTATCTATCCATTAACAAGTATTAATTATGAAAAAAATCACACTATTCCTATTTTTTATTAGCACTTTTACTCTTTTTGCGCAAAAGGAAATTAACGGAAAAGTCACAGACAATTCCGGAGCTGTTTTGCCAGGTGTTAATATCATCGAAAAAGGATCTGCCAACGGAACAGCCTCCGATATTGATGGAAATTACAAGATAAAAGTTAAAGATGGAGCCACTCTAGTTTTTAGTTATCTAGGGTTTTCAAACATTGAAAAAAACACTTCAGGATTGACAACTATTGATGTTATCTTAGTTAGCGGTGGAGAAACATTACAAGAAATACAAATCGTAGGATCGAGAAACTCCAAAAGAACCGTGGTGAATTCTGCAGTTCCTATTGATATTATTAATGTTAGAGACGTCACTACTCAAAGTGGTAAGATTGAAATTAATGAGCTGCTTCAATATGTCGCCCCTTCATTTAATGCAAACAAACAATCTGGTTCTGATGGCGCTGACCACGTTGACCCAGCCTCTTTACGTGGATTAGGACCTGACCAAACGTTGGTTCTAATTAATGGCAAAAGAAGGCATCAATCTTCGTTAATCAATCTATTTGGGACCAGAGGACGAGGAAATACAGGTACAGATTTGAATGCTATTCCAGCAAGCGCCATCAAGAGAATTGAAATCTTGAGAGATGGCGCTGCAGCTCAATACGGATCAGATGCCATTGCCGGTGTCATTAATATTGTATTAAATGACAACGTAAACGAATTGACTGGAGCAGTTACCTATGGAGGCTATAATCCCCATGCTGATGGCGATTTTATTGATGGCACTCCAAACACCCATAATAATTATTTAGATCAAAATGGAAATGGAAATTCCTACGGAGACGATCCAATATTAGACGGTGAATCAGTTAAAATTGCTGCCAATTATGGTGTAGCGATTGGAGAAAAAGGAGGTTTTGCCAATTTCACAACGGAGTATTTAAATAAGAAAAAAACATTGCGCCCAGGATATGATTTCAGAAAAGGATTTGGAGAAGCTGAAATTCAAGGGTTCAATTTTATGGGAAATCTGTCAATTCCTGTTTCAGATCATTCAGAATTTTATGCTTTTGGAGGGAGAAACTACCGTGACACTGATGCCTATGCTTTCACAAGAAATGGTGGCGAAAGAGTCGTAGAGAGTATCTACCCTGGAGGATATACACCTCGAATAACTTCTAATATTATTGACAATTCAATTGCTGCAGGATTCAAAACCAAAACCGCTAGTGGATGGAAAATAGATATTAGTAATACGTCAGGAAAGAATTTATTTCATTATTACATCAAAGGAACCTTAAATGCTTCTTTAGGCAATGCTTCGCCGACAGAATTTGATGCAGGAGGTCATAGTTTAAGTCAAAACACAACTAATTTTGATTTGTCAAAAAATTACGATAGTATTCTTAATGGTCTTAATGTAGCTTTTGGTGCTGAATTTAGAACAGAGAAATTCAATATTTTTGCTGGTGAAGAAGGCTCATTCGCTACTTACGACACTACTGGTACGCCTGTGAATGCCAATACCAATCCCGCTAATATTAATTACTATCTAGACAATGAGGGAAATCAGATTTTAGATGATGAGGGAAATCCGATACAACTACCAGGAGGTTCCCAAGGATTTCCTGGTTACAGTCCAGCGAATGAAGTTGATAAAAGTCGCACTAATTTATCCCTTTATGCAGACGCAGAATTAGACATAACAACCAATTTGTTAGTAAGTGGTGCTATACGCTATGAAAATTATAGCGATTTTGGAAGCACTACTAATGGTAAAATTGCAACAAGAATTAAAGCTGGAAAGAATATCAACATAAGGGGATCTTTAAGTACAGGGTTTCGAGCGCCTTCATTAGCACAGATATACTATAATTTACGATTTACCAATTTTAACGCAAGTGGTGCAACAGAAGTTTTACTTTCTCCTAATAATAGTCCAGTAACAAAAGCCTTTGGCATTGACAAATTAAATGAAGAAAAAGCGGTTAATGCTTCGATAGGATTTACGGCAAACTTTGGCGACTTCACTGCTACTGTTGATGGTTATTTCATTAATGTAAAAGACCGTATTGTGTTGACTGGATATTTTGATGCTAGTTCATTTAATTTAGGAGTTTCTGAAGCACAATTCTTTGTCAATGGCGTCGACACAGAAACCAAAGGACTTGACATAGTCTTAGCATGGAAAAAAACGATTGGAAGTTCTAAATTTGGAGCTACTTTAGTTGGTAATATAAACGATATGGAGATTAAAAATGTTAAAAATAGAAATCTTGATGAAGGCACTTTTTTTGGTAAAAGAGAAAAAGCTTTTTTATTAGCTTCGGCTCCAAAAAATAAATTTGGTTTAAATCTAAATTATGCGATTCATAAATTAAATGTAGGACTTGCATTTACTAGATTTAGCAAAGTTGTTTTAGTAGATTATGCAGACGAAGATGATGTGTATGGAGCAAAAATTGTTACCGATTTAACAGCTGGATATCAACTTTCGAAACAATTAAAATTTAGTATTGGTGCTAACAACTTATTGAACATTTATCCAGACAAACAAGATGAGCAAGGAAATACAGAAGCTGGCGGATATTGGGATTCTGTTCAAATGGGGTTCAGTGGTTCTTACTTGTATACTCGTTTAGGATTTACTTTTTAAATATTATTTAATAAAAAACCTGAGTTAGAACTCAGGTTTTTTATTAATTATTGTCCATTTCATTATTAACTTCATTTACTATTTTCTTCTCTTCATCAGTAGCCGTTAGCCCAGATTCATTCCAGTAGTCTGTTAAAATCACGTCTTTTTTATTGAAGAGTGTTTTGTCTTTATAAACTTCTGAATCCTTATATACGTAATTTTGTATACTAAAATTTGTTGTAAAGAAATAATTACGAACTTCAATGTTTTTGCTTTTATCATTTTCGATTTTTTCGAAAGCGATTTCTTCTTTTGAACTCAATAAATAATAATTACCATTTTGAAATTTATAAATTGTTTTGAAATTAGATTTATTGATGTTCTTTGAACCATTACTTGTTTTTTCTTTCATTTTAGAAAGCACAAAGGGAGTAATTAATGAACTTACTTCAATAATTAATTTCTTTTTAGGATCGTAAATAATTGAAAAATTATCTAACAATCCAATTGCTGTTTCAATTGGAATTGCACTAATTATGTTGAAATCACGATTTTTTGAATACACTTTTATTACAAAATCATATTCCTTTTTTGCTTCAGCTGTTAATATTGGATTTAAATACTTGAAATTATAGTAGTTTTCCATGATATTATTCAGATTATATCCTAGTAAATCTTCTGAAATTTCTTCTTCAACCAAGCTTTTCGAACGGTTTTGTTCCACTAAAAGTACCGTATTTATTTTTTTGGATTTATCTAACAATTGAAAATTCATCAACCCATCATTGTAATACGAATAATTTCCATTGAGTTTAAAAAACTCTCTAGAATATACCTTTAGTCGAGCTGGAATCGTAAGTTGTTTTTTGGAATTTTCAATTATGGAAGCTAGAATTTTTTGAGGATGTTTTTTGAATACCAATATTTCTTCTAGGTCATTGACATTGTTTTTTAAATAAAGAATTGTTGTTCCTTCTTTAAGTGTGTTAGAACGAACCGTAATACCAATATAGGAAGAATGTCGAATTTGAATATTAGAAGGTCCAATTAATTCGAAAGTAACGATACCTTCGGAATTACTTAATAAATTTTTGCGAGTTTTAAGAATAGAAACAGTTACATCTTCGATGGGAAGATTCGTGTCTTGATCTTTTATTATTATTATTTTCTCGACACTTTGAGAAATTGACTTTAAGGAACTTAGTAATAAAAATAAAAAGAATACTTTTTTTATCATACAGTAGCATGTTTTAACAAACCTACTAAAAAAAGGATTGAAATAATTAAAAATTTAAAATATTATTCCAATCAAAAATACAATTTATTAAGAATAGTATAAAAAATCCCAAATAAATTTCGGGATTAAAATGCTATTCATTATGCAGAAAAGCTTGCCTATTAAGTAGTGTCTCCTCGCTTTCTACATGATTATCATCTGGAATACAACAATCTACAGGACAAACAGCCGCACATTGTGGTTCGTCGTGAAAGCCTTTACATTCGGTACATTTACCTGGAACGATATAGTATATATCATCAGACACTGGAGTTTGTGCTGCCTCTGAATCGACTTCGGTTCCGTCGGGTAAGATTACTTTTCCTTTGAGTTTGGTTCCGTCTTTATACCGCCAATCATCAGCTCCTTCGTAGATAGCTGTGTTAGGACATTCGGGTTCACAAGCACCACAATTGATACATTCATCAGTGATTATAATTGCCATTTTTAATTTTGCTTTAAGCTATAAGCCTTAGGCAGAAAGCTTATTGTTTAAAGCTTATTGCATATAGCCGATAATAGTTTATTTTTGCGCAAAATTACAATCAAATCTATTCATATACAAGTAAACAAATGTTACAAATTGATAAAATAAAAGCTTTTGTTGTTTTAGGGAAATTTTTAGGCCAATTTTCAGAAAATTCCAATATCAAAAAAGATGGTGTATTACACAATGATTTATTTTTTGATGCCTTTGTAGATTTGATTCAATTGTCCCAATCACACAACGGATGGTATACTCAGGAGCAGGTTTATTTTGCGATTCAATCTTGGGCTGAAGCTCTGACAGAAGAAAACTTAAAAACATGGCTAACACCTTATAATTTAGAGGAAATAAAACCTAAGACCATTGGTTTAATTCTTGCGGGAAATATTCCACTTGTAGGTTTTCATGATTTTCTTTCAGTTTTGATTTCTGGGCATAACGTTCTTGTAAAAACCTCATCAAACGACCAACATCTATTACCCTTTTTAGCAAAATATTTGATTGCTATTGAGCCCAAATTAAAAAATAACATCACATTTGTTGAAGGCAAACTAGAAAATTTTGATGCCGTTATTGCTACTGGAAGCAACAATACGGCACGCTATTTTGAATTTTATTTTAAAGACAAACCAAGCATCATTCGCAAATCTAGAAACTCTGCGGCCATTTTAAATGGACAAGAAACCGCAGTACAATTGGTTGCCTTAGGAGATGATATTTTTCGTTATTTTGGATTAGGCTGTCGCAATATTTCGAAATTGTTTGTACCAAAAGGATACGACTTTACAGCTTTTTTTGAAGCTATATTTGTGTATCAAGAGGTCATTCATTACGAAAAATACGCCAACAATTACGATTATAACAAAGCGGTTTTCCTGATGAGTAATTTCAAGTTGTTAGACAATGGTTTTCTAACCATCAAAGAAGACACGAGCCATGCGTCGCCGATTTCGAGTGTTTTTTATGAATACTATGACAACTTGGAAGAAGTTGAAAAACGATTGATTATTGACTGTGAAAGTATTCAATGTGTAGTTTCGAATGATTTAGTCAAAAATAGCATTCCGTTTGGGACAACGCAAAAACCTGAACTATGGGATTATGCGGATGGAATAGATACGATAGAATTCCTTATAAAAATTTAATTTGCTTATATTTGGTAAAATCTTATCGCTATGAAAAATCGTATCGTGTTATTTGTGTTTCTTTTTTGTATTTATCTATGTAATGCTCAAACACCTGTTTCTTTTTATCCGTCGTTTGTTCCAAGTGCCATAATCTTTGGTTATCAGGTCGACTTGGACGGCAATGAAATTATCGTTTCTAATCGTGACGGGGTTTATGTATTTGATAAAAACGCAAATGGTATTCAGCAAAAGCAATTCATCGAGCCACCATTTAATATAGCTGGTTTATTTGGATTTTCTATCTCCATAGATAATAGTGTACTAGCAATCGGCGATCCATTTTTAAGTAGTTCTGCACCTAACTCAGGCTCTGTTTATATTTATCGCAAAAATTCCACGGCTTACGAATTAGAACAAGTAATTCCATCTCCGGATATAGCAGCAAATTATTATTTTGGAAGTTGCGTGAAAGTTTTTGGAAATAAGTTATTTATCACCGCGGATGTTAAGGTAGCAGGAAATGATGCTTCAACTAATGTTGGTTCTGTCTATTACTATATATTTGATGGAACTGAATGGGTTTTTCAGCAAAAATTGACATCATCTAATTTTTCTTTTCTTGGAAAGAAAATAGAAGTTAACAACGATATTCTTGTGGTTTACGGCAGAAATAGTGGTAATACTTCGCAATCGTTTATCTGGTTCAAATTGATTTATAATAACTATGCTTTTCAAGGAACTAATGGATATGCAGGAATAGATGACAATTTTGACTTCAGTTTGTCCGAAAACAATATTTATTCAGTTTGGAATAATGCTGTAAATATCACACAAATCAATGCAGATGGAACTTCAACTTCAGTTGGATATTTTGACATCCCACCTTCCGTAAGGAGTGATTTTATTCTAGGCAAAATTACAGCTGACAATGAAAATATTTTCATTGGTTCTACTGGTTATATATTGCAAATGATGCGTAAATTTCCAGTTCTACATTACAAAAAAATAGCCAATACTTGGAATTTTCAAACTAGCTATTTCGGAACTGGAGCAGTCAACGAGGATGATTATTTTGGTTATGCTTTGGTGAATAAAGGCAATTCTTTAATCATCGGCGCCCCAGAAGAAAGAGTTCAAATTCCTTATTATGGTAATGCGTACTATCTAGATTATGTATTAGCCACAAACCAATTCGAAAGCAACGGATTTTCTTTATTTCCTAATCCGACAAACGATCGCGTTTTTGTCAACAACAATAATTCGCTTAGCATCAATAAAATCGAAATCTATTCAGTTTCAGGCAAATCACTGCAAACCCAAATCGATAATTTTAGTGAAATTTCACTCGAGAACTTTGCTTCAGGACTTTACTTTGCAAAAATCTACGCTCAAAGTGACGTTTCACAAACATTTAAGATTGTAAAAAATTAGACCAAACCCTTTTCTACTACATCGTTTTTGTTAATAACATCCTACGAATAAATTCGAAATAAGTTCGGTTATTACAACCCTATTCCCGAAATTTGCAGCTTAAATTTTTTATTATGATAACAGATACCATGAAAAAGCATAATTATAGTGCTGGTCCGTGCATACTACCACAAGAAGTTTTTGAAAAATCAGCGGAAGCGATTTTAGACTATAACAATTCTGGATTATCCTTATTAGAAATATCCCATCGTAGCAAAGAATTTATTGCTATTATGGAAGAAGCAAGAGCGTTGGCTTTAGATTTATTAGGTTTGACTGGTAAAGGATATCAGGCTTTGTTCTTGAGTGGTGGTGCTAGTTTAGAGTTTTTGATGGTGCCTTACAATATGATGAAAGTGAATGGAAAAGCAGCGTATTTAGATACGGGAACTTGGGCTAATAATGCCATTGTGGAAGCGAAAGCTTTTGGTGAAACTATGGTTGTAGCTTCTTCAAAAAACGATAATTATACGCACATTCCGAAAGAATTTGTGTTTCCAGCGGATGCGGATTATTTTCACTGCACAAGCAACAACACGATTTTTGGAACGCAAATGAAAAGTTTTCCTAAAACGGATCTTCCAGTAGTGTGTGATATGAGTTCTGATATTTTTTCAAGAGTTATTGACTTTACACAATTTGATTTGATTTACGCCGGAGCACAGAAAAATATGGGTCCAGCAGGAACTACATTAGTCATCGTAAAAGAAGAAATCCTTGGAAAAACAGGACGATCTATTCCAGCAATTTTAGATTATCAAAAACATATTAAAGCAGAAAGCATGTATAACACGCCGCCTGTTTTCCCAATTTACGCTTCCTTATTAACGATGCAATGGTTGAAAAACCAAGGTGGAATTGCTGCTATTGAAGAAATAAACAATGCCAAAGCAGCATTATTGTACGCTGAAATCGACCGGAATCCTTATTTTAGAGGTGCTGCCAATATAGAAGATCGTAGCTTTATGAATGCGACTTTCTTATTGGAGAATGAAGACCAAACGCCAATTTTTGATACGTTGTGGAAAGAAGCTGGAATCTCTGGAATTACAGGACATCGTTCGGTAGGCGGTTACAGAGCTTCGATGTATAATGCATTACCACTAGAAAGCGTGCAGGTTTTGGTGGATGTGATGCAGGATTTTGAGCGAAAAGTTTCTGGAATGAACTTTTAGTTAATTGATAATTGATAATTGACGGGGTGCCCTAGCCCTGATGGGAACGGTATCCTTTTGTGCCGTTGTTCGGCGCAAAAGATTATAGTGGACAGCGGGAAATAGCTCCTAGAATAAACGATTAAATAAATAAACGATTAAACAATAATGAAGATATTAGCCAATGATGGAATTTCTGAAAGCGGAATTAAAGCTTTAGAAAAAGGTGGATTTGAAGTGATTACTACAAAAGTGGCGCAAGAACAAGTTGCCAATTATGTGAATGCCAACAACATTAGTGTCGTTTTGGTGCGAAGTGCAACGAAAGTTAGAAAAGATATTATTGATGCTTGCCCAGATCTTAAGATTATAGGTCGTGGTGGCGTTGGAATGGACAATATTGATGTAGAATATGCACGCTCGAAAGGTGTTCATGTGATTAATACCCCAGCTTCTTCTTCGGAAAGTGTAGCGGAATTGGTATTTGCCCATTTGTTTACAGGAGTTCGTTTCTTGCAAGACTCTAATAGAAATATGCCTTTGGAAGGTGATTCTAATTTTGATGGTTTGAAAAAAGCGTATGCCAATGGAATTGAATTGAGAGGAAAAACATTAGGAATTATTGGTTTTGGACGCATCGGACAGGCAACAGCGAAAATGGCTTTGGGCTTGGGAATGAAAGTGATTGCTGCAGATAAATATGTAGATAATGCTCAAATTCGTGTGGATTTTTACAACAACCAATTTATCAATGTCGATATTATTACAGAACCTATGGAAGATATTTTGAAGCATGCTGATTTTATCACGCTTCACGTGCCAGCTCAGGATGGTTATGTGATTGGCGCTGCGGAAATTGCTGCAATGAAAGTCCATGTTGGAATCATCAACTGTTCTCGTGGTGGTGTGATTGACGAAGTGGCTTTGATTGAGGCACTTGATGCCAATAAAATTTTGTTTGCTGGTTTGGATGTTTTTGAAAACGAGCCTACTCCAGAAATTACAATTTTGATGCATCCTAAAATTTCGTTGACACCTCATATTGGTGCTGCGACATTAGAAGCTCAGGATCGAATCGGAACGGAATTAGCCGAGCAAATCATTAGTATTTTAAAATCGGAAAAAGTATAATTCTTTATATTTTAAATAATAGATGAAAGTCAGGCTTATTGCTTGACTTTTTTTGTTGTCAGATTATATTTTCAGTACTTCTTCATTACAAGTAGTTTTTTATTAACTTTGATTTCCAACTTTAAATTTCAAAACAATGTTTGAACAATTAACCCAATTAGTACAGCAATTTGGTCAGGAAGCAGTCGTCAAAAACAACGCAGTACCGAACGAACATAACGAAGCTGTGATGAATGAAGCTAGTTCTTCTATTTTAGACGGGCTCAAGAATATGGCTGCTCAAGGTGATGTTTCTGATTTAGCCAGTTTATTTCAAGGAAATAATGCCACTGATGCTGACAATCCAGTAGTTCAAAAACTAACGGAACAATTAACTGGCAAACTAGGTGAAAAGTTTGGGTTGAGTAGTGACGCCGCTTCTGGAGTTGCTAGTAATTTAATTCCAAAAGTATTAGGCTCTTTGGTTGGCAATGCGAAAGATCCGAATCACAAAGGTTTTGAAGTTTCTGATTTGGTCAATGCAATTTCTGGAGGAAATGGTAATGCTGGTTTGATGGATGCGGTTTCTAAATACGGTGGTCAATTTGGTTTGGATCAAAATGCAGATGGCAAAGTAGATATGAGCGATGCGATGGCAGCAGTAACTAAAAAAGGCGGCATTGGCGGATTATTAGGAAAACTCTTCGGTAGATAGTCCCGATTAGCTTCAAATAAATAAGAATTAAAGTCAAGTGTAATGCTTGACTTTTTTTGTTAAAACTACTCTCGTTAACACTTTTAAACAATCCTTTCGTTAACTTTATACAAAGAATTGGAAATGAAAAATATAGTGTTGGCATTAGTTGTTTTGTTTTTGATTTGCTGTTGCTCGCAAAAGAAATCAGTTGCTTCTTCTTCGTCTGTTTCCTCTGTTGGAGCTACAACAACCACTAAGAATGATACAATTCGGATTGCAAATGATTCTTTACAATATGAAATCATCATCATCGAACCTGGTTTCGAAGCTTGGCTAACCACTCAAAAGCCGAGAAATTATTACTCGCTGATTTATCTGGAAAATCGCAACATTCGATTTGTCACTCAATGGAATAATCGCGTGGCTCAACCCTATAGTTTTGATCCAAATTTATATGAAATGCGAATTGATTATTTCACTAGTATTCAATATGGATATGAAGTCAATTATTTGCTATATCATTATTTTATGTACTTCCAAAGTCGATACAAACAGCGATTGTGACAAAATTCTAACTTATATTTGTAGTCAATTTTTAACCTATGGCGAGTCTTAAAGAACGATGGGGAATTCAATCTAATTTCCAATTTACAATTGTCATTGTAGTCTTTGCGATTACTGGTTCTGCATCGGCTTGGTTGTCAAAACCATTTTGTTTGTTGCTTGGAATAACAAAAGCTGATCTGGGTTTTTGGTTTACTCCTGTTCGATTGTTATTGATATTTCCAATATACCAAGTGTTGTTGGTTGCTATTGGTTTTTTGTTTGGTCAATTTCAATTCTTTTGGACCTTTGAAAAGAAAATGTTACGAAGTATGAAATTGGGTTTCTTACTTCCGAAAGAAAGTGATTCCAAATAAAAAACGCCTCAATTAAGAGGCGAATTTCAAATGGGCGCTTGCTGGTGCCTATTTCTCAGACTTCAACATATTAAAAAAATCATTTCGATTTTCTTTTTCATTAAAAATCCCTCCGTATTGTAGTGTAGAAGTATAGCTTGATTCGTCTTTAATACCTCGACTCGATACACACAAATGTGTTGCTTCTATGACTACAATTACATTCTCAGTATTTAAAGCAGATTTAAGCTCATTGAAAATTTGCATAATCAAGCGTTCTTGCACTTGAGGTCTGCGTGCATAATAATCTACAATTCTATTCAATTTTGAAAGACCGATAACTTTTCCACTTGAAACATAACCAATATGCGCTTTTCCAATGATGGGCAAAAAGTGATGTTCGCAAGTTGAATTGAAAGTAATGTTCGCTTCCACCAACATCTTATCATAATGATAACTATTGTCAAATACGGATAATTTAGGTTTATTCTTTGGGTTGAGCCCACTAAAGATTTCTTCTACAAACATCTTAGCCACTCGATGTGGCGTGCCTCGAAGGCTGTCATCGGTCATGTCAAGACCCAATTCTTCCATAATAATATGAAAGTGCTTCTCGATAACTGCTTTTTTCTGTTCATCCGTCTTCATGAAAGCATCTGTTCTCATTGGTGTTTCCGCAGAGGACATTTGGTGATCGTCACCAATAATTTCGAATATTTCTTTTTCAGTTAATGTATTCATTTTTCAGTATTTAAAGGCTTTACTTTTAGATTTGATAAAAATTGTTGTTGCAATTTTTCTATTTTAGGAGTAATTACATAACTGCAATATCCAAGAGATTTGTTTTGATTGTAATAATTTTGATGATAATTTTCAGCAACATAAAAATGTGTTGCAAGGGATATTTTGGTAACTATAGATTTGCTATATATTTTGGAAGTGTTTAAAAGATTGATATAATCTTCTGTAATTAATTTTTGGTTTTCGTTATGATAAAAAACTTCACTCCTATATTGTGTCCCGAAATCATTTCCTTGGCGATTTAGCGTTGTTGGGTCATGTGTTGCAAAAAATATATTGAGCAAATCACTAAAACTAATCTTGTCGGCATCGAATGTAATTTGAACGGCTTCTGCATGTCCAGTTTGACCCGTACAAATTTCTTTATATGTTGGATTGAGGGTTTTTCCTCCAATATATCCTGATTCAACAATCTGTACACCATCTAGCGACAAGAAAACTGCTTCAGTACACCAAAAACAACCACCTGCAAAAGTGGTTATTTCAATAGAAGCTTTCTTCGTAGTATTTATAGTTATTGCATTCAAGAGTAGAATTTTAAGTAGCAACCATTTTGTTCATCAAAAGTAATGAAATATTAAACAAAAAATCATATTTAACTTTTATTTATAAATTGTCTTTGGTGAGTATTGATAAGGCGAAATGCTTTTGTGCCTTTCTTTTCTGATAATTCTAAAAAACTTTGTTTCTTTGTGAAAACCGTTTGAAATGATTCATGCTAAAAATATTATTAAGTCCTACGATCAACTTCAAGTATTGAAAGGAGTTGATTTGGAAATCAAACAAGGCGAAATTGTTTCTATTGTAGGTGCTTCAGGTGCCGGAAAAACGACTTTATTGCAAATTCTTGGCACTTTAGACAGACCTTCTCCATCGAATGAAACATCCTTGTTAATTCATGGTGAAGATGTTTTAAAAATGAATGACAAAGCTTTATCACAATTTCGAAATTTGCATTTGGGTTTTATATTTCAATTTCATCAACTTTTACCTGAATTTACGGCTTTAGAGAATGTCTGTATTCCCGCATTTATTGCCCATAAAAACAAAAAAGAAACCGAAATAGAGGCACAAAAATTATTAGATTATCTCGGATTAACGGATAGAATACACCACAAACCTAACGCACTCTCAGGAGGTGAACAACAACGTGTTGCTGTAGCAAGAGCATTAATTAACAAACCTGCGGTTATTTTTGCTGACGAACCATCGGGAAATTTAGATACTACGTCTGCTGAAAATTTGCATAAATTGTTTTTTGACCTTCGAGATACTTTCGGACAAACCTTTGTAATAGTGACGCACAACGAGGAGTTAGCGAATATGGCCGATCGAAAATTGATAATGGTCAACGGAACGATTTCTTCCTAAGTCGTATGTTGATTATCTTTTTTATATGGCTATATCTTGGTGTTACTTTTCTTAACGTTGGATTTGCCTTTAAAAAGCTACTAGGAATTAAAAACCTCGATACTACACTTACCCTAATTTTCGGCATGTT
The DNA here is from genome assembly GCA_043783565.1 of Flavobacterium sp. GTDB lineage: Bacteria > Bacteroidota > Bacteroidia > Flavobacteriales > Flavobacteriaceae > Flavobacterium. The sequence continues at coordinate 11,625 of JAYVZG010000013.1, read as the reverse complement.
TGCTATCATTTTGCTAGCCAGTTTTTGGGCTATTTTTGGTAGAATTAATTTTGAATTTCAGCTTCTTTTACTATTTCTTCAGCTTGTAGTTATTGGAAAATATCAGCAAGATTTGAGACAACTATACAGCTCACTTTATCTTCAAGTAAAGCAGATTCGCACCATTTTAAAAGTATTCTTTTTACTGTTTTTGGTAATGGTATTGTTTCAATCTTCTTCTAGTTCAATCTTCATAGACAATGAAACGTATTATATCCAAACTATAAAATGGCTTAACGAATATGGATTTGTTCCAGGTCTCGCCAACCTTCATATTTTCTTCGGACAAACCTCAGGCTGGCATATTTTGCAAAGCGTTTTCTCGTTTTCCTATTTCAATGAAAATTGCAATGACCTCAATGGATTTTGCTTGCTTTTGGGAATTGCATTTTCAATCAATTCGCTACACGAGTATTTTAAAACGGAGAACTTTTGGGACTTAAACTTGGGAATTTTACCACTTGCTGTAGTTTTTCTCATTCCATTTTCTAATGTTCCTTCTCCTGATTTAACAGTTATTATATTTTCAATTTTACTTTTCTATTATTTCATAAAGTTTTGTAATGAATCTAACTCTGATGCCTTAACAATACTCTCGTTGCTTGCACTATTTGTTCTTTTTATCAAAATCTCAGCATTGCCAATATCTTTAATTCCAGTATTTTATTTTGCTTCTAATAGTACAAAAAATCAAACAAAAATAGTTTATAGTCTCCTACTTGTCTTTGTTGTATTTCTCTTATTTGTAGTCAAAAATACGATTCTCACTGGCTATCCTTTGTATCCTTCATCGCTACTCGCAGACTATTTTTCATCCGACAATTCAATTCCAAAAGTTATTTATGATTTCTGGTGGAACGAGGCAAAGAACTATGATTTTATAGTTTCCCAGAAAGAGTATTTCCAACTTTCTAGTTTTGAAATCTTTGTTAAATGGATAACGCATTCATGGATAACTCGATTTTTTACAATTGCAATTCTTTCAATCCTCATAATAGTTCCATTTATTCTTAAAAAAATAGTTTCTAAAAAATCTATCTTAATTCTCTATTGGGTAATGATATTGCAACTTCTATTTTTAATAGTAACAACACCTCAATATCGTTTTGTTTTGTCTTTTGTAGTTTTCTTTGGTTTATTATTAGTTTCACTTGTATTGTCAAAAAAAAATACAATCTATAGTACGCTATTCCTTTCGTTAATTGTTTCAAGCTACTTCATTTTGTTTCCGAAACCTATAAGTCAAAATCACAACCGAATCAATTTCAAACCAACTACTTTTACGAGGACTCAAAGTATAATTCCACAATCGAATTCAAATTTAAACACCCAATATTCCTTGAATAGCAAAGGGAATTTAGATTATTTTTCACCTGGTGAAAACACGTATATTTGGGTTACTGGAAATGGAAAATTACCTTGTGTCAATAGCCAGCAAATCGATTATATAGAACAAAAATTGGGTTATATTCCACAATTGAAAGGAAAAACTTTAGCAGAAGGATTTTATTCCAAAAAAGTAAAATAACCATGACTCCAAACGAATTGCACGAATTTCTAGAGGAAAAAGTAAAACAATACAATACAAAAAAATTTATCGAAAGTGATCCGATACAAATTCCACATCTTTTTACTCTAAAAGAAGATATCGAAATTGCTGGGTTTCTGACCGCCACTATTTCGTGGGGCAATCGGAAAATGATTCTTCAAAATGCACACAAAATGATGCAGCTCATGGGAAATACTCCCTTTGATTTTGTGATGTCGCATTCAGAAACTGATTTAGAAAGAGTAGAACAATTTGTACATCGTACTTTCAATGGAGTTGATTTTGCTACTTTTATTAAAGGACTACAGCATATTTACCGAAATCATAATGGATTAGAAAATGTGTTTGTATTGCATCAAGAATCGGATAGTTTGCAAAGAAGCATTCATGAATTGAAACAATTGTTTTTTGAAATTAAACATCAAAATCGAACTCAAAAACACATCTCCGACCCGCTCAATAATTCAGCGGCCAAAAGGATCAACATGTATTTGCGTTGGATGATTCGTCAAGACAAAACTGGTGTCGACTTAGGCATTTGGAAAACTATTTCACCTTCCAAATTATCCTGTCCTTTGGATGTTCATTCTGGAAATGTAGCCCGCAAATTGGGATTGTTAACTCGAAAACAAAACGATGGAAAAGCTTTGGCTGAATTAGACAAATCACTTCGAAAATTTGATGCGATTGATCCTGTAAAATACGATTTTGCTTTATTTGGGTTGGGAGTATTTGAAGGGTTTTAACAAACAAAGATGTCTTTTTTTTCTTACAAGTCTAGTTTTCAGAAAATTACAAATTTTTCGATTTTTGGGTAGGGTAAACTGAATGTTAAATGTCTTATAATAGGAAACCATTTATTGTGATTTAGACTTAAATTAGCACCGCCATTTGTATTTTATACAATAAAAACTTAACCAACTTATGAATTTATCAATTTTTAAAAGAAAAACTTCTTTAAAAGTCTTGCTAGTTTTAGTACTAGCAACCAACTTTGTCACTTATTATTTTGTTCATAAAAAGGATTTAACAAACTCAGAAAATAATATTAATGAATTAAATTCTGATTTATTAACTTCAAATTCTTGTAGTTATAAAGTAAAAAGATTATCTGGCTACGATTATATTAATCCCATATTGTTTGTAGATAATAAATGTGAATCCGAAGATTTAAATGCTACTAAACAAAGTATAACTACTGTGATTGATAATTATAAAAAAATAGGAGTTCTAAATTCTGCTTCTTTCTATTTGAAAGAATTTAATGGAAATGGTTGGACAGGAATAAATACCACAGAAAAATTTTTTCCTGGATCTTTGATGAAAATACCTTTAATGGTTACTATTTTAAAAATGGAAGATTTAAATCCTGGTTTTTTAAATAAAGAGATTCAATACAGCCAAAAGTATTCCTATACCAAACACCCCAATTACAAATCAAAATCTATTGTATTGGGTCAAAAATATTCTATCAAAGAATTACTGAATTATATGATTGCCTATTCTGACAATGATGCTACAACCTTATTATTTAATAATATGAATATGGCTCAATATAAAAAAGTTTTTACCGACATAGGATTAGTTGCTCCCGAAATTACATCACAAAATTATCCACTTACTTCTAGAGAGATTTCTTATTATATGAGAATAATTTATAACGCCACGTATTTAACCAAAAAAAATTCTGAATATGCTACAGAATTACTTCAGAAATGCAATTTTAATGAAGGTTTAAAAAGTGGATTGCCTAATTCTGTAAAAGTAGCTCATAAATTTGGTGAAGCTGGCGATCAAAACGAACAACAACTCACCGAAACTGCAATTGTATATCTCAATAACAATCCTTATGTACTTACGATTATGACTAAGGGAAAAGATTTCAAACAACTACCTCAAGTTGCTAGAGAAATTTCAAGTATTGTGTATCAAAATATGGTTCAAAATCATGAAGCAAGCTCGATGTAAATATAGAAGTGCTTTCAATGCCTTAAAAAGTGTACCTTTGCGCAAAATAGAACTAAATGAGCACTTTCGAGCAATTCAATCTTCCAAAATCCGTTCAAAAAGCAATTGATGAATTGGGATTCTCGATTCCAACTCCTATTCAAGAAAAATCTTTTTCAGTGATTATGTCGGGTCGTGATATGATGGGAATTGCACAAACGGGTACTGGCAAAACCTTTGCTTATTTGTTACCTTTATTAAAATTATACAAGTTTACTCCAACACATACTCCTAAAATAGTCGTTTTGGTTCCTACTCGAGAGTTGGTCGTTCAAGTTGTTGAAGAAGTCGAAAAACTCACCCAATACATGTCGGTTAGAACTTTAGGAATTTATGGTGGAGTGAATATCAATACTCAAAAAAAATCAGTCTATCAAGGAATTGATATTTTAGTTGGTACTCCTGGTAGAACTATGGATTTGGCTTTAGACAATGTGATTCGATTTGATGAAACTTCTAAATTAGTGATTGACGAATTTGATGAAATGTTGAATTTAGGATTTCGTCCGCAACTAACATCAATTTTAGCGATGATGAAACCCAAACGACAAAACATTCTTTTTTCGGCAACGATGACCGATGAAGTAGATGCCGTTTTGAATGATTTTTTCGATTTTCCAGAAGAAGTAAGTTTGGCATCTTCAGGAACTCCATTAGAAAACATCACTCAAATTTCCTACGCTGTTTCTAATTTCAATACGAAGATTAATCTCTTGAAACATTTATTGACAGAAAACGAAAACATGAGTCGTGTTTTAATTTTTGTGAATAATAAGAAAATTTCTGACATGCTTCACGAGAGTATCGATGAAGATTTTGAGGGACAATTTGGTGTCATTCACTCTAATAAATCACAGAATTATCGTTTAAGTACGATGGCCAATTTTCAAGAAGGTAATTTGCGTGGCATCATTACCACCGATATTATGGCGAGAGGTTTGGATATTTCGGATATTACTCATGTAATCAATTTTGAAATGCCTGAATTCCCTGAATTGTATATGCACCGAATTGGAAGAACGGGTCGTGCAGATGCAACTGGAACAGCTATTAGTTTTTATACGGCAAGAGAAGAAGAATATAAGTTGGGTGCTGAAGTTTTAATGAATAAAGAAATTGAAAACATTCCGTTTCCTACTGAAGTTGAAATTTCACTCAAATTAATTGGTCCAGAAAAAGACAAAGAACCTATAAAATTCTTGTTGAAAAAACCAAAATTAGAGGGCGATGGTGCTTTTCATGAAAAGGCCAAAAAGAATAAAAAAGTCAATTTAGGTGGCCCTTCAAAAACCAAAAAGAAAATCTCAGGTTCGGTCAATAGAAATATGTTGAAGACTCGAGATAAAAAAAGAAAAGACAAAAAATAATTGACAATTGATAATAAATAATTGATAATTCGTTGTTATTTTTGACAACTTAAAATCACGGAACTCAACTAAAATCAGTATGCAATTTAAACATCCGGAAATTCTCTACTTCCTTTTTTTACTGATTATTCCAATATTGGTTCACTTGTTTCAATTGCGTCGATTTAAAAAAGAATATTTTACGAATGTTCGTTTTTTAAAGGAAATTTCCATTCAAACTAGAAAGAGTTCCAAAATCAAAAAATGGTTGTTATTAGCGACACGTTTGTTGCTTTTAGCTTTTGTTATTTTAGCTTTTGCGCAGCCTTTTTTTAAAGGTAAGGACAGTAAAAACAGTCTGAATGAAATGTATCTTATCCTTGACAATTCATACAGTATGCAAACTAAAGGGCAAAAAGGAACTTTGCTAAAAAGAGCCGTTGAAGATATATTAGAACATGCTCCTTCAAATCAGGATTTTTCATTGATTACCAATTCAGAAACATTTTGGAATACGGATATTAAATCCATTCAAAAAGAATTACAAAACCTACAATACAGTCCATTACCATTTCAATTGGAAAGTGCTATGGCTAAAATCAAATCGCATCCTTCCAATTTGAATAAAGATGTAATTGTAATTACCGATGCGATTGGACTTCAAGCCAAGCAACTCAAAAGTATTGATGCTTCCTGGAATACCATTTTTGTAGTACCCAAAGCGGAACAAAAAAACAATGTTGCCATTGATAGCGTTTATATTCAACAAACTTTAGATAATTTCTATGAAATTGGAATTCATATTTCTTCTTATGGAGAAGCTAGTAAAGAGTTACCAATAGCTTTATACAATAAAGAAAAACTCATTGCCAAGACCATTATTAAAATGGAATCTAAAGAAAAGGTGATTAATTTTACAATTCCAAAAGATGATTTTAATGGCTATGCTTCTATTACTGACAATAGCTTAGAATATGACAACACGATGTATTTTAGTATTTCAAAACCTGAAAAACTCAATGTGTTAAGTATTGGAACTCCAGAGAAAAGCGATTTCTTAAAACGTATTTATACTTCAACTGAATTTAACTATAACAACTATTCCCTTTCGAGTTTGGATTACAATCAGCTTGAAAATCAAGATGCTATTATTTTAAATGAATTGACGGATATTCCTCAGGCATTACAAACGACTTTGAAAACATTTTCTGCCAAAGGAGGCTATGTGATATTTATTCCTTCTACCGAAAATACTGTTTCCAATGCCAATAGCTTTTTGAATAATTTTGGAAAAATTCAATTTCAGAACCTGCAGCTTAAAGAGAAATTAATTACAAAAATAGCCTTTAACAATCCTGTCTTTAAAACGGTTTTTGAAAAACAAGTGGTTAATTTTCAATATCCAAAAACAGCAACTTCCTTTGGAATTAGCGCCTCATTTCCTGCAATTTTAAGTTTTGAAGATCAAAGTGTGTTTTTGACTTCCATTCAAAATCCGTTGTCCTCTGTTTATGTGTTTACGGCAGCTTTGAATAAACAAAATTCAAATTTTCAGAATTCGCCTTTAATCGTTCCCGTTTTTTATAATATGGCACAAAGCATTCAAAAAACAGGTGTTTCTTCGATGATTATTGGAGAAACTAATTCAATTTTTATTGATGCTGAATTAGGTAAAGACGCTATTTTAACTTTAAAAAATAAAGACGAGAAATTCATTCCAATTCAGCAAGTGTTGAATAATAAAGTTAAAATAACCTGCACAGACAAACCTGAACATGCAGGTAATTTTGGAATTTACAAACAAGAGGAATTACTTAAAAACACTAGTTTTAATTACAACCGAACGGAAAGTACTTTAGAGAATAATTCAGAAAATTTACTTTCAGATTTCACACAAAAAGATTCTATCTCAACTGTTTTTGATACCTTGCAAACGGATAGACAAGACAATACCCTTTGGAAATGGTTTGTCATTCTTGCTCTATTATTTTTAGTATTCGAAGTACTCATTCAAAAATTTGTAAAATGAATTTAATTGTCAGAGCTGCTAAAATTATCGATTCGAAAAGCACCTTCAATAATCAAATTGTAGATGTACTTATCGAAAATGGTGTTCTCAAAAAAATCGGAACATCACTTCCCAATTCAGATGATTTCCAAGAAGTAAAACTTGAAAATTTACACCTTTCACAAGGATGGTTTGATTCGAGTGTTTCTCTTGGTGAACCTGGATTTGAAGATTGTGAAACTATTTCAAATGGATTGCAAGTTGCCGCCAAAAGTGGTTTTACAGCGATTGCACTACAACCGAATACATTTCCTGTAATTGACAACCAATCACAAATTCATTTTGTACAATCGAAAGCTAAAAATACAGCAACCCAACTCTACCCGATTGGGGCGTTAACAAAGGAAAGTTTAGGAAAAGATTTGGCGGAAATATTCGATATGAAAAACGCGGGAGCTATTGCTTTTGGGGATTATACGAAAAGTATCAGCAATTCTAATTTATTGAAAATTGCACTGCAATATGCTCAAGACTTTGACGGTTTAGTCATTGCCTTTTCTCAAGATTCTGACCTAAAAGGAAATGGAGTTGCCAATGAAGGTGTTGTTTCCACTCGATTAGGATTGAAAGGAATTCCAGCTTTAGCGGAAGAATTGCAATTGGCGCGTAATTTATTTTTATTAGAATATACCGGAGGTAAATTACATATTCCGACGATTTCTACAGAAAAATCGGTGGCATTAATCAAAGAAGCTAAAGCCAAAGGATTGCAAGTTATTTGTAGTGTAACAGTGCATCATTTGATTTTGACAGACGAAAAACTAGAGGGATTTGATACTCGATATAAAGTAACACCACCATTAAGAACTGAAACGGATAGAAAAGCTTTAGTGAATGGCGTTTTAGATGGAACGATCGATATGATTACTTCCGATCATAATCCAATTGATATCGAACATAAAAAAATGGAATTCGATTTGGCTAAAAACGGAACTATCGGGTTGGAAAGCGCTTTTGGAGCATTACTTACCATTTTACCATTAGAAAGTGTTGTCGAAAAATTGACTTTTGGAAAATCGATTTTTAAAATTCAAAATCAACCAATTCAAGAAGGGAATAAAGCGAATCTTACTTTTTTTAATCCCGAAGGAAATTGGATTTTTACAAAAGAAAATATTCTTTCAAAATCTAAAAACTCCGCTTTTTTAGGCACTTCCATGAAAGGAAACGTATACGGAATTTACAATCAAGGAAAATTAGTTTTATGAATAAAAACACAACTGTAGAAGAAGGAAAAACTGCCGCAATCACAAGCTATATTCTAATTGTTGGAGTCTTGATTGCCATTTCTATGAATTCCGAAAATAAAAATTCATTTGCTTCCTTTCACATTCGACAAGCCTTGGGTTTAACAATTACTTTTCTTTCCTTAGGCTTGATAGTCAGTAACTTTAATAGCTTTATGATTTCTGGAACCATGTGGGTTTTTGTATCTGTTTTGTGGAGTTATGGAATATTTACAGCAATAAAAGGTGACATGAAACCCTTACCTTTATTGGGGAGTTTATTCCAAAAAGTGTTTCATTTTATCTAAACGACATGAAATTATCTCTGTACTATTTACTTCGTGAACCTAAAATCATAAAAGATAAAAACCCATTATTGCTTTTACTCCACGGCTATGGCAGTAATGAAGAAGATTTGTATTCTTTTGCTAGCGAACTTCCAGAGGAATACTACGTAATTTCGGTTCGAGCTCCTTATGATATGATGTATGGGAGTTATGCTTGGTATGCTATTAATTTTGATGCGGATGAGAATAAATTTTCAGACCATGATCAAGCAATAGAATCACGAGATTTGATAGCAAAATTCATTGAGGAGTTGATTGAAAATCACCCAATAGATGCAAACAATGTCACTCTAATTGGATTTAGTCAAGGATGTATATTGAGTTATGCTGTAGCGCTATCTTATCCTGAAAAAGTACAACGTGTCATAGCTATGAGTGGGTATTTAAATTTAGACATAGTTGCCGAAAATTATACAAGCAACAATTTCAAAAACTTAAAAATATTTACCTCACACGGTACTGTAGATCAAGTAATTCCAGTAGATTGGGCTCGAAAAGCAAAACCAATTTTAGAAAATTTGGGCATTGAAACGGTCTATAAAGAATATCCCATTGGCCATGGCGTTTCTCCTCAAAACTTTCATGATTTTAAGAATTGGTTGTCAAAAAATAAATTCACTTTACTTTTGATATAAAACTGATTGAATAATCTCGAATGAAATCGTGTCATCTTCATTGACAAAATATTTCAAAAGAACTTCACCCCAATATTCACCATCGCTAAAATCGGCAATAATCCAACGGTGATTTAAAACTTTAGCTTTATTAATAATAAATTTTTGAACTCCTAATTTTTCCTGCCCAGTAAATGGATTTCCACTTGGACTATCATTTAAGTTCATTAATTTTTCCTTTACGAGAGGAATTAATTTCTCATAAGAGATAATTTTTTCGGAGTCTTCAGAATCAAAATAATTTTGAGCATTTTGATTATTTTCTAAAGAAAAATAATTGGCCTCTTCATATTTGGATGCAATTGAAGTCAAACTATCTTTTAGTTTAGTATTGGTTGTTTTGAATTGTGTTTCATCAAAAATATCTTTTTTACTATAATACATATAAGTAAAAATATTTAATAAAACTGCTAGGATAAAAAGGTAAAGAAATAATGATTTTTTCATTGTATAAATATTAAGTTATATAGTAATTTCTAGAGTATCGTAGGCTACAAATACATTTTTAGGTAATTTTTTTTGTATGTCTTCATGAAATCCAAAAATATTACTGATGTGAGTCAGATAGGCCTTTTCAGGTTGAATTAATGCAATAAAATTTAAGGCTTCCTCTAAATTAAAATGAGAATGATGTGGTTCTTCACGCAATGCATTTACTACTAAAATTCTCACGCCTTTTAATTTTTGAATTTCCATCTCATCAATTGTTTTTACATCTGTAAGATAGGCAAAATCATCAATTCGATAGCCAAAAACTTGCAAGTTACCGTGCATCACATGGATAGGAATAGCTAATTTATTTCCAATTGCAAAAGCTTCATCTGTTTTGACTTCAATCGGTGTAATTGATGGTGCTCCAGGATATCTGTTTTCGGTTTCAAAAACATATTCGAAACGCTTTTTCAAATTGGCAAGTACTCTTTCATGAGCATATATAGGAAGTGCGCCATGTTTAAAATTAAAAGGTCGAATATCATCTAAACCTGCAGTATGATCGGCATGTTCATGAGTATAGAGAATTCCATCAATTTTTTGGCAATTGGAAATAAGCATTTGCTGTCTGAAATCGGGACCACAATCGATTATATACGAATACTCTTCCCAGTGGATCCAAATGGAGACGCGCAATCTTTTATCTTTTGAATCTGTACTTAGACAAACAGAATGATGACTTCCAATAACTGGAATACCTTGTGAAGTTCCAGTACCTAAAAAATAGACTTTCAAAATGTTATTTTTTTTTTACAAAAATACTATTAATTCTCACTTGATAAAGTGCTATTTTATTAACTTTGTCAAAGTAATACTACGTTACCTCAAATCATGGACAAACAAATAAAATTAAAAGGCGATAAAGTCATTGAGCAAGTTCCTTCAACGAAGGATAAAGCGCTTCGTATTAATTTAAATGAAAATATTTACGGGACATTTGCTGAAATTGGAGCTGGACAAGAAACGGTAAGACACTTTTTTAGATCAGGTGGCTCTTCGGGAACTATTGCAAAAGCAATGAGTGCTTATGATAAAGACTTTAGTGATGCCATTTATGGAATTGAAGAAGATGGGCGTTATGTGACTGAAAGTCGATTAAAAAAAATGCTAACTCATGAAGTAAACTTGATTGAAAAGCGTTTAAGTCGTGAAAAACATCCTAATAAAATGTTTTTTAGTTATGCAAATACCGTTGCTACTATTGACTTTGCTAAACAATTCAAAGGACACGGCTGGGTTGGTGTTCGTTATCAAATAGACCCCGAAGAAGCCTATAACGAAATTATAATTCACATTCGTTTTAAGGAAACTGATGTGCGATTGCAACAAGAAACGCTTGGTATTCTTGGTGTAAATTTAATCTATGGTGCTTATTATAAATACAATGACCCAAAAAGATTGTTGCGCTATTTATACGACCATTTAGACAAAGATCAACTTGAAATAGATACTATCAATTTCTCTGGACCTCGTTTTGCTCATGTAGACAACCGTTTGATGAGTTTACAATTAGTAAAAAACGGAATGACAGATGCCGTAATGTTTGACCCTGAAGGCAAAAACATACTACCAGCCGCCATTTTATACAAAAAAAACATACTTGCCTTGAGAGGAAGTTTTCGTCCTGTTACAAAGGTAAATATGGACATGTACGAGAAATCGTTAGAGATGTTTCTTGATGAAAATAAAGTAGATAAAGAAAATACACTTGTCGTTTTTGAAATTACCTTATCCAACTTGCGGTCTGATGGTGAAATTGACGAAAGAGATTTTATGGATAGAGCCGAATTGCTTTGTTCGCTGGGTCAAACGGTAATGATTTCTAATTTTCAAGAGTATTATAAAGTGGTCGAATATTTTGCCAATTATACCAAAGC
>JAYVZG010000012.1:0-5692 GCA_043783565.1 Flavobacterium sp. | reverse complement strand
TGAATCCCGAACCAATCGTTTCAAAATTGCCCATTGTTTGAGCGCATCACGAGCATCAATAGCTGGATAACCCAAGACGGTTTTGCCAGCTTCAATATCGCCCGCCACGCCCGAACCTGCACCAACCATAGCACCATCGCCAATAGTAGTATGGTCTTTTATAGAAGCGCTTCCGCCAATGATAACGCCATTTCCTAAGGTTACAGAACCAGCTAAACCTGAATTTCCTGCCATAATGCAAAATTTACCCAATTTGGAATTATGTCCAATTTGCACCAAATTATCAATCTTGCAACCATCGCCAAGAACCGTCGAGCTAAATTTCCCTCGATCTACGCACGAGTTGGCTCCAATCTCCACATTATTGCCGATGATGACATTTCCGATTTGCGGAATTTTGACCAAACCACGTTCTGGATCGGGACGAAAACCAAAACCATCAGCTCCAATAGTCGCATTGGGATGAATTATACAATCGTTACCGATATGACAACGTTCTCTAATAACAGTTCCTGACCAAATTATTGTGTTTTTACCTATGCTTGATTCGTCGAGAATAGTTACGTTGGGATAAATCGTAACGTTATCGCCGATTGACACATTTGGACCAATATATGTTCCTGCACCAATGCGGGTACCTTTTCCTATAGTTGCCGTTTCGTCAATGTTTGCAGTTTTGTGAATGTCTGTTTTGAATATTGGTGTTGGTGGCGCATACATTTCTAAAACTTGCGACATGGCTAAATCTGCATTTTTTACTTTGATAAATGCACGATTATCGCCAGGTTCGATTGCAATATCTAGATTAACGACGGCAACACAAGCTTTGGAAGTTTCCCAAAATTTTTCGTATTTTTTGTTACCTATAAACGAAATTTCGGTTACTGAAGCCAAATCTAATTGTTCGGGTGCAGTAATGTTTTGAGTGGTATTGCCAACGATTTCGCCTTTAAGGATTTCGTTTATTTGTTGAAGTGTATATGATTTCATGATTATAAATTATTTTTTTGTAAAAAGTAAAATCTTAATTTTTGAATCTTAAATCTGCAAACTGAGACTGCAAACTGAGACTGCAAACTGCCTACTAATCACTGTCTTTTTGCCCCATCATCATCAGAAATGCTTTTAAAAATTCATCAATTTCGCCATTCATAACACCGTCAACATTACTTGTTTCGTGGCTGGTGCGCACATCTTTGACCAATTTGTAAGGTTGCATGACATAATTACGAATTTGCGATCCCCATTCGATTTTCATTTTTCCAGCTTCAATATCGCTGCGTTGTGCTTGTTGTTTTTTGAGTTCGATTTCGTACAATTGCGATTTTAACATTTGCATGGCGCGTTTTCTATTGTCTAATTGCGAGCGTGTTTCCGAACATTGAATTTGAATTCCGGAGGGTTTGTGCACCAATTGTACTTTTGTTTCGACTTTATTTACGTTCTGTCCGCCTGCACCGCTGGAGCGAGCGGTTGTAATTTCGATGTCGGCGGGATTAATTTCGATTTCGATGGTATCGTCAACTAGCGGATACACATATACCGATGCAAACGAAGTATGTCGTTTGGCGTTGCTATCGAACGGAGAAATGCGTACCAATCGGTGCACACCGTTTTCGCCTTTTAGATAGCCGAAGCTGTAATCGCCTTCTATTTCGAGTGTTACGGTTTTAATTCCTGCAACATCGCCTTCTTGATAATTGAGTTCTTTGATTTTGTAACCTTGTCGTTCGGCCCACATCATGTACATGCGCATGAGCATTGATGCCCAATCGCAACTTTCGGTTCCACCAGCACCAGCAGTTATTTGTAGTACCGCTGACAAAGAATCGCCTTCTTCTGAAAGCATGTTTTTGAATTCGATGTTTTCTATATGAAGGTTGGTAGCATCATATTGACTGTCCAACTCATCAACGGTAAGTTCACCTTCTTTATAAAATTCGTAGGCAAGTTGGAGTTCGTCGCTCATTTCGGCTGCTTTGTTATAATCTTCGACCCATTTTTTCTTGGTTCGGAGATTTTTTACAATAAGTTCGGCTTCACGAGCGTTGTTCCAAAAGTTGGGTGCGAAGGTTTTTTCTTCTTCGTTGGTAATTTCTATAAGCTTGGCATCAACGTCAAAGATACCTCCTCAACGCACCAAGACGCTCTACAATTCCTTTTATTTGTTCGGAATTTGTCATAAATGTTGTAGTTTTGCAATTAGTAAACTAGCCCCGATAGTAACGGAAATCCTGTCGTTGCGAGGTACGAAGCAATCAAATCGAAGATTGCTTCGTACCTCGCAATGACAGATTGGAGTGGATAGCGGGATTAGCTCCAAAAAAAACAAAGATAAAATTTTATTTAGAATATGGAAATAAATTTGGTGTCGGATACGGTGACAAAGCCGAGTAGTGAGATGTTACAGTTTATGTTTGCTGCCAAAGTGGGCGATGATGTGTACAAGCAAGACCCTACGATTATTGAACTGGAAACTACTGTTGCTGAGATGTTTGGGATGGAAGCAGCCTTGTTTTTTCCGAGTGGAACGATGGCGAATCAAACGGCTATAAAGTTGCATACCAATCCTGGAGATCAGATTATTTGCGATAAGTGGGCGCATATTCATTTGTATGAAGGTGGCGGAGCGAGTTTTAATAGCGGTGTAAATTTTAATTTGATTGACGGAAATCGAGGAATGATTTCAGCGGAGCAAGTTCGGGACGGAATTAATGATCCGGAGTTTTATCATGCGCCTTTATCGAAACTAGTAAGCATCGAAAACACAACAAACAAAGGCGGCGGTGCGTGTTATGACATTGAAGAGTTGAAGAAAATTAAGCAAGTTTGTGTTGCCAATAACTTGAAATTGCATCTTGATGGCGCACGTTTATGGAATGCTTTGGTTGCCAAAAAGCAGCATCCGAAGCAGTTTGGAGAAATTTTCGATACGATTTCGGTTTGTTTCTCAAAAGGTTTGGGTGCGCCAGTGGGTTCGGTATTGGTGGGAAGTAAAGCAGATATTCATCGTGCTTTGCGCATTCGTAAAATTTTTGGTGGCGGCATGCGACAAGCGGGATATTTGGCGGCGGCAGGTTTGTATGCTTTGCAAAATAATTTAATTCGGCTGGAAGAAGATCATCGACGTGCGAAAGAAATTGGGGCTGCTTTAGCAAAACTTTCGTGGGTTGCTAAAGTAGAATCTGTGGAAACAAATATTTTGATTTTTGAAGTGAAACCTAGCATTAATGAGCAAGTATTGCTTGATAAACTCAAACAAAAAGGAATTTCAATAAGCTCAATGGGGCACGGAAAGTTACGCATGGTTACGCATCTTGATTATCGCGAAGTGATGCATAGTTATGTTTTGGAGACCTTAGGGAAGTTGGAGGTTTAATCAATGCAATATATTGTTTTCTGTTGCAAACTTAATTAACATTGCGGTATTCTTGACATTGAGTTTAGAATGCAGGTTTTTACGATGACTGTCAACGGTGTCAATACTTATAAATAATTTTTCGGAAATTTGAAGATTAGTTAAGCCATTTGCGATTAACGAAAGCACTTCGGTTTCTCGTTTTGTAAGTTTTGGAAGCTTGCTTAGTTGTTCATTTTCGTATCGAAGTGCAATTTCTGCTTCATGAGTTATGTAATTTTTGCCATTAATAACAGTTTCAATTGCTTTAAGAATTTCGTGTTTTTCAACATTTTTCAGTAAATATCCATTTGCGCCGCTTTCTATCATTTTCCTAACATAAGTGCCTTGTGTGAATGTGCTCAATGCAATAACTTTAATATTAGGATTTTTGGAAATTACAATTCCGCATAAATCGATTCCGTTGGTGTCGGGCAAGTTAATGTCCATTAAAATTACGTCGCAAGTATTCATTTTCAAAAACTGTAAACATCTTTCGGCAGAAGTCGCTGATCCGACAACATCTATAGTTTGCTCGTTTTGAAGTAACGATTTGAGTCCTTCAATAATCATTTGATGGTCGTCGACTATGAATATTTTGGTTGGATTAAACATTCAATTCAATATTTATAGAAGTTCCATTGTTTGGCGAAGATACAGTGTCGATTGTTCCCGATAAGTATTTTACACGATAGGCAATATTGTCTAAACCATCGCCTTTATTTACTTGGTTTTTGTCATAACCTTTCCCGTTGTCTTCAACTGTAACTGAAATTTTGGTATTTGAGTAAGCAACTTGAACCAAAATTTCTTTGGCTTCGGCATGTTTTACAGCATTGTTGACCAGTTCTTGAATGATACGGTAAATAAAGGTTTCGGCAGTGTTGCCTAGTTTTCTATCTAAACCAATTTTCTGATAATCGATTGTAATGTTTGATGCCAACTGGATAGAACTACAAAAATCGTTCAAAGCATCGTTCAAGCCAAATTTGAATAATGCTTCGGGCATAAGATTATGGGCAACTTTTCGTAAATCGCTAATTGTAGTGTCAAGCATTCCGATAGATTTTTCGAATAAAATGGCATTTTCGGGTGTGAGTAGTAGGTTTTCTTTCATGTTTGTAAAGGATAATTTTGTACCAGATAGTAGTCCTCCAAGTCCATCATGCAAATCTTTGGCAATGCGACCACGTTCTTCTTCTTGACCTTTTAGCATAGCATCAATTACAAGAAGTTGTTTGTCTTTTTCGAGCTCTGTGATTTTTAGGTTTTGGAGTATTCTTTTGTTTCTGAAGTTTCTATAACCCAGAAAACCGAGTAATAATAAGCCAATCGATGAGCCGATTAGGATTTTGTTTAGAGTTGCTTTTTTTTCATTTTTAGCTTTAAGTTCCAATACTTCTTTTTCGGATTCTAGTTTTGCGATGGCATTTTTGTTTTTTTGTGAGAAGAGAGAATCTGAAAATGTTATTTTAGATTGTAAATTTGAATAAGCACTTTTATAATCTCCTTTATAAGCTTGTAAATCTGAAATTAAACCTGTTGTTGTAAGATAACCATCTGCATTTTTGTTTAATTTAGTTATTACCAACCCTCTTTTGTAATATTTTTCAGCTAGCTTTATCAATTCAGTTTTTTGTCTTGGTATTTCAGAATAATTAATTTCATTAATCAAGGAATCATTTTTTGATAATTCAAATAATGATTCTCCAAGGTATACAATATTGTAAGCAGAATTTATTGAATTTGGTGCTATTTTATCAAATGTTTTCTGTGCAATCAGTTGTAATTGAATAGCTTTTAAAGGATCTAATTCATAATAAAGATTAGATCGGAGCATAAATACATGGGCAATTGCAAATAGCTTATTGTTTTTTGTTAGTATTTCAGTTGCTAATAAAAAATTCTTTTCAGCTAAGTTGGTTTTTTTTAGAAATCCATACGTTTCGGCAAGTATAATATAATTATTTGCTTTTCGTAATTCATTTGGCTTTTGTTTTTCTAAATTAATTGCTTTATAAATATATTGCAATGCTTTATTGTATTCTTTTTGGGAATGTGAAACTTGAGCCATGACCGATGCAGTCTGATAGCCCCGCATTTTCGCCTTGCTGAGCCCCGCGGCGACGAGTGCGGCGAGGACTCCGACGATCGTGATGACCACCAAAAGCTCTACGAGAGTAAATCCATTCCGTGTTGTCTTCATATTCGTTGTGTTTGTAGGGCGGAGTGTCGCTGCACATGGCGGCGTTGGCTACGTTACAACGGTGAATATCGCGTTGCGGTCGTGTCACG
>JAYVZG010000011.1:0-16779 GCA_043783565.1 Flavobacterium sp. | reverse complement strand
ATTGTCGCTATATAATTGAATTGAAAATATAATTTTTATATAGTTTTTGAATTCTATAAAAAACAAAAAACCTCAAACTTTCATTTGAGGTTTTTTTTAAGAGCGAAAGACGAGGCTCGAACTCGCGACAACCAGCTTGGAAGGCTGGAGCTCTACCAACTGAGCTACTTTCGCATTAATCTCACAAAGTTTTCATTTCATATTAGTGTTCGATGAAACTTCGTTTTTGGTGGTGCAAATATAAATAATAAGTTTCTTGTATTGCAAGTTTTTTTAATAAAAATTGTATTTTTATTTGTGTTTGATTTGTTTTGAAATCACAACCTTTTTAAAATTAAATTGTTACCTGTTTAAATTTGATATAAAAATGTATACCCTAAAAAAAATTACCGCTTTAGAAACCTATCCGCTAAGGCACGCCATATTAAGAAAAGGAGAACCTATAGAAAAGTGCATCTATCCGAATGATAATTCCCTATCTACGTTGCATTTCGGATTGTTTGAAAATTCAGTCTTAGTTGGAATAGTTTCTGTTTTTCAAACACAAAAAGAGTTGTTTGATGATGAAAAGCAATTTCAAATCCGAGGCATGGCAGTTCTAGAAGAACATCAAAAAAAAGGCTATGGAGCAGCATTAATTCAACACGCAGTTACCTATTTACAGAAAGAAGAAAAATTCTTACTATGGTTCAATGCTCGCATCATTGCTATTGGATTTTACGAAAAACTAGGCTTTGAAAAAACAGGAGAATCTTTTGAAATAGAACCAATCGGCATTCACTATATCATGTTCAAAAAATATGACAATAGCTCTAAATTATTGATTATGCTTTAGAAGAAGTAGTCCTAGAAGGATGATAGATAAACAAACAGGATTTGTTTTTAATCATTTGTATAATTTGAGGAGTCAATTCTTCGGGAATCGCAGGACAACCTTGACTTCTTCCTAAACGGTTATTGTTCTTAATAAAAGAAGTAGAAACATAATCTGCTGCATGCATGACAATTCCTCTATCTCTTGCATTGTCATTGACTCCTTTTTCTAAACCGTCTAATTTTAAGGACAAACCATGCTTCCCATTATAAATTTCACCTGTACTGTAAAATCCTAAACTACTTTTTAATGATGAAGTTGCATTAGAAAATGTAGTTGCAAACTCTTCTCCAGTATTCATACCATGAGCTACAAAAGTGTTCATAAGAATAGAATTAGTAGCCAAATCAATTATCCATAGTCTTTTTACATTAGATGATAAACTAAAATCTATTAAAGTGACAATGTCTTTTTCAATCAATCCTTTGTGCTTTAATTCATAAAATCCGGATATGGCTTCTGTAAAGCAATTTAAATTTGGTAATTCAAATTTATTACAATTCAATTTATGATATAAAGATTCTGCTTCTACTTCTTTAGAGAGTATAGAAGAATAAATTACTTTTGAATGATAGGTATTGATTTTATTTGTAGTTGTGAACGAAAATAAAAAAAATAGGACGATGGGCAAAAATTTGTATTTCATTGAAATTGTTTAAGTTAATGTATAGACTTGGGGTGACAAATATATCAATCCAAAATTTCTACGCAAACTTTTTTTTGTTAAAAATGCGTTAATCGACACAATTAATCGATAAACTGCACAAAATATACAGTTTTAACTCATTATTAATTCCTTAAAGAGAATCCTAAACAGCAAATTTTACAAAACGATTGAATTATGAAAATATTGTAAAGTAGTTGCGTTAATCAATATAATAGTTATTTTTGTGAGTGAAACCTACTGGCTTATATGATTAAATATCTCCTCTTTTTACTTTTTTTTTCACTCCTTTTTAATGTAAACTCTTACAGTCAAAAAAAGGTATTAAATGCGGTGGCGTCAGGAAATATTACAATCGACGGAAATTTCGATGAGCCTATTTGGGAATATGCGCCGCAGGCAAAAGACTTTGTCATGTTCTTCCCAGACAACGGTAAAGCTATCGATGAAAATAAGAAAACAGAAGTTCAAATTGCCTACAACGACGATGCTATCTACATCGCAGCAAAAATGTACGATGACGAACCTAACAAAATATTGCGAGAGATTAAACTAAGAGATAATTTTGGAACAGCAGATCACTTCGGAGTTTTTATCAATGGCTTCAACGACAGTCAGCAAGATTTTCGATTTTTTGTAAGTGCTTCTGGAGTTCAAATCGATTGTATTTTTACCAATAAAGATGGCGAAGATTTTACATGGGATGCGATTTGGGAAAGCAAAGTAGTAGCTACCGATTATGGTTGGGCTGCAGAAATAAAAATTCCTTATGCGGCATTGCGATTTTCAAAAGCTGAAAAACAAACTTGGGGAATTAATTTTTACCGCGAAATCCGAAGAGATCGTCAATCCTATACATGGAATTTCATCGACACCAAGATCAACAACGAAAGTGCTCAATCTGGAGTTTTGGAAGGAATAGATAATATCAAAACACCTACTCGCTTGTTTCTTATTCCTTATTCTTCTTTCTACCTTAACAGCAATAGAATTCAAAAAACACGTGGTGAATTAAAAGGCGGCCTAGATATCAAATACGGAATCAGCGACGCTTTTACGTTAGATGCTATTTTAGTTCCCGATTTTGGCCAAACCAAATTTGACAACGTCGAATTGTATTTGGGTCCATTTGAACAGCAATTCAATGAGAACCGCCCATTTTTTACTGAAGGTACTGACTTATTCAACATTGGCAATTTAGTGTATTCGCGACGTATTGGTAGCGTAGAAAAAATAGCTGTAGCAGCTAATGAAGAAGTCGAAGAATATCCCAACTCTATTAAACTCATCAATGCATTGAAAGTTTCTGGACGAACCAAATCAGGACTCGGAATTGGTGTATTAAATGCGATAACTGAAAACACTAGCGTTCAAGTAAAAAACACGGATAACAATACTACAAGACAAGAAACGTTACAGCCTTTGTCAAACTATAACGTAGTGGTTTTAGACCAACGTTTTAGAAAAAACTCTACTATCTCCTTAATAAATACCAACGTTCTAAGAAACGGTTCTTATAGAGATGCCAATGTTACTGCAGGAGTTTTTGACCTCAACACCAAACAAAATACGTTTAACTTAAAAGGTGATTTTAAATACAGTTTTATCAATGATGTCTTTTTACCAGAAGACAAAAAAGGTTTTAATACTTCGTTGCTTTTTGCCGAAACTAGCGGAAAATTCCGTTATAAATTTAAAGGTCAGTTCGTCTCTAAAGACTATGACATCAATGATTTAGGCATTAATTTCAGAACCCATTACCATACCGCCAATGTGGAAGCAAGTTATCGAATTATCAACCCAACAAAAAGGTTTAATTCGTTTAATGTATTCCTAAATGCAGACTCAGAATTCGAAAACAAAACAGGCAGAGTTCAAACTTTTAATACCAATCTTAGCTTAAATTTGACGGATAAATTAAACGACTATTACGGCGCTGGAACTCGTCTCAGACCCTTAAAAGTATATGATTTTTACGAGGCACTTTCTCAAGATGACACCCAATTTCTTACTATTCCTGAGAACATTGATTTTTGGTTCTACTTTTCTTCTAATTATAATCGAAAGTTTGCTCTCGATTTTAATCCGACTTTAACCCTCTTCAATGAAAATAAACGAATTAAATACGGTGTCTTTATAAGTCCACGCTATCGTTTTAACGACCGCTTTTCATTAATTTACGAATTCGACTTTTCTCGACTCAATGATAATATAGGAAACACTTTCGAAACAGATGGTGATAATTTTGTTTTTACACGTCGTGACATCATTACATACTCCAACAAATTAGAAGGAAAATATTCGGTAAATAATCGAATGAATATCAATCTATCTGCCCGTCATTATTGGTCATACGTAACGAATAGAGAGTTTCTTAATCTCAAAAATGACGGCACTCTAGAACAAAATACTACGTATATAAACAACCTCGACCAAAACCTAAATGTTTGGAATTTTGACCTTTCCTATAATTGGTGGTTCGCCCCTGGCAGTCAAGTTACCGTTCTTTATCGCAACAATAGTTCATTGCTTGAAAGCCAATTCAGAAGAAATATTGAAAAAAACTTCTTGAATGCCGTTGATAACGAAAACCTCAATCACATTTTCTCCATCAGTTTACGTTATTTTATCGATTACAATTCCTTAAAAAAGAAGTAATATTGACTAATTTTGTAGCTGTTTCCTGCTGTACGCTATATCTTTTGTTCTGACATGAGTGGACCGAATTAACGGAGTAAAACCAGAACAGAAGGATGCCGCTACCATCAGGGCTAGGGCAATCCAATCTAAACAACACCAAAAAAGCTTTGCGACTTTGCGTCTTTGCGAGCAAAATAAAACTATGAACAAAAAAGTAATCCTGATGATCCTCGACGGCTGGGGAAAATCTCCCGACCCAAAAGTTTCAGCAATCGACAATGCGAATGTTCTTTTTATCAATTCGCTATATAAAAAGTATCCCTCCGCACAATTGCGCACCGACGGACTCAACGTAGGTTTGCCAGAAGGTCAAATGGGAAATTCCGAAGTCGGTCATATGAATCTCGGTGCTGGACGCATCGTATATCAAGATTTAGCCAAAATAAATCTGGCCGTTGAACACAAAACACTAAGCAAAGAACCCGCACTCATCGACGCTTTTCAATATGCGAAAGACAAAAATGTCAACGTTCATTTCTTAGGCTTGGTTTCCGATGGCGGCGTGCATTCGCATACTTCTCATTTACGCGGACTCATCGATGCATCGCAAGATTTTGGTTTGCAAAAAGTATTTGTTCACGCTTTCACAGATGGTCGCGATGTCGATCCAAAATCTGGAAAATCCTATATTCAAAATCTAGAGAATTATATTGCCGATACTACTGTCAAATTAGCTTCGGTAATCGGTAGATATTATGCCATGGACCGAGACAAGCGCTGGGAACGAGTGAAACTCGCCTATGATTTATTAGTCAATAGCGTAGGCACATATTCTCAAAACGCTGTTGCAAGTATTGAAGAAAGCTATCTAAAAAATGTTACCGATGAGTTTATCAATCCCATCGTATTAACAGATTCTTCTGACCAACCCTTAGCAAAAATTCAAGAAAACGATGTGGTATTTTTCTTCAATTTCAGAACTGACAGAGGACGAGAATTGACAGAAGTACTTTCTCAAAAAGATTTCCACGAACAAAACATGCATAAACTCAATTTGTATTATGTAACTCTAACCAACTACGACGAAAGCTATCAAAACGTCAAAGTGGTTTATAACAAAGACAATATCACGGAAACTCTAGGTGAAGTTTTAGAAAAAAATCACAAAAAGCAAATCCGTATCGCCGAAACAGAGAAATATCCACACGTAACTTTCTTCTTTTCTGGCGGCAGAGAATTGCCATTTGCTGGCGAAAGTCGCATCTTAAAAAACTCTCCGAAAGTCGCTACCTATGATTTGCAGCCCGAAATGAGTGCCTTTGAACTTGCCGATGCTTTGGTTCCTGAACTCGAAAAAGGCGAAGTAGATTTCGTGTGTCTCAATTTTGCCAATGGCGATATGGTCGGACATACGGGCGTTATGAGTGCGGCCATCAAAGCCTGTGAAGCCATTGATGCTTGCGTAGAAAAAGTCATCACAGCAGCCTTAAAAAACAACTACACAACTATAATCATTGCCGATCATGGTAATTGTGAAACGATGATTAATCCTGATGGAAGTCCTAACACGGCGCATACAACGAATCCAGTTCCGATTATTTTAGTAGATCCGGAATTGAAAACAATACACGATGGTGTTTTAGGTGATTTGGCTCCAACTATTTTGGATTTGATGGGAATCGAAAAACCAGATGTCATGACAAGACATTCCTTATTATAAAAAAAGCTCCCAATTATGGGAGCTTTTTTTATCTCTTATTCAACAATTCGTAGTATTCCCGTTCGATACTTTCTTGATGATTCGGGTGTGCAATGCGAACCAAAGCTTCTGTTCGTTGTTTCAATGTTTTTCCATATAAATCCGCAATACCATTTTCAGTAATTATATATTGAGTATGTGAGCGAGTAGTTACAACGCCAGCGCCTTGTTTCAAAAAAGGAACAATTCTGCTTTCTCCACGTTTGGTCAAGGATGGCAAGGCAATGATAGCTTTACCTCCTGGACTTAAAGAGGCACCTCTAATAAAATCCATTTGGCCACCTACGCCGGAATACATATGTGGACCTATCGAATCCGCACAAACCTGACCCGTTACATCTACCTCTATCGCAGAATTAATCGCAATCATCTTTGGGTTTTTTCGAATGCGCGCAGTATCATTTACCATCGAAGACTCCTTCAATTCAATAAATGGATTGTCATTTACATAATCGTACAATCGCTTAGAGCCGACAATAAATGTCGCCAAAACACGACCTCGTAGAGTGCCTTTATAATTACAATTAATAACATCATTTTCAATTAAGTCTATGACGCCATCAGAGAACATTTCGGTATGTAAACCCAAATCTTTGTGATATTTCAATTTACTCAAAGCCGCGTTAGGGATAGAGCCGATGCCCATCTGGAGCGTGCTTTTGTCTTCAATCAAAGAAGCGATATAACCGCCAATCTTTTCTTCTTCTGCCGAAAAAGGAACCACTTCGTGCGAATAGATTGGCACGTCAACTTCTACTAAATAGTCTATTTCAGAAACATGTAAAATACCGTCGCCAAAAGTTCGCGGCATCTGAGGATTAACTTGAGCAACTACAATTTTAGCGTTCTCAATTGCAGCAACGGTGGCCTCAACAGAGACACCTAGCGAGCAATAGCCATGCTTATCAGGAGGTGAAACATATATAAATGCCACATCGATAGGCAAAACATTTTTGCGAAACAAATGAGGCAGTTCGCTCAAAAAAACAGGCGTATAGAATCCGTTTCCTGCCTTCAGCGTATGCCGAACATTGGCGCCTATAAAAAACGAATTCACATGAAAACTTTCAGACAATACAGGATTGGCATAACGTGCTTCTCCTTCGATATGCAAATGACAAACCTCAACGTTTCGTAGTTCTGAAGCTCGTTCTGTTAATGCATTTGCTAAAATGGTCGATGCAGCCGCCGCCGCTTGAAGATACACTCGATCTCCAGATTTTACAACTTTTACAGCTTCATCCGCTGTGACATATTGACTCATACCTCAAAAATTTATTCAAATTTAGTGTCTATTTTCCTTTAAAAATATGATAAATCTCATTATATATCCAAAAACAGCAACATACTAAATAAAAGTTAAATTTTCATTATTGATAGTAATACTATTATATTTGCATAAAATATTATTAAAATGAATGCACTACTCAGCAATTTTAAAATTCAAGTTAACCCAAAAATCTTCGTTAAAGATCCTGAAACCTCCATTTTAGGAAAGAAAATTATAGAACATAGCATTCTATTGATTGAAGAAATTGGGTTTGAAAATTTTACCTTCAAAAAGCTAGGAGACAAAATTGGCTCGAACGAAAGTTCAATTTATCGTTATTTTGAAAATAAACATAAATTGATGCTTTATTTATCTTCATGGTATTGGAGTTGGATGGAATACAAATTAGTTTTCGCAACTTCAAATATTGTGAATCCAGAAGAAAAACTAAACCGTGCCATAACCATTATTACAGAAAAAATTGTTGATGATCAGAATACAGAGCACATCAACGAATCAATTTTAAATAAAATAATCATTACTGAATTTACTAAAACACTTCAAACCAAAGAAGTGGATGAAGAAAATAAAGATGGTTTTTTTCAAATTTACAAACGAATTATCAATCGTATTGTTACCTATATCACCGAAATGAATCCAGAATATCCTTTCGCAAAAAGTCTAGCCTCTACCATAGTTGAAGGCAGTTTGCACCAACATTTTTTGCAACAGCACCTTGACACCATCACCGATTGCTGTGAAACTATTTCGCCTTCGGATTTTTATATAAATTTAGTTCAAAATGTTTTAAGAAAATAATCCTATGACGCCGCTAAAAAGATATTATAACTTACTAGGTTTAGAAAAGAAAGATGTATTGCAACTTTTCTTTTATGCGATTTTTGCCGGATTGATTAGTTTGTCTTTACCTCTTGGCATTCAGGCTATTATCAACTTTATTCAAGCTGGAAGAATTAGTGCTTCCTGGATTGTGCTCATCATTCTAGTTGTAATAGGTGTTGCATTAGTTGGAATTCTGTCGTTGATGCAGTTACGTATTACAGAAAACTTACAACAAAAAATATTTGTTCGATCTTCTTTCGATTTTGCAGCACGTTTTCCTAAAATCAAATTTGAATCGATTTATAATGTATATCCACCGGAATTAGCAAATCGATTCTTTGATACGATATCCATTCAAAAAGGAACGTCCAAACTCTTAATCGATTTCTCAGCTGCCATACTGCAAATCGTCTTTGGAATTTTATTACTATCGCTATATCATCCGTATTTTATTCTATTCGGAATTCTCCTAATGGTTTTATTATACGTAATTTTTAAATTCTCCTATCGAGTTGGCTTAGAGACAAGTTTGAGTGAATCCCATTTCAAATACAAAGTAGCGAGCTGGTTGCAGGAAATGGCGCGTAATAATTTTAGTTTTAGAAAAAGTCTAAACTACGACTTTGCACTAGAAAAAAATAATACATTAATTACGGATTATTTAGGATATCGCGAAAAACATTTCAAAATTATCCAAAGACAGTTCACACAACTTATCGTATTCAAAATGATTATTACCACATGCCTCTTATCGATTGGCGGGTACTTAGTCATCACACAACAAATGAACATTGGGCAATTCGTTGCGGCAGAAATCATTATCCTTCTCGTTATCAATTCCGTAGAAAAAATCATACTTGGTCTCGAAACTTTTTATGATGTTTTGACTTCTGTAGAAAAAATCGGAAGTATTACGGATATGGATTTAGAGGAAGAGATGGTAGTTGAAAACGACTATTGCTTCACAAACATTCAGTTGGAAATTGATAGCATAAAATTTCGTTTCCCAGAAACAAAAAATGATGTAATCAAGTCAATATCTCTAAAAATTATTCAAGGGGAAAAAATATTTATAGAAGGTGAAAATGGTTCTGGTAAAACAACGCTTATTCGTGTTTTGTCTGGATTACTTCAGCCAACTTCAGGCGTATTTTTAATAAACGATGATAGTTTCAGAAAAATCAATCTACAACAATACCGATCGCAAATTGGAACTATCTTAAATGGAGAAACACCTTTTGAAGGAACTATTTTAGAGAATATCACTTTTAACGATCCAAACGTTTCGAATGAAGACATACGTTGGGCGATTGATGCGGTAAAACTTGGTGGACTGATAAAATCTTTACCCCAAGGAATAGATACAAAAATTTTTCCTGAAGGAAAACAACTTTCCTCATCGAATGCAAGAAAAATTCTACTTGCACGAAGCATCATCCACAAGCCAAAAATATTGTTCTATGAAAATCCAACAGACAATATGGATGAAGAAGTGGCTAACGAAGTTATAGATTTCATAATGTCTGACGTGCATCAATGGACAGTAGTCGTTTCATCAAAAAACGAACGATGGAAAGCCAAATGTTCCAGAAATATTATTCTTCAAAACGGTAAAGTTATTACAGATCTAAAAAAATAATATCATGCTGAATATCTCACAAAACAAACAAGATCTACGTTCTTTAGAAAAGTACTCAACTGTAAAAAATTTGAGTAACAGACCTTACTATAAAATCTTGAATCGAATTATTGCTATTGTTTCATTCTTTATTGTTGTTGCTTTGTTTTTGCCATGGACTCAAAATATTTCAGGTCGTGGATCAGTTACTACATTAAAACCAAATCAAAGACTACAAACCATTCAAACGGTTATTTCTGGACGAATAGAAAAGTGGTATGTGAAAGAAGGTGATTTCGTTCAAAAAGGCGACACAATCCTGTTCATCTCAGAGATAAAAGAAGAATATTTCGATCCAAATCTCGTGGGGAACACCAAGAATCAAGCTGAAGCGAAGAAGAAATCTGTTGAATCCTATGGTTTCAAAGTAACTTCTTTAGGAAATCAAATTAATGCTATTGAAAATGAAAAGACACTAAAACTACAACAAGCACAAAATAAAATCAAACAAGCAGTTTTCAAAATTAAAACAGACAGCATCGATTTAGAAGCAGTGAAGACTCAACTGAAAATCGCTAAGACCCAGTTTAATCGTGCCACGCAATTGAATAAAGAAGGTTTAAAACCGCTTACAGATGTGGAGGAAAAGCGTTTGAAATTGCAAGATGCTGAAGCCAAAATTATATCACAAGAGAATAAATACTTGACGAGCAAAAACGAATTCATTAATGCCAAAGTGGAAATTAATCGCATCAAAGCGGAATACAACGAGAAATCATCCAAAGCAGAAAGTGACCAATTTACTGCCTTAAGTAATCAATATGATACCGAAGCGCAAGTCAATAAACTAGAGAATCAAGTGGTAAACTACAGCATCCGAAACGGAATGTATTATATCAAAGCGCCACAAACTGGCTATGTAAATAGAGCTTTACAGGTCGGAATCGGTGAAAATATCAAGGAAGGAACTCCAATCGTTAGCATCATGCCGGCGAATTACGAAATAGCAGTAGAAACTTATGTTGATCCTGTCGATTTTCCTTTAATTCACCGTGGTGAAAAAATTAGAGTTTGGTTTGATGGATGGCCGACAATTGTATTCTCTGGTTGGCCCGATATGTCCTACGGAACATTCGGTGGAAAAGTGGTTGCCATTGAAAATTTTATTAGTGATAATGGAAAGTTCCGGATTTTGATTGCGCCAGACGAAGAGGACATTCCTTGGCCAAAACAATTAAGCATGGGTTCAGGCGCTCAAACTATCGCTTTATTAAACAATGTTCCGGTTTGGTTTGAAGTTTGGCGAACTTTGAATGGTTTTCCACCAATCTATTACATGCCAATATCAAAAGAAAATAAAGACAAAAAATAATGAGAAATACTGTAATCATTTTCTTGTTTTTTACTTTTTCAGCAATAGGGCAAACTACAATCCCAAACGAATTTACCTATACGGAATTTTTAGGATATGTAAAAAAGTTTCATCCGTTGGTGAAAACTGCTAATCTTGAAATTAGCATAGCACAAGCCAATCTTATGAAAGCTCGAGGCAGTTTCGACCCAAAAATAGAAGTCGATTTTTCAAAAAAACAATTCAAAGACAACGAATATTATTCTCTTTTGAATAGCAGTTTTAAAATCCCAACTTGGTATGGTGTTGAAATTAAAGCAGGTTTCGACAACAGTGAAGGTGTGTTTGTAAATCCAGAAAACACATTACCTAATCAAGGGTTGACTTCGCTTGGAATTACAGTTCCTTTAGGTCAAGGTTTGTTTATCAATCAGAGAATGGCCGATTTACGAAAAGCAAAAATGCAAATTCGTTTGAGCCAAGCGGAAAGAAAACTCAATGCGATTGCCGTATTGTATGATGCGTCAGTTGCTTATTTCAATTGGAAACGAAGTTTTAGTGAAGTGAAGCTTTATGAAAATTACGCCTCCAATGCAAAAATGCGATTCAATGGAGTGAAATCATTGATTGAACAAGGTGACAAGCCAGCTATTGATAGTGTTGAAGCTGGAATTATTGTTAAAAATCGTTTGTTAAGTTTGGAAGATGCCAATCTAAAACTTTCCAAAGCCAAACTCGAATTAGCCAATTATCTGTGGATGGAAAACTCGATTCCTTTGGAACTTTCGGATACATTAACACCAGAAGAAAAATTAGAATTTACCATTCAAGAAACATTAAAAACAAATGATATTCTGAATAGCGATTTCTCCATAACGAACCATCCCAAAATCAATGCAATTCAAAGTAAAGTGGATATTCTCAATGTAGAGCGCAAACTCAAAGCCAATAATTTGTTGCCAAAAATAGATGTTGGCTATATGTATTTATCCGAGCCAAACGCATTTGAAAAGTATCGTTTTGAAGATTATAAAATTGGAATGAATTTTTATTTTCCTCTTTTTTTACGAAAAGAACGCGGGGACTTGAAAATTGCCAAATTCAAACTACAAGAATCTCAGTTTGCTTTAGCTTTAGAAAAAGTACAACTGTCAAACAAAATTAAAGCACAACAAATTGAAATTCAATCCTTGCAAAAACAAAAGCAATTTATTGGAAGTTTGGTTGCTGACAATTCTATCATGTTAACTTCAGAAGAACGACTTTTTTCTTTTGGAGAAAGTTCCATGTTTTTAGTTAACACTAGAGAAAATAATTTAGTTGTGGCACAAATCGCTCAAATCGCTTTAGAAAATAGATATTATATTTCCAATTCAGAGTTGTATAAAATCATCGCTAATCCTGAATAAATATGCTAAAAATAGTTACTTTTGAGCCCTCAATTGATATAAAATGATTATCCAAAAAACAAGAGAAGAGATCGAATTGATGCGTGAAAGTGCACTCATCGTTTCTAAAACTTTAGGAATGATTGCAGGTGAAATTAAGCCCGGCGTAACTACATTATATCTCGACAAATTAGCAGAAACGTTCATTCGAGATCATGGAGCTGAACCTAGTTTTCTGGGACTTTATGGCTTCCCGAATTCGTTGTGTATGAGTCCAAATGCACAAGTCGTTCACGGTATTCCAAACAACACACCGCTAAAAGAAGGGGATGTGATATCAGTAGATTGCGGTGCTTTCAAAAACGGCTATCATGGCGATCATGCGTATTCTTTTGAAATTGGTGAAGTCGTCCCTGAAACTAAAAAACTTCTTCAAGTAACCAAAGAATCTTTATATGTTGGTATTCGTGAATTTCGAATTGGAAATCGTGTAGAAGATGTGGGTAATGCGATTCAAAAATATACTGAAGATCACGGTTATGGCGTTGTTCGCGAATTAGTTGGCCATGGATTAGGGCAGAAAATGCACGAAGATCCAGAAATGCCCAATTACGGAAAACGGGGTCGTGGAAAACTTTTTGTCGAAGGAATGGTCGTTGCTATTGAACCTATGATTAATATGGGAACGAGAAATATCAAACAACTCAAAGACGGTTGGACCATTCTAACCGCCGATGGAAAACCAAGTGCTCACTTCGAACACGATGTTGCCATTATCGATGGGAAACCAGAATTGCTTTCTACATTCGCTTATGTATATCAAGCATTGGGAATAGTTAGTCATGAAGAGGATGAATTTCGGAGAACACCTTTAGTTATTTAACACGAATTTCACGAATGCACACGAATTATTTAAACGCCATAAAATTATAGTATATGCACGATTTAATTTTAAAAGAGGAAGCATACCAAATTGTTGGTGTTTGTATGGAAATTCACAAAATTCTTGGTAAAGGTCATAGCGAAATTGTATATGGAGATGCCATCGAATATGAATTTATTAAAAACAACATTCCTTTTGAAAGGGAGAAAAAATATAATATTGCTTACAAAGACATTATTTTACCACATCATTATTACTCTGATTTTGTCGTTTTCGACGAGATTATTTTAGAAATAAAAGCCATTCAAAGTTTATCCAATAGCGAAATAAAACAAACCTTAAATTATCTGGCAGCATCCAAAAACAAACTTGGGCTCTTAGTTAATTTCGGAGAAGACAGCCTAAAATACAAAAGAATTGTTCTTTAATCACAACCTATAATTCGTGTCAATTCGTGAAATTCGTGTTATCTTTTTTTATCAATTTATGAAATCCGTGTTTAAACTTATACTCAACACCATCCCGCGTCCAATCCTAATCCGATTGAGTTATGTTGTTCGTCCTATTCTCGCATTTCTATTAAAAGGCAATCGATTTACTGATCCAATCGACGGAAAAAGCTTTAGAAATTTTTTACCTTATGGATACGGAAATCAACGTAATAATGTGCTTTCACCAAGTACGCTTTCATTAGAAAGACATCGTTTGCTTTGGTTGTATCTGAAAGAAGAAACCGATTTTTTTTCAGCATCTAAAAAAGTGCTTCATTTTGCTCCAGAACAAGCTTTTTATCAATTGTTTCGGAATCAAAAAAATCTAGACTATACCACCACAGATTTACTTTCACCATTAGCTGATGTAAAAGCGGATATTTGTAATCTACCTTTTGAAGATGACACCTACGATGTTATTTTATGCAATCACGTTTTAGAACATATTCCCGATGACACTAAAGCGATGCAAGAATTGTTTCGAGTTTTAAAGCCAGGTGGAATGGGCATTTTCCAAATTCCACAGGATTTAAATAGAGCAGAGACTTTTTCTGATGATACAATAACGGATCAAAAAGAACGTTCCAAAATATTTGGACAATACGATCATGTTCGAATCTATGGAAGAGATTATTTCGATAAACTAAGAAGTGTTGGTTTTATGGTAAATGAAGTAGATTATACAAAAAAACTAACTCCAAATTTAGTCGAAAAATATTGTTTGGCAAAAGGAGAAATTATTCCAGTTTGCACAAAAAAGTAACAACATAAATAGGGTTCTAATAAAACCTTACTATTCATTTTTTTAGTACATTTAATTTTTAAAAAAATCTATGCTAAGACCAATATTCACCTCGATATTGCTGCTCATTGTAGTTTCATTTGCTTCAGCTCAAGTGGAAAAAGAAGTAGCTCCGCCTTTTCACATCAAAACCATTACGTTTGTTCAAAACAAGCAAAACATTGTCCCTGTTTTTCAATTAAGCGATTCCTTTCAATTACAATTTGATGATTTACATGGAAACGAAGCCAATTATTATTATCAAATCATTCATTGTGATTACGATTGGAAACAATCGCAACTTTCGATAAACGAATACATGAGAGGTTTCGACAATCAACGAATTATAGATTATACCAACTCCTACAACGCATTACAACTCTATTCCCATTATCGAATTCAATTTCCGAATCGAAACACTCAATTATTAGTGAGCGGGAATTATATTATCAAAATTGTAGATGAAAATGGAGATATTGTTTTCTCAAGAAAATTTATTTTGTATGAAAATATCGTCTCGGTCCCAATACAAATAAAAAGAGCGCGAAATATTGCAGATGCCAATTACAAACACAACATTGAGTTCTCTGTAAAATCAACAAGTATAACTTTTCAAAGTCCATTGACCAATGTAAAAGTACTTTTGCTCCAAAACGGAAAACTTAATTCTGGCATTACGAACATCAAACCGATGTTCACATTAGCCAACGATTTGATTTACAAATACGATACAGAAACTCAATTTTGGGCTGGAAATGAATTTCGATATTTTGAAAACAAAGATGTTAGAGCCGCAACCAATAACATTGCAAAAATTGATTCTCAAGGCGGGGTTTACAATGCCTATCTCTACACAGATGAAGCTCGTGCTAGACAGCCTTATACGTATAATCCCGATTATAATGGTAATTTTTTGATTAAAACAGTCAATGTAGAGAACAACGAAATTGAAGCGGATTATGTTTGGGTTTACTTTACTTTATCTGCTCCTTCATTCTATGAGAAGAAAGATATTTATGTCAATGGAATGTTCAATAATTATGCGATGAATACAGAAAGCAAAATGGACTACAATGCCGAAAAAGCGGTCTATGAGAAAGCGATTATGATCAAACAAGGATTTACCAATTACCAATATGTGGTGGCAGATAAAGCTGGGAAAATAGACAATGCTAATGCCATCGATGGTAACTTTTTTCAAACCGAAGACA
This sequence comes from Flavobacterium sp., assembly GCA_043783565.1. Lineage (GTDB taxonomy): Bacteria > Bacteroidota > Bacteroidia > Flavobacteriales > Flavobacteriaceae > Flavobacterium. Next base: position 1,006 of record JAYVZG010000011.1, on the reverse strand, counting down.
ATTACTTTGCATTAATTTATTACAAAGAAAACAACCAACGCTATGATCGTATCATTGGAAAAGCAGTAGCAAGTTCGACAGATATCATCAATTAAATAAAATTTAACTTTAATTTATTCTCTAAAATTGATTTTTTCGTAAATTTGATTTTCAAAATTCAAACAAAATCATGGTTACTCAAATCACCCAAGGCATAAAAATTTCCGTATTAACGAATTTTGAAGGAACCTACTTCAAAAATCAGAAAATACATTTTGCCTTCAGTTACGAAGTTTCCATTGAAAATCACAGCAAAGATTCGGTTCAACTTACTTCAAGACATTGGGAAATTTTCGATTCTTTAAACGAAAAAGAAACTGTTGACGGCGAAGGTGTTATAGGGAAAAAACCCGTTTTAAAACCCGGAGAAACACACACTTACAATTCTGGTTGCTTACTTTCATCTCCTTTCGGTGCCATGCATGGATATTATAACATGATCAATTTTACCTCAACTAAAAACTTCCGTGTGATTGTTCCCACCTTTAAATTAAGTGCTCCTTTCGCGTTAAACTAGAAGCTAATCCAGCTTTCCGTTTCAAGTTTTTGTCCTTGCTCCTTTTTTTGTAAAGCAACAAAAGAGCTTCCTTCGGTCGCTTTTTTCTGCCACCAAAAAATAGTCCCAAAAACAAAAAGCTTTCCACTACTATCTGGGCTAGAAACCTCAAAACCAAGTTATAATTTATTGCGTTTTGTCGTCTAATTTTCCAATAAACCTTTGTACTTTTGTACCCAATTTAGAACCTAGAACCAAGAACCAAGAACCTAGAACCTAGAACCTAGAACCTAGAGCCTAGAACCTAGAACTTACAACATACAACACTCTAACATTCAAAAATATGCTCAAAGGATTCTTTCACGTACCCAAAGCAGTTAACGAACCTGTAAAATCGTACGCACCCAATTCGCCTGAAAAAGCGGCTGTTTTAGCAGCTTACAAAAAGATGTGGAACGAAAAAATCGAGGT
>JAYVZG010000010.1:0-5776 GCA_043783565.1 Flavobacterium sp. | reverse complement strand
AAACTAAGTGTTTAACTTTATTTATCATTCCAAGGATTGCAGGATTTGAATCATGCTCCACAGTTTGTCCCATTTTACGAAGACCCAAAGCCTCTAATCCTCTTTTTTGTGTAAGCGGACAATTGATTTTGCTTCTAACTTGTTTTACTAATAATTTAGCCATAATTTCCTTGAATTAACCTTTAAAAACTTTCTCTAAAGAAACACCTCTTTGTTTTGCAACAGTATAAGCGCTTCTCATTTGTAATAAAGCATCAAAAGTTGCTTTAACTACGTTGTGTGGATTAGATGATCCTTGAGATTTAGACAATACATCGTGAATTCCAACTGATTCAAGAACCGAACGAACAGCTCCTCCAGCAATAACTCCTGTACCATGAGAGGCTGGAATTAAAAATACACGTGCACCACCAAATTTTCCTTTTTGTTCGTGAGGTACCGATTGACCATTTAAAGGAATTTTTACTAAATTTTTCTTTGCATCTTCTACTGCTTTTGCAATAGCTTCTGAAACATCTTTAGATTTTCCTAAACCGTGACCAACCACTCCGTTTTCGTCTCCAACAACTACAATAGCAGAGAAACCAAAAGCTCTACCACCCTTTGTAACTTTAGTAACACGATTAACACTCACCAAACGATCTTTTAATTCAAGACCACTCGGTTTTACTAGCTCTATATTCTTGTATTTATTAGACATACTATATTAGAATTTAAGTCCGGCTGCTCTCGCACCTTCTGCTAATGATTGAATACGACCGTGATATAAATAACCTCCTCTATCGAAAGTAACATTTTCTATCCCAGCTTTTAACGCTTTTTCACCAACTAGTTTTCCAACTGCTGCAGCTACTTCAACGCTAGTACCTTTATTTACTCCTTTTTCTCTTGAAGATGCAGCTAATAAAGTTACTCCACTCACATCATCAATGAGTTGTGCGTAGATTTCTTTATTACTTCTGAATACTGAAAGTCTTGGTTTTGCAGCAGTACCGCTAACAATCTTTCTAATTCTGAATCTAATTCTCTGTCTTCTATCAGATTTTGTTAATGACATAATCTTATTTTTTTTAAGCGGATTTACCAGCTTTTCTTCTTAATACTTCACCTACGAACTTAACACCTTTTCCTTTGTAAGGTTCTGGTTTACGGAATCCTCTAATTTTAGCAGCTACTTGACCTAACAATTGTTTGTCAAAAGAAGTTAATTTTACAATTGGATTCTTTCCTTTTTCAGAAATCGTTTCCAATTTTACTTCAGGAGCTACATCTAAAACTATATTGTGAGAGAAACCTAGAGCTAAATCTAATTTTTGTCCTTGATTTGAAGCTCTATAACCTACTCCAACCAATTCTAATTCTTTAGTAAAACCTTCAGATACACCTACAATCATGTTATTGATTAAAGATCTGTATAAACCGTGTTTTGCTCTTTGATCTTTATGATCAGAAGGACGTTCTAATGTGATTACGCCTTCTTCAATTTTTACAGTGATATCGCTATATTCCTGTGTTAATTGACCTAATTTTCCTTTTACTGTAACTAAATTGTCGTTTACTTCAACAGTTACACCAGCAGGAATCGAAATTGGATTTTTACCTATTCTTGACATCGTTAGCTATTTTTTAGTATACGTAACAAATTACTTCACCACCAACATTAAGTTGTTTGGCTTGTTTTCCAGTCATCAAACCTTTTGATGTAGAAACAATCGCAATACCTAAACCGTTAAGGATTCTTGGTAAGTTAGAAGCACCTGCATACTTACGTAAACCTGGCTTACTAATTCTTTGGATATCTTTGATTACTGGCTCTTTAGTATCTTTATCATACTTCAAAGCGATTTTGATTGAACCCTGAACAGCGTTGTCCTCAAATTTGTAACTTAAGATATAACCTTGATCAAATAAGATCTTAGTGATTTCTTTTTTTAGATTAGAAGCAGGAATTTCAACAACTTTGTGGTTTGCAGCCACAGCGTTTCGAACTCTTGTCAAATAATCCGCAATAGGATCTGTATACATATTAATTAAATTTCGGTGACGGTTTTCAGTAAATCATTTTTCACTGAACCTGAAACCATTTATACTCTTTTGTTGTAGATTACCAGCTAGCTTTTTTAACACCTGGTATCAATCCGTTGTTTGCCATTTCACGAAATGTAACACGAGAAATACCAAATTGACGCATATACCCTCTTGGTCTACCTGTTAATTTGCAACGATTGTGTAAACGAACTGGTGAAGCATTTTTAGGTAATTTTTGTAAGCCTTCGTAATCTTTAGCTTCTAATAAAGCTTTTCTTTTCTCAGCATACTTCGCTACCGTTTTTTCTCTCTTAACCTCGCGGGCTTTCATTGATTCTTTAGCCATATCTTAATTCTTTTTAAAAGGTAATCCTAATTCAGCCAATAATGATTGTGCTTCCTTATCGGTTTTAGCATTCGTAACAAATGAAATATCCATTCCTGAAATTTTATTCACTTTGTCAATATCAATTTCTGGGAAAATGATTTGTTCTAAAACACCAAGGTTGTAATTTCCTCTACCATCAAAACCAGTAGCTTTGATTCCATTGAAATCTCTAACACGTGGTAAAGCAGAAGTTACTAATCTATCTAAGAATTCATACATTTTATCGCCACGTAAAGTCACTTTAGCACCAATCGGCATTCCTTTTCTCAATTTGAATGACGCAACGTCTTTCTTAGAGATTGTTGAAACTGCTTTTTGTCCAGTTATCTTTGTTAATTCCTCAACTGCATAGTCGATTAATTTTTTGTCAGATACTGCTGCACCAACTCCTTTACTCAAAACGATTTTTTCCAATTTTGGAACTTGCATTACGTTTTTGTATCCGAATTCTTCTTTAAGAGCAGAAACAACTCTGTTCTTATATTCATCTTTTAGTCTAGGTATATAAGCCATCACTATAGTACTTGATTAGATTTTTTTGAAAATCTCACTTTTTTATCTCCTTCAATTCTAACTCCAGTTCTTGTAGCTTCCTTAGTTTTAGGATCTATAAGAGAGATATTAGAAATTTGAATTGGAGCTTCTTTCTTAACGATTCCTCCTTGAGGGCTTTTTGCACTTGGTTTCGTATGTTTTGAAACCATGTTTACACCTTCAACAATCGCTTTGTTCTTTTCACGATCCACTTTAAGTACTTTACCTTCTGAACCTTTATGGTCTCCAGCTATTACTCTTACGGTATCTCCTGATTTTATTTTTAGCTTTATCATCTTACTATGAATTAAAGCACCTCAGGTGCTAATGATACAATTTTCATGAATTGTTTTTCACGAAGTTCTCTTGCTACTGGACCAAAAACACGAGTTCCTCTCATTTCTCCTGCCGCATTCAATAACACACATGCGTTGTCATCGAAACGAATATAAGATCCATCAGCTCTTCTCACTTCTTTTTTGGTTCGTACAACAACTGCAGTTGAAACAGCTCCTTTTTTAACGTTACCGTTAGGAGTTGCATCTTTTATAGAGACTACAATTTTGTCACCAACAGAGGCATACCTTCTTTTGGTACCTCCTAAAACACGGATAGTTAAAACTTCTTTGGCTCCTGTGTTATCTGCTACTTTTAATCTTGATTCTTGTTGTACCATTATTTAGCTCTTTCTAAGATTTCAACTAATCTCCAACATTTTGTTTTACTTAAAGGACGCGTTTCGCTAATCTTTACAGTATCGCCAATGTTACAGTCGTTTGTTTCGTCGTGTGCGTGATACTTTTTAGTTTTCAACACGAACTTACCGTATAACGGGTGTTTTACTTTAGTTACTTGTGCAACAACAATAGACTTGTCCATTTTGTTTGAAGTAACAACACCAATTCTTTCTTTTCTTAAATTTCTTTTATCTTCCATTTTGCAGAATACAATTATTATAGCTCTCTTTTAGTTAACTCAGTAGCTAATCTAGCAACAACTCTTCTCATACTTCTAATTTGAAGTGGATTTTCAATTGGTGCAATAGCGTGAGCCATTTTTAGGTCGGCATATGTTTTCTTAGTTTGACTAAGTTTCTCTTGCAACTCAGCTGCAGAAAGATCTTTTATTTCTGATTGTTTCATCTGTTTTTAATATTATTTTTTAAAGGTCAGATGTAATGTCGCGGAAACCGCTCCATTTCATAATACTATAAATTATGCTTCGAAATCTCTAGCAACGACGAATTTAGTTTTTACTGGAAGTTTTTGAGCTGCTAGACGTAAAGCCTCTTTAGCAACTGACAAAGGTACACCTCCAACTTCAAACATAATTCTTCCTGGTTTTACTACGGCAGCCCAATATTCAACGGCTCCTTTACCTTTACCCATACGTACTTCAAGAGGTTTCTTTGTGATAGGTTTATCTGGAAATATTTTAATCCATAATTGTCCTTCTCTTTTCATAAAACGTGTAGCGGCAATACGAGCTGCTTCTATCTGACGAGAAGTAAGGAACATTCCATCTTCATGAACTGATTTAATTCCAAACATTCCATTAGAAAGTTCATGCCCTCTTTGAGAGTTTCCTTTCATTTTACCTTTTTGTACCTTACGGTATTTTGTTCTTTTAGGCTGTAACATTTTTCTTTAGTTTAAAAATTTACTTTCTTTTACGGTCTCCAGCAGGTTTTCTGTCTTTGTTGAAAGGCTTACGATCTCCTCTTGGAGCATCACCACCTTTACCACCACCAGCACCAGCTTGTTTTTTATCCATGCCTACAAGTGGAGAAAGATCTCTCTTTCCGTAAACTTCACCTTTCATGATCCACACTTTGATTCCCATTCTACCATAAGTAGTATGTGCTTCAGCAAGTGCATAATCAATATCGGCTCTGAAAGTTGATAGAGGAATTCTACCTTCTTTGAAACCTTCTGAACGCGCCATCTCAGCTCCATTCAAACGACCAGAGATTAAAACTTTGATACCTTCAGCGTTCATACGCATTGAGGCAGCAATAGCCATTTTAATTGCTCTTCTGTAAGAAATTCTGCTTTCGATCTGACGAGCGATGCTAGTCGCAACTAGATAAGCATCCAATTCAGGTCTTTTGATTTCAAAGATGTTGATTTGAACCTCTTTGTCAGTAATTTTTTTCAATTCCTCTTTCAACTTGTCTACCTCTTGGCCACCTTTCCCGATAATGATACCAGGTCTTGCAGTAGTGATAGTAACGGTTACAAGTTTCAAAGTTCTCTCAATGATTACTTTTGATACACTAGCTTTTGATAAACGGGCGTGGATATACTTTCTGATTTTATAATCTTCGGCGATTTTGTCACCGTAATCATTTCCACCATACCAGTTAGAATCCCAACCTCTGATGATCCCAAGTCTATTTCCAATTGGATTTGTCTTTTGTCCCATCTTAATTAATTGCTTTGTGTGTTATTGTTATCTCCTAATACGATTGTAACGTGATTAGAACGTTTTCTGATTCTGTGTGCGCGACCTTGTGGAGCTGGACGAAGTCTTTTCAACATCATTCCACCATCTACCCTGATCTCTTTTACGAATAAGCCTGCTTCAGAAACATTTCCGTCAGCATTTTTCTGTTCCCAATTGTTGATTGCAGACAATACCAATTTCTCTAATTTTCTTGAAGCTTCTTTAGAGCTGAATCTTAAAATATTCAAAGCTCTTTCCACTTTCTGACCTCTTACCAAGTCCGCTACTAAGCGCATTTTTCTAGGTGAAGTAGGGCAGTTATTCAATTTCGCGAAAGCAATAGACTTATTAGCCTCTTTTCTCGCATCTGCTGTTTCTCTT
>JAYVZG010000009.1:0-5819 GCA_043783565.1 Flavobacterium sp. | reverse complement strand
ACTTTTTCAGGAGCATTTATTAATTCATCTTCAGTCACTGTCGAATAAATTACATGAAACTCATTATTAAAAATACTTTCAAATAACATTTTCGTTTCATTTTCAAACTCAATGTCAAAATAACCTCCGATTACAGAAGTATCTATGTATAATTTTAATTTGTTATTTTTCATCAAACAAAGCTAATGAATTTTAAGAAACGATTTCCATTTTGAGTTTTTTTTGGCATAATCGCTAACGTTTCCTTGCTAGAGCTTGTGGCGGCTTATGGAAAGCTTTTTTTCCATAACCGACTAAGCGAAGTTATGAAAAGTAAACGAACAATTTACCGAAAAACTAGCCATAAGTTTTAGCAAGTGTTAGCAGAAGCCTTCTTTTCAATTAATTGTTCCATTTCCGCAGTGAGGAGTATTCTTTTTGCAGTGGCAAGAATTCTTTCCGCAGTGAGGAGTTTTCTCGTCGCAGTTAGAAGAAATCTCACTACAGTTAGGATATTTCTAAACGCAGTGAGGAGTTTTCTTCTTGCAGTTGCAATATTTCTTTTCGCAGTAGGTAGTTTTCTAATCGCAGTAAGAATTTTTCTAAACGCAGTTTAGAAAAATCTAAATGGGGTAAGGAGTTATCTAAATTTGATAGGCTTATGTTCTAATTTTTTTAAATTCTATTCCTTTTACTTGGGCATATTCTTGGCTTGATGCTCCGAAAACTGATTTGATGTATTTTTTGACTTCTGTTGCGATGTTAACCAATCCAGTAGCTTCATCGTATAATGTTTTGTTGCGAGAAATTCTTGAATTGCTGACGTTTGTATATGCTGTTGAAACCGCATTATTTTTAGTTATTAAATCGGTTTGTTTTGCCGTAAGAGTAATAATTTTAAGCTCACTTTCATTTGGTGTATAACTTGTTTCTGATTGTAGAACAGCAATAAGCCCTGAAAAATGTTGAATTTGTTGGTCATAAGATTGTTGACTAGCACTGATTGTTGTGGGAGCAGGTGCGTTTGGATCTGCTGGAATTGTAGAAGACGATGATCTTTTGCCTTGTATTTTACGATTGAAACTTTTAGCATCCTCTATTTTTTCTTTTGGTGCATCAGTAGTTTCTATGGCGTTGATTAATCTTGTTGATAATGCTTTTAGTGGGTCGAATGCAATGATTCTATCATTGACTGAGTTATTGTATGAGGTGTTTTTAGTAATGACATCAGCTAATTTGCTTTGTGATGTTGTAGCAATTGTGTTTAGTTGAGGTAATTTTAATGTGCTTTTGGATGGATTATAAGTCGCTCCGTAACCTGTTACAAATGCAATAAGGTCTTGAAAATTTGCAATGTTTTTTGCGTGTCCTGTTTCTGATGTTGATGCCATGATAAATATTTTATTGGTTGATAATCAAAGATATTAATTTTTATTTAAAAAGGAATAGCAAAAAAGAAGGCTGTCAAAAAAGTAATTTTCTGACAGCCTTTTATATTTAATTTTGGTTTTTATCGTTTAATCATACGAAGTGTTTTAATGTTATCGCCTTGTTTGATAACAACATTATAAACTCCAGAAGTATAGTTTTCTCCAATTCCTTGAGTATTTATATCAGATATACTAACCAAACGAGATTCTATTTGTCTTCCTATCATGTCGAAAACTTTTAACTCAATTAGCTCTTCACTAGATGTATTGATTTCTAGTTTGAAATTATTGGCAAATGGGTTTGGATATGCTTTGGTCTCAAAAATTGATAAATCGGAGGATGTAAACCTGCCAGTTGCAGTTGCAGTCGTTGTTACTGTACAAACTGGTCCATAAATAGGGTTCATTCCACCATCAACTTGCCATGTTGGAGTTCCGCTATTATTGTATCTAATTTGAATCCTAACATAATAAACAGTGCTTGGCAGTGGTTGATAAGTTGGTCTTAATTGTGCTAAAGTAAAACCATTTGTAGTTTTTTCTACTAAACCAACTATTGTTGCTGGGGCAAATGTGCTAGAAGTACTTACTTGAAAGCGGTATCCAGAAGTTGAAAACCCAAGTTCAGCAGGTGAATAACAGTAAAGAGAATTGTTAAAATTATTTATCACACTATTACAAGAGCCTATTGATGTTCCAACTGTATCTGTTAATTTAGATGTAGGAGGAGATGGTGTTGTTATAGTGCATGATGGACCATAAGCCCAACTTAAGACTCCATTATCGTTTATTTGATAAGTTGCTACCCTTATTGTATATGTGCTATCATATGAAATTTGACTAGCGATGTTTAAATAGAATTGATAAGGTCTGAAAAAAGGAGGAATATTACCATTGTATACGCCGACTAAATTACCACTGACATCTTTAACCTCATATTTGTAAACAGTTGCACCTGAAATTTGAGTAGAAAAAAGAGTTGTCCAAATAGAAGTAATAGTTGTACCACAAACAGCCGGAGAGGAAATTTGAGTTAAATTTTCGAAAACAACTTTAAAACGATTCTCAAAAGTACCTGCCGCAGTATTGAATGTGTATGGTAGCGTGTGGTATTGACCATCTACTGCGTCAAGGATATAATAAGGTTTTGTGTTAAATAAACCATCATGTGTAGCGCTAAAAGTGAAGTTTTGCGTTGAATTTGCCCAACCAACATTTGTAACTTTGTACCCTAGTTGGAAAGAATCTGTATTTTGGAAATTATCTCTTCCTTGAATAGCTAGTTTTGTTGCTGATGACGGAGCAAAGGAATAGACATCAATTAGCGGGACATAAGTAAAATGATTCAATGGCTCTGCATCAAAAAGGCGATCTGTACCTCCTGTTGTTGCTCCTGTGGCATATCCTATTAAAGTTTGTCGGTATCTACCAGTACTCTGATTATGGGAATTTCCTTCCGCCAAATTAATCCAGATTCTGCTGCGTGTTGGCGGCGTAATTAATGCTGCGTTAGTTAACCTGTTGCTAGAATGTCTGAATATCTGACCTGTTGGAGAAGTGGTCATATTATTTTTAAAAGTTACTGTACCTGCGCTTGAAGTTCTGAGGTAAAAGGATGTACCGAAATGTATTTTCCCATCTGGAATGTCATAATTTTCTCTATAACTAAATGGAACAAGGGTGGTACCTATAGGAGCTCTAGAATTTAATGTGATATTTCTCCCAGCATTGATTCCTCCAAGAACATTATACATAGCATAATCAAGTGTCGAAAAATTATATACATCATCACCTGCAACCAAACTAGAGGCAAGTGTATTGCGCGTCCATAAAAAAATACATGAAGCTGCTGTGTTAGAAGGATCTAATAGAAAGGAATCAGAATCTAATGAACTTGCATAAGGGTTGCCGACTAAATTATAACCATTGATTACGCTAATTGGATAACTATTATTAGTATTTTCTGTTCCGGTATAAGTGTGATTGTACGGGGCTATTGGAATTGCAGCATCATATACTTGATTTCCTTCAGTAGTTTCAATGTATCCACTGCCTGCCGACATTGGAAATGTTTCGGGTATAAACCCAGCACCATTATACTGTCGGTAAGCATGACCAACATTTGGCGATCCTGTAATATCAGTAAATGTATCGCCAATAGCTTGCCCTATGACAGGAGAAGACATAAACATACTAGAATATTGATTTACTTTACCATTTTCTCTTACAAATACTGATAAAGTAGTATTTGGCAATTTGCTTAATGTTCCTGAATTTTCTTGCATTATTATTTTGTCCTTTATTTCCTTAGACAAAAATTGCTTCGATTTTAGCAAAACTCCTTCGTCAAGAGTTAATGTTACTCCGTCTCTAATAGAAATATCGTAAACGTCTAATATGTCAGTCGCTACATAATTAGCATTAATAACTGCACGGGTGAAAGCATCGGGACTACCATTGCTCCAAGTAGTTCCGTCCCAAATTGTTTCGTTTACTATTTCTATTGGTGTAATTTCACTTTGATGGTTTTCTAATGTAATTGAATTGTTATGAATAGCTAATAAGTTAGGAATGCTTTGTTTGTTAGCGTTACTCCCAACTGATGGAGGAGGCGGAAGTATTGGACCTTGTGCCAATAAGACATTTCCTGCAAATAATAGGCACAAACAACAAAGTTGTACCAACGAAAATCGGTAAGAATTTTTCATGTTTTGTATGTTAAATTAATTAATGTGAGAAATCGTTTTTTACGCTGAGAGCCAATACATCTCGCAATGGTTTTCTCTTTTTTAGTTTTGTTTATTTCATAGATTTTTGTTCTAATTTTTAATAATTTTTATGGTGTCATTACCTACATCACTATTTACTCGCAAATAATAGAGCCCGTCTGCAAAGGATGTTAAGTCAATTTGAGCTTCAATAACATTTGGATTAGGTTCAATATTTGTAATTATTTTGCCTAAGGCATTATAAATAATAATTTCTTTTATAGAAACAGTTTGATCAATTAGTAGAGTCAATTTATCTTTTGTTGGATTTGGAGTTACTTTTATTAAGTTACTGGTATTGTGAGTTACCGTACTTAATGAACAATCTGTGCCATTTGGCGCTGGAGAAGTAACATAATTAGGAAAGATATATCCCCAATTGTATAGAGAACTATTTGGTTTTAGTGCAAATACCCGAGATCTAAATGAATGTAAATAAATCCAATCATTATCAGTACCAATTTGGATTGGAGTATATCTAGGAAGTATTGTTCCATCTCCCAGTACACCGTTCATGTTTTGTCCCCAACTCCAGACAGTTCCGTTAGTTTTTAACGCTCGAAAATTATAGGTATCTGTCGTAACACTTTTCCAATCCGTATCATTTCCAACTTGTGTCGGATTGTTTTCGTAATTATTTGTATCCGCTTGTCCGTTACCATAATATGCTGTATAGCTATCACTTCCGTTTTGTCCCCATACCCATAGAGTTCCATTTGTTTTCACCCCCATAATACTTATTTCACTTGGAGCTACTAAGTCCCAATTTGTATCGGTGCCCACTTGGCCAGGAACAGTATAGTTTTCGTCAGTTCTTCCAAGTACAAAAGCAGAAATCCCCCATGACCAAAGTGACCCATCTGTTTTTATTGCGAACGAGGTTGTAGATTGTGTAAATACTTTTGACCAATTATTGTCTGTTCCTATTTGTATAGGAACGTTACTGTCTGTAGTTGTGCCATTACCCAATTGTCCTTTTTCGTTGTCTCCCCAAGCCCATAAGGTACCATCTGTTCGCACACCTAATGAGTAAACCAATCCTGTCGCTACATCTTGCCAAGTTGCAGTATCTATTTGCTGGGGAGCTAGCACATAATTCTGCTGCCCAGAAGTGCCGTTGCCGCATTGCCCGTCAAAATTAAACCCCCAAGCCCATAGCGTGCCATTGTTTTTTATGGCTAAAACATGCTGTTTCATGCTGTATTTTGGACTCCAATCTGTGTTAGTTCCTATTTGGGTATTTGGGAATATTGTATTGAAACTATCTATACCTAATCCTAATCCTAAACTGCCTGATTGATTAACACCCCACCCCCATAAACTTCCGTCGGTATGCAAACCAATAGTTGTTGAAGCTGTTGTTTTTATTGTGGTATAACACTGTGCCAAAGAAAGGTTTGCAAAGAATAATGCGATAAAAAGTGGTTTAATTATTTTCATAAGTTGTGTTTTTGAAGTTTGTAAATTTTGGTATCTTTGAGGCGTTAAAGTAACTTTTGTGAGAAATCGTTTTTTAACTTTGAGAGCCGCTGCATATTGCAGTGGCTTTCTCTTTTTAGGTTGGTTATGTCATGGTTTTAAATTTTTTGTTATTCTTAAGTATAACTTTTTCTAAAGATATTGAAATGAGAATTCTTTTGAT
>JAYVZG010000008.1:0-5833 GCA_043783565.1 Flavobacterium sp. | reverse complement strand
GTTGTGAGCAAGCTTGAAAAAAACGAAACTGCAAAAATTATTGTCATGAAAAAAATCAAATTTATTTTAATTATGTGTTTTATAATCTTGACTTCTTGTCAGGGTTCCGATAGTTATCAAGGAAAGTGGAAAGCGCTAGATTCAAAAGGCAAAAAATATGAAATAACTTTTTCTCCTGATAATTTTACCATAAAAGATAGTTCAGGAAAAGCAACAAAATATACTTATATCCAAAACTCATTTAAACACGAAAATTCTATTGACACATATGGAATAAGATTGAATGACGGACGTGGTTATGAAATTAATTTTCCAAAAAATGATGAAAGCGTAGGATTAATAAAGGATGAAAATGGAGCTCAAATGTTTACAATTGGCAGAAAAGACTTTATAACTTATGAAGACATTTATAAACTAAATTAAAATAACAGTAAAGTCGAGATAAAACGAAGGAAAAGATTGACATGGACGCCAACATTGCATAGAGAAAGCCAGCTCACAACAGCCAACAAGCTCCATTGCTAAATTTTCGGTTTCGGGAACGTTTATTTCCTTAACTTCGTTTTTCAGTAATGGAGAAAATAATTTCCATTAGCCGCAACGAAGCCTGTTGGCGGGCCGTTATAGCTGATTTTGGACGAGAAAATTCCAGTAAAATAGAACTTATGAATTTGCTCTTAGGAATAGAAAATTGGAAAGCAAAATTTTAAAAAATGTTGTTGTCAAAAAAACTTAATAGAACGTTTCAGTTTTCATAAGCAAGTTTTTTGGTAATGGAAAAATCCCAAAAGTGAAACTGAAAAATTGTGTTTGAAAACTCAACAAATATTAACTCGCTTTCGCTCGACTTTGAGCAACTTGTCTGAAAACAAAACGCAAAAAAAAATATTTTTTTAAAATCTTAATTACAAGTTCAGTTTCCAAAAGAAAGTTGCCGTTAAGTGGAAAAATAAATGTTGGTAAATGTTGTTAGAAAATTGGAATCGACTCAACTTGTTTTCTCGCGAAACAAAAAAAGAAAAACCAGCTATAACAGCCAACAAGTTCCATTGCTAAATTTTCAGTGTCGGGAACGTTTATTTTCTTAACTTCGTTTTCGGTAATGGAGAAAATAATTTCCATTAGTCGCAACGAAGCCTGTTGGCGAACCGTTAGCAGAAACCAGCCCTCACGAAACAACACAAAATCACATAAATAGGGTTTTACCTAAGGTTTATCCTAATATCCTTAGATGTTTTTCCTAGGGTTTTTCCTAGTAGAAGTACTAGGGAAAACCCTAGGAATTTATTTAAAAAGTATAATTATATTTGACATTGGAACTTTAACATAATGTACAGAAATTCTACATCAAAAGAATACTCGTTTCAATATCTTTAGAAAAAGTTACACTTACCAATAACAAATAAATTATAACAATGACATAACTCACCACAAAAAGAGAAAGCCGCTACGGGACGCAGCGACTCTCACAGTCAAAGTAAACGATTCCTCAAAAGTTTATTTAACACCCCAAAATTAATAAAAACAACCATTAACTCCAAAAAAATCCCTAATCATGAAAACTCTAAAAACAATTGTCCTTATATTTTTTATAATTCTTTCCCAAAATGCAATTTCGCAATGCTGGAAAGAAGTAGCCGCTGGTATAAATCATACTCTAGCTATAAAAACAGATGGCACACTTTGGGCTTGGGGTCTTAATGACAAAGGACAATTGGGCGATGGCACTACAGTTAATAAAAACCTGCCAACTCAGATTGGTACAGACACCGATTGGGCAATTATTGATGCCGAATATTACAATTCTATAGCTTTAAAAACCAATGGAACACTTTGGGCTTGGGGTGAAAATGAATTCGGGCAAATTGGGAATGGAAACTTTGGGAATGGTGTAATTACTAACACACCCACACAAATAGGCATTCATACTGATTGGGTAAAAATTTCATCTGGGGGACATCGCACATATGCGCTTAAAAGTGATGGAACAATATGGGGTTGGGGTAATAATCTTGAAGGTCATCTAGGAATAGGAAATACAAATCCTCACTATACGCCTTTTCAAATTGGTACAGCTACAGATTGGCTTGATATTAATGCAGGTTTAAACCAAATTCTAGCCATAAAAACCAATCATACACTTTGGGGTTGGGGGCTAAACATTTCCGGTTCTTTAGCCATTGGTCCTTCTTTTGAGCCTTCTGTTATTACCCTCCCTACCCAAACTGGCAACAATACTGCCGATTGGCAAAAAGTAAATGTTGGTGGCTGTTGCAATAGTAAAATGATTAAAACAGATGGAAGTTTATGGGCTATGGGTGCTGGATCTTTTGGTAATTTAGGTAATGGAGATACCCAAGATTTGAACACACCAACAAAAATTGGCATCGATACTGATTGGAAAATGATTACCAATAATAATCATAGTTGTGCTTTGAAAAATAATGGCAATCTTTGGGCTTGGGGTATTAATTTCCAAGGTCAATTAGGTGATGGGGCAAATAATAACAGTAGTACACCAACACATGTTGCTACTGATTTATTCTGGAAAAATGTTGTTACTGGATTATTTCACACCGTAGCAATAACATCAGATGGCTCTTTATATACATGGGGTTCAAACAATTTAGGGCAATTAGGAGATGGCACCTTTGAGAATAGAAACACACCAACTCTAATTGGGAATTCTTGTACTTTGAGTACTACTGGATTTAATACTTTTACATCAATACAAGTATATCCTAACCCCGCAACTAACGTGACAACTGTTCACTATACATTAAAAGAAAAGTCAACTATCACTTTCACTATTACCAATACTTTGGGGCAAATCGTTTACAAACAAAACAAAACAAGTATTCTTGGTGAAAATCAAGAATCGATTGACTTAAGTAGTTTGAGTTCGGGTGTTTATTACATTTCGTTACAAACAACCAACGAGCAAAATACTATCAAAGTCATCAAAAATTAATTATTGAAACGGAACAGAATTCCGTTAACTATTAAAAAACACTATCATGAAAAAAATGCATATTACAATCGTACTATGTGCAGTTTGCTTATTGATTAATTTCAAAGCTATACTCGCACAAAATAGTCGCTCGCAAGCTACAAGCCAATCGCAACTGTCCACCACTTGGGATGGCACTAGTTGGAGTAATGGAAAACCCAACAAACTCACAAAAGCTATTTTTGCACACGATTACAAAGCAACAGAGAACTTAACAGCTCTAGATGTTGAAGTACTCAAAGGAGCAAAAGTAACCATAGAAGACGATGTGAGTTTAAATGTTCTCAATAATCTAACAGTTGACCCACAAGGAAAACTCACTTTAGTTGAAAATGCACAATTGCTACAAAAGAAGCCTGCTTCTCCAAACTCGGTAATTGATGTAACTAGAAAAACTGGTTTTATCAATAGGTTTGATTACACTTATTTCTCTTCGCCTGTAGAAAATCAACAATTAAATCTAATTGGTGACCCTTTTTTCTTTCCAAATTACCCAAACCCTAATGGAGGAGCTTATCTTCCTCCACTTTCCGATAAATATTACGTTTTCGAATCAAATGCAGCTTCTCAAGGTACTGATGTCAATATGTTTAACACAGGAGCTTGGACAAACATTCCCGAAACAACTGTAATGAACACACCCGGAAAAGGATTTATCATCAGAGGTCCACAATCTTTCGATGGTGTAGCTACGGTACAATGGCAAGTAAAATTTACAGGAGAACCTTATATAGGCACTAAAACTCGCCAAATATACGGAGTTCCATATACACCATTCACTGGTGCATTAAACCCGTTGGCAAGCACTCCGGTATTTCCTTATGAACCATGCGATAATCCGCTCTACACACTAAATCTAATTGGGAATCCATATCCAGCAATCATATCATCAGATTCTTTTTTGACACTTCCAGCTAATATTACCAATCTTGATGGTGCAATGTATTTCTGGACACATAAAAATGGCCCAACAGCTGCTAACGGTGGTAACGGAACCGCAGCACTAAATTATACCAATAATGACTATGTCGTTTATAATTTAGTAGGAGGTATCGGAGGTAACAACAGACCTACCGGGATTGTTCCTACGTGTCAAGGATTTATAATGAGAGGAATTACAAACACTGTAGCAACATTTACAGATGACATGAAAAACAATATTACAGGCACTGACCAAATGTATCGACTAAACAGTTCAGCTCTGACAACACCAGTAACAAAAAATCGCTTTTGGGTAAGCATGGAACTCACTACTGGTATAAATCCTCCATATAGAGAAACTTTAATCGGGTATATGCCTCCTGCCACAACAGCCAACGACAATATTTTAAGCTCGATTCCGGGTTCTACAAACAATTTTGAGAAAATGTATGATGTAGAAGTTTTCAAAGCAGTCTACAATACCTACCCTAACGGAGCCAACGATTTAACCAATCGTTTTGAGTTATACTCTTTACTAAATCCTGGTAGTGCCTGTCCAAGATTAGTTATTCAAGGAAGAAAACTAGACGCCACTTTCAACGTAAATGATGTTATACAACTCGGATATACTTGTCCAGCTGGAACATACACTATCAAAGGATTTATGCCAGAAGGATTGTTTACAACACAACAATTTTGGCTAAAAGAAACAATTGGTAGTAATTCAACATACTATGATATTAGAAACACGCCTTATACATTTACTGAGACAGCAGCTGTTAATGATAATTCTAGTCGTTTTCAAATTGTCTTTAAACTACCAAACATACCAAGTATTATATTTCCTGTAGTATGTGGAACTCAAATAAGTGCGATTGAAACAAATCTATTTACCCAAAATATTTCAGGAACAACTCTATATAGTTTCGAAGTCAGAACAGGTGGGGCTTTTCCTGGCGGAACTGTGCTTGGTTATTATTCAGGTAATGCAAACTCGCAATATCCTTATCAGTTTAATCTAAATTTCTCTGCGATACAACCAACTACAACTTATTGGATTCGTCCTGCATCTTATCAAGTTGGTGGACAATGGGTTTATGGAGATACTTGTCAAATAACTACACCTACGCCTCCAACAAGTTACATTATCCCACCTACTGGTCAACCTACGCTTTGTGGTACAGTAGTGAGCAGTAGATGGACAAGGCTTGATGCTCAGGCAATTACTAACTCTTTTGGAAATGCTGCAACAAAATATCGCTTTAATGCATACATAGGAACATCACTTTTTGGAACGATTGAAAGAACTGTTCCTAATTGTCAACTCGCACAACTCGGAGTTACAACGGCAAATACTAATACAACATTCAGAATCACTGTTGATGTAGAATGGCGTAATACATGGCAACTAGGAACAACGTTTTGTGACATTACTACTGCTAATGTAATAACAAGACAATCTGAAAATGGTATTTCAATATTTGATGCTTCAACCTATCCGAATCCTTTTGCTAACAACTTCAAACTAGATATTAATACCTCTAGCGAAGAACAAATAGAATTGGCAGTATATGACATGCTAGGAAGACAAATGGAAACACGCACTATTCAAGTATCTGATTTAGACACACAAGAACTCGGAACCAATTACGCTTCGGGTGTATATAACTTGATAATCAAACAAGTCGATAACATCAAAACACTTCGTGTAATTAAAAGATAAAAAAACAAATTAAAAATAAAAAGCCGCTTCTCACGAAGCGGCTTTTTTCATTTGACTATTACCTAATTTAAGCAACAGGAGGAGAACCTATTTCACCACTACCGCCACTTTTGGCAAACCGCATTCTACTCACAACTTTCGTAATCGTATATTCATCACGAGTAGCAGTACCATCAAAA
>JAYVZG010000007.1:0-48320 GCA_043783565.1 Flavobacterium sp. | reverse complement strand
TTCTTTCCAGTTTTTGGACGCTTTTTCATCATAGGATGTTGGTGCTTCAAAAAAGAAATTACTCATTTCCCAGAATTCTGAAACAAAGTTTGCTCGTTTTTTTACCAGCGAAACAATCTTTACCAATGAAGTATAATCAACATCAATTCTTTTTTCATAAAGAATAGGAGCATAACTTTTGGCCAAACTCTCATCATCTTGCTTTTGCAAATATTGATGATTGAACCATTTGTTTTTATCAGGATCAAACTTGGCTCCCGATTTATGCACGCGTTTCAAATCGAAAGCTTCCACCAATTCGTCTAATGAAAATAATTCTTTATCTGTTCCGTCATTCCAACCCAATAGCGCTAAGAAATTGATGACCGCTTCAGGGAAAAATCCGTTTTCTCGGTAACCTGATGAAATGCCTTCTTCTGTCTTCCATTCGAGTGGAAATACAGGAAATCCTAATTTATCTCCGTCACGTTTGGATAATTTTCCGTTTCCAATCGGTTTTAAAATTAAAGGTAAATGTGCAAATTCTGGCGCTTCCCATTCAAAAGAACGATACAACAAAACATGTAACGGCATTGATGGTAACCATTCTTCCCCACGAATTACGTGAGAAGTTTCCATCAAATGATCATCCACAATATTCGCTAAATGATAGGTAGGCATACCATCGCTTTTGAACAAAACCTTATCGTCTAAAAGATTGGTTTCAAATTGAATGTCGCCACGGATGATGTCGTGTAAATGTAATGTCTCATCAACAGGTGTTTTAAAACGAATTACGAAATCTTCGCCAGCGGCAATTCGTTTTTCAGTTTCTTCTTTTGAAAGCACCAATGAAGTATCCAATTTTTCACGATTGTGCCAATTGTATATAAAAGTCTTGCCTTGTTCTTCGTGCCGTTTTCTATGTAAATCGAGTGCTTCAGCAGTATCAAAAGCATAATATGCATTTCCAGAAGCTATCAATCGATCTGCATATTGTTTGTAAATTGCTTTTCGTTCACTTTGTCTGTAGGGACCAAATTTTTCATTCTTTCCAACGGTTTCACTAGGTGCAATACCGAGCCAGTCTAAAGCTTCAAAAATGTATTGTTCGGCACCAAGTACAAAGCGGTTTTGGTCTGTATCTTCTATTCTGAGAAAGAAAACACCGTTATGTTTTTTAGCAAATAAATAAATGAATAAGGCAGTACGAACGCCACCAATATGTAATGGTCCGGTTGGACTTGGAGCAAAACGAACTCTAACAGGTTTTGACATGGTATTGAAAATTTTCGGCAAAGATAGTAAATCAAGGTTTGGATTTTCAGATTATATATGTCTCATTCAAAGAAGAAATTTCACCGCATTTCAAGTGGAATTCTTTTATTCATTACCGCAAACCACAATGGTGGAAAAAACGCCAAAACCATACTTGTCGGATAACCATAGGGCATTTGTGGACTTACATCATGGTATTCTAAAATCTGATATTTTTTTTGAGATTTGTAATGATGATCGCTGTGACGCGTGAGTTCGTACAACATGATTCTTCCTAGAATATGATTCGAATTCCAAGAATGTTTTTCGGAAACACGTTCGTATCTGCCAGAAGCTAATTGATTTCTTTTCAAACCATAATGTTCAATGTAGTTGATGGTTTCTAGCAATAAAAAACCCACTATACCGACAAAAATCGCAAACCATAAGCCATTGAACCCAAAGAAGTAATAAACTAGCACAAAGTAAAAAACTTGAATAATTGTAAACCAGAACATATCATTTTTGAGAGATAAAAACGTACGCTTCTCAATTTTATTCAGGTTTAGCTGTATTTTCCAAGCTTTTGCATAGGTTCCAAGTACGGTTTGAATCCAAAATGAATAAAGATTTTGATTGTATTTGGCGGTAGATGGATCTTCAGGAGTTGAAACATGAAGATGATGCCCATGATTGTGTTCGATAAAAAAATGCGTATAATGACTTGGAATCAAAAGCAATTTTCCTAACATTTTTTCAATAAATGATGTTCGATGTCCGAGTTCATGTGCGACATTTATTCCATTAGAGCCTAAAATGATTCCAACGCTTAATGTCATTCCAATGAGTTCGGATTGCGTTAAGGAGTATGAAGTTAATTTATGAAGAGAATAAAGTAGTATGCTGAAAACAATTGGAACATTTAAGTACAACAAAATATCAAAAAAAACATTTTGATTTCTTTCTTCAACCTCTGACTTTTCATAATTACGGGTGTCAATAGGTAATAACAATTCAAAAATTGGAATGAATACGAACGCAAAAACCAAAGCAGCATACATCCAAACACCGCCAAAGTAAATACCTAATACTCCTATTAATGGAATACTGTATGCCCATAAATATTTCATAATCAGTTTGAATTTGAATTAAAATTAGTAAAACTTATTGCGATTTCCAATTGTAAAAGTTTGCGTTTTTTTTAACGTTTTCTAATTCAGATAAAATCGTACTTTTATCGGTTATTAAATAAAACACTTTTCTTTGGATTCTTCAGGAGTTATTTATCAAAAATTAGAAGCTTTTATAAAGAAGTATTACACGAATGAATTGATTCGTGGAATATTATTTTTTATTGGTTTAGGATTGTTGTATTTCCTATTCATTCTTTTTATAGAATATTTTCTTTGGTTAAAACCAATAGGAAGAACTGTTTTATTTTGGGCTTTTGTTGGAGTAGAATTGTTTTTATTGTTGCGTTACATCCTATTTCCGATTTTTAAGTTATTTAAAATTCAGAAGGGAATAAATTACAATGAAGCGTCAACAATTATTGGAAATCATTTTGCGGAAGTAAGTGATAAGTTGACTAATTTTCTTCAATTGTCTTCCAACACCAATCCGTCAGAATTACTCGTTGCTTCAATTGATCAGAAAGCCAATTCCTTGCAGCCAATTCCGTTTAGTAATGCCATTAATTTTAAAAACAATAAAAAATTTCTTCCTTTAGCGATTTTACCCTTAATGTTTTTTGCTTTTTTCTACATATCTGGAAACAGCGATATGATTTCTCAAAGCTTGAATAGAGTGGTCCATTTTAAAAATCAATTTATTCCTCCAGCACCGTTTCAATTTGTAGTGGTAAACAAACAAATTCAGACTGAGCAGAATAAGGATTTCACTTTGATAATTCAGACGAAAGGGAAAGTGATTCCAGAGAATGTAATGATTTTTATCGAAGACGAAAGTTATTTTATGGAATCGGTGAAGCCGGGAGAATTTCAATATAAATTTTCAAAACCAGTAAATTCAATTCCTTTTTATGTAGAGGCTAATACTGTGACTTCTGAAGAATATGAATTGAAAGTGATTACCGTACCTTCGATTGCTAATTTTGAAATGCAATTGATTTTCCCGTCATATCTCAATAAAAAACAAGAATTAATTAAAGGATCAGGTAATGCCATAATTCCTGAAGGCACAAAAGTTTTATGGAAAATAAATACACAATCAACTCAAAAAGTAGTTTGGACAGATTTAGAATCAAGTGTTGCATTTATGAAGAATGAGAACTTTTTTTCTTTATCTAAATCAATTTTTCAAAATACAGAATATCAGATTATTACTTCGAATGATCGAGTTTCTAATTATGAAAAACTCAATTATCAGATTTCTGTTATCAAAGATCAGTTTCCAACAGTCACGGTTGACAATGCACCAGACAGTTTACGAACAGAGAAAAAATATGTAATTGGACAGATTTCGGATGATTATGGATTGTATAAATTGAATGTGGTTTATTACGAAAAGGACAAACCACAATCCACAAAGAAAGCTATCTTGAATATAAAGAAAGATGTGTACGATCAATTTGTTTTTTCATTTCCAAGCACATTACCTGTTGAACAAGGCGTATCATATGAGTATTATTTTGAAGTTTTTGACAACGATGCGATACACAATTATAAAAGCACCAAGTCATCTGTTTTTTCTAATAGAATTGCTACGGATGTTGAGAAAGAAGATCAAGTTTTACAACAGCAAAACAGTAATATCAATGGTTTAGAGAAATCTTTAAAAAACCAGGATAAGCAAATTTCTGAAATTGAGAAACTCCAAAAATCAAATAAAGAGAAAGATAATTTAGAGTTTAAGGACCAACAGAAAGTTAATGATTTTATCATTCGTCAAAAACAACAAGACAATATGATGAAGGAATTTGCTGAGAAAATGAAAGACAATTTGGACAAATTCAAAACCGATAAAAAGGATGAATTTAAAGAAGAGTTGCAAAAACGTTTAGAGAAAGCAGACAAGGATTTAGAGAAGAATAAAAAACTTTTAGACGAACTCAAAGAACTAACCGATAAGATTAAGAATGAAGAATTGATGATAAAGCTGGATGAATTCAAGCAAAACAGTAAAAATCAAACAAAAAATTTAGAGCAATTAGTTGAGTTAACTAAGAAATATTATGTTGAAAAGAAAGCTGAACAGCTTGCAGATAAATTAGATAAGTTAGCTGAAAAGCAAGACAAGTTAGCGGAGAATGAGAAAGAAAATTCTACGGAAAAACAAAATGAAATTAATAAAGAGTTTGATAAAATTCAAGAAGATTTAAAAGATCTTCAAAAAGAAAACAAAGAACTAAAAGCCCCGATTGACATTCCTAATGATGCTGAAAAAGAGAAAAGTATAGATGAAGATTTAAAGAAAGCTTCTGAAGAATTACAAAAAGAAAAGAAAGATAAAGCCAAGCCAAAACAAAAAAGCGCGTCTAAAAAAATGAAAGAAATGTCCATGAAAATGGAGCAAAGCATGGAAGGCGCTGAAATGGAACAAATGGAAGAAGACGTTAAAATGCTTCGCCAGATTTTAGACAATCTTTTAGCTTATTCATTTTCACAAGAAGAGGTAATGGGGCAATTTAGAGGCTTAAAAAGAGGGTCGCCATCGTTTAATAAAAACCTTAAGATTCAACAAGATTTAAAGCAACAATTCAAACACGTAGATGACAGTTTGTTCGCGATGTCATTAAGAAACCCTAAAATAGCGGAAGATATTACTAAAGAAATTGGAAATGTTCATTACAATATAGATAAAGCATTAGAAAGTCTTGTAGAAGCACAAATACCCAAAGGGTTATCACATCAGCAGTATTCTGTTTCTTCAGCAAATAAACTAGCAGATTTCTTAAGTGATTTGCTTAATAATATGCAAATGTCGTTGTCAGGCGCAGGAATGGGTAAACCAAAGCCAGAAAAAGGTCAGGGAGCGGGAATGCAACTTCCAGATATCATAAAGAAACAAGATGGGATTGGTGAAAAGATGAAAGACGGCATGAAAAAAGGACCGAAGCCAGGTGAAGGCAAAAAACCTGGCGAGGGAAAGAAACCCGGAGAGGGTAGCAAACCTGGAGAGGGTAGTAAACCCGGTCAAGGAGAAAAAGGAAAGTCTGGTAAGTCTGGAAAAAGTGGTGAGGGTGAAGGTCAAGATGGTGAAAACGGCGAAGATGGTGAAGGAGATGCTAGGAATATTATGGAAATATACAAAGAGCAAAAGCAATTAAGAGATGCTTTGCAAAACGAGTTAGATAAAAAGGGAATGGGAGGAAACGGACAAAATGCGTTGGAACAAATGAAACAGATAGAAAAGCAATTATTGAATAAAGGTTTTAATAATGAAACATTGCAGAAGGCTTTAAATTTGAAGTATGAATTATTGAAACTTCAAAAGGCAGTTCAGGAACAAGGTGAAGATAAAAAGCGTCAATCCGAAACGAATAAGAAAGATTTTAATAGCACGACTAATACATTACCTTCTTCAGTACAACAATATCTTAATAGTGTTGAAATATTGAATAGACAAAGTTTACCTTTGCGATCTAATTTCAATCAGAAAGTGCAAGAATATTTTAAAAAATATGATTAGCTTTAATTACGAAACAAAGTTTAAACTTGATAGAAAAGCTAATTATTCTAAATGGCTTTCTAGAGTTATTCTTTCAGAAAATAAAAAGGAAGGAGATATCAATTATATCTTTTGTGATGATGATTTTTTAATTGAAATTAATCAGCAATATCTGAATCATGACACTCTAACAGACATCATTAGCTTCGATTATTCTGTAGGAAACGAACTACACGGAGATATTTTTATATCAGTTCAAAGAGTTCAAGAAAACGCTGCGGAATTTAAGGTCGCTTTTGAAGAGGAGTTATTAAGAGTGATGGTTCACGGTTTACTTCATTATTGTGGATATAAAGACAAATCTGCAGAGGACGAAAAAGAAATGCGTCTAAAAGAAGACGAAAAAATCAAATTGTTTCACGTGGAACAAAAAACAAACGTGAATTCTAATTCAAAACCATAATGTTTCAAGATAAATACGATGTAATAGTAGTTGGTGCTGGGCATGCTGGTTCTGAGGCTGCTGCTGCTGCTGCCAATATGGGTTGCAAAACGCTGTTGGTTACAATGAGTTTGCAAAATATTGCGCAAATGTCTTGTAATCCAGCAATGGGTGGAATTGCAAAGGGACAGATCGTGAGAGAGATTGATGCAATGGGCGGCTATTCGGGAATTGTATCTGACAATACTGCAATACAGTTTAAAATGCTAAACAAATCGAAAGGACCTGCAATGTGGTCGCCTCGTGTTCAAAGCGATCGAATGCGTTTTGCTGAAGAATGGAGATTGATGTTGGAACAAACCCCGAATCTTGACTTTTATCAAGAGATGGTTAAAGGATTGTTGATTAAGAATAATCAAATCATCGGCATCAGAACTTCTTTAGGAATTGAAATTAAAGCGAAAACGGTCGTCTTAACTAACGGAACTTTTTTAAACGGTTTGATTCATATTGGAGACAAACAATTTGGCGGTGGAAGAGCTGGTGAAAGTGCAGCCTATGGAATTACAGAAGATTTAGTTAATGTTGGTTTTGAATCAGGTAGGATGAAAACAGGAACTCCTCCAAGGGTAGATGGACGTTCATTGGATTACTCTAAAATGAATGAGGAAAAAGGTGATGAAAAACCGGATAAATTCTCTTATTCAAATCTCACAAAACCATTAAAAATTCAGAAATCTTGTCACATGACATATACTTCTTTAGATGTTCATGATATTTTGCGTGAAGGGTTTGATCGTTCACCTATGTTTAATGGGAGAATTAAAAGTATCGGACCGAGATATTGTCCATCAATTGAAGATAAAATAAATCGTTTTGCTGATAAAGAAAGACATCAATTGTTTGTTGAACCTGAAGGATGGAATACAGTTGAAGTTTATGTTAATGGTTTTTCAACTTCCTTACCAGAAGAAATACAATTTAAAGCATTGCGTTCTGTTGTTGGATTTGAAAAAGTAAAATTTTTCAGACCAGGTTATGCTATTGAATATGATTATTTCCCCCCAACTCAATTAAAACACACTTTAGAAACTAAATTGGTTGAAGGATTGTATTTTGCAGGTCAAATCAACGGGACTACTGGTTACGAAGAAGCTGCTTCTCAAGGATTAATGGCGGGAATCAACGCGGCATTAAAAGTAAAAGAAGAAGAACCTCTCATTTTAAAAAGAGACGAGGCTTATATAGGAGTATTAATTGATGATTTAATCACAAAAGGCACTGAAGAGCCTTATCGAATGTTTACATCAAGAGCTGAGTTTAGAACCTTATTAAGACAAGACAATGCCGATTATCGACTTACGCCAAAATCAAACGCTATTGGATTGGCTTCAGAAGAACGTTTAAAAAGAATGGAATATAAATTCGAAGAATCTGAAAAATTGGTTTCTTTTTTTAAAGAAACTAGCGTAAGTGTTGCGGAAGTAAATCCTATTTTAGAATCAAAAGAAACAGCTATAGTGACTCAATCGGATAAAATGTTTAAAATTCTATCAAGACCTCAAATTGGTTTAGAGGACGTGTTGAAGTTCGAAAAAGTGATTTCTTATTTAGAAGATACTCCTTTAGATCAAGAGATATTAGAACAAGCTGAAATTCAAGTAAAATATTCTGGTTATATTGAAAAAGAAAGGAATAATGCCAATAAACTAACGCGTTTGGAAGATGTAAAAATCCCAGTATACTTTGATTATTATAAAATTAAATCAATGTCTATAGAAGCCAAACAAAAACTAACTGCGATACGTCCTGTTACTATTTCTCAAGCTTCACGAATTAGCGGTGTTTCTCCGAGTGACATTTCTGTGCTATTAATTTATATGGGAAGATAAATGTTTCACGTGGAACGATATATCAGAAACCATGAAAACAAAGGGAAATATTCCATTTTGTTATTATTATTTGTTTTAATAAGTTGTTATAGTTCGAGACAAACAATTCAAATTTCTGATTACATTTTAGTGCCAAATGGTAAAGAAATATTAGGCCACGAAAGTATAAATGCTCTTCTATTTGAAAACAACACCAAGAATTTAACTATTGAAAAATTCCTATCCATAAAGTTTAAAACAGAAAATTATTACACAAATGAATATTGGATAACTATTGATAAAAACAAATTCAAATTAATACTTTATGACAATGCAGAATTTGAGAAATATTTCAATAGTTCTAATTATGCTGTAATAAATTTAGAGCCTAAAAATGATCAAATTGATGAGCAACGTAAATTTATTGCTTTTTCAGTAATTAATCTAAACAATGAAGATTGCTTAGCCAATGAATCTCTTTATCAAAACACCGTTGTGAATTATTTAAAAAAATTAAAAGACGAATACTACAATCAATAATGAACATTTCGAATTACCAACATTATCTTACTCTAAAAGATCATTCTATTTCTAAAGAGGAATTCCAATTATATAAAGATGAATCAATCGATTTGGTCTTTACTTATCCACAACCAAAAGAAACGGATTTAGCCTCTTATTATGAAAGTGACGATTATATTTCTCATACAGACAGCAAAAGATCCTTGTTCGAAAAAGCCTATCAAGTTGTTAAAAATAGTGCTTTAAAAAGTAAACTCAAATTAATCAACGAACTTCAAAAAACAAAAGGTGTTTTATTAGATATTGGTGCAGGAACAGGAGATTTTCTTATAATCGCTAATCAAAACGGATGGCAAACAATTGGTGTTGAACCTAGTGATAAAGCCAAACAAAAAGCTAAAACCAAAAACGTTTTATATATTGAAAGCACAAGAGGTTTAGAAGATCATTCTATTGACGTAATTACTATGTGGCATGTTTTAGAACACGTACCCGATGTAAATTCTCAAATTAAAGAGCTTAAACGATTATTAAAACCTAATGGGACAATACTAATCGCAGTTCCTAATTTCAATTCTTACGACGCTAAACATTATGGGGTTTTTTGGGCAGCTTATGACGTACCAAGACATTTATGGCACTTTTCAAAGAAATCAATTAAATGTCTTTTTGAAAGAGAAAAACTACAATTAGTAAAAATAATCCCTATGTATTTCGATTCTTTTTACGTGGCGTTATTATCAGAAAAATACAAAACCGGAAATATGAATTTTATAAAAGCTTTTTTTATTGGTTTAAAATCCAATTGGAATGCAACAAAAAACAATGAATATTCTTCACATATTTATGTTATCAAAAACAACTAAATTTTAATACATTTGAATTCTTAATTTAAAATAAAAATGAAAAAAACACTTCTAATCATTACTCTTGCTTTTACACTTTTTTCTTGTAATAAAACTACTGCGGTTAAAGAAATGAAAACTGCTTATGTAGACACATCAAAATTGTTAGAAGAGTATACCGAATCAAAGGATATTGAATCAAAATACAAATCCAAGTCGGAAGAAATGGGAAAAGAATTAGAAGCTGAAGTAGCTAGATTTAAAATAGAAGCTTCTAGTTTTCAGAAAAATGCACAAGCGAAAGGGCAAGCATGGGCCCAAGAAAATGGTTCACGTTTGCAAAAGAAAGAACAGGAATTGACTTATGCCCAACAAGCAATGGTTCAGCAAATTAGAGAAGAAAGCGGCATTGAAATGGACACACTAGTAAAAAAAGTAAAAAAATTCATTAAAGATTACGGAAAAGAAAAAGGATACTCCTATATCTACGGAACAGGTGAGGCGGCTACTGTATTATACGCTGAAGATAAATATGATATTACAAAAGAAATCATCAAATTATTAAATGATAAGTATAAGTCAGAAGATAAAAAAGAAGTAAAAAAATAATTGACAAAATCATCAAATATTAAATAAATTAAAGCCTCATCCAGAAATAGATTGAGGTTTTTTTAACCTTATTAAACACTATTCATTCAGATAGTAATGAGAAAATTCATTCTAAAATTTATTTTATTTTGCATTCCATTCACTTTAATGTTTATTGGATTAGAAGTTTTCTACAGATTCATCCCAAATAATTATAGTGTTAAAAATCAACAAATTAATAATAAATCCAACGAAACAGAAACGCTTTTGTTTGGAGATTCCCATTGTTTGTATGGTTTAAACCCAAAATATTTTTCAAAAAAAACATTTAATCTCTCTAATGTAAGTCAAACCATTTATTTTGACAATTTATTATTTGAAAAATACCTTAATAAACTTCCAAAATTAAAACAAGTTGTTTTTTGTATTGAATATACTAATCTGAGCCAAATAGATAATTCAGGGGATGACGGTTGGAGAAAATTTTTTTACAAAAGATTCATGTATTTAGAAATCCCATTAATTTCAAATCTAGACCCTAGAAATTATAGTTTGGCACTAACTCAAAGCTTCTATAAATCAAGAGATTTGGTAAAAAGATATATTAAAAAAGGCACTATTGTCGATTGTGATTCTTTAGGCTGGGGAACTAATTATAAAAAAGAAGACAGAATTCCAGCGATTCAAATAGCGAAAATAAGAGCGATTGTTCAAGAAGATGGTTTAATGGATTTTGAATTAAATAAAAGCAGAATCAATAGCATTATTCATCAATGTAAAGAAAGAAAGATACAAGTTCTCATTGTTTCAATGCCACAAACAAAAATATTTGAAAGCTACTTAAATCAAAAGAAATTAAGCAAAATAAAAGAGACTTGTTCCGAGTTACAAACAAAGAATCCAAATGAAGTTTTTTATCTCAATCTATTTGATGACACTCGTTTCCTCGATGAGGATTTCTATGATGCAGACCATTTGAATAATGAAGGCGCACTTAAATGCTCTAAAATTGTAAATGACTATTTAGCAACCATTGAAAAATAAAAAACACTATTTTTGTTTTCTAATCTAAGCCAAATGGAAACAATCTCAGCCGAAGCAACGTACACACTTCAATTCATCAATCAAACCCAAAGATCCATTTTTTTAACTGGAAAAGCCGGAACCGGGAAGACTACCCTGTTAAAAGAAATTATTCAAACAACCCACAAAAACACCGTGGTTGTTGCGCCAACAGGTATCGCAGCACTCAACGCTTCTGGAGTAACTATTCACTCCATGTTTCAATTGCCGTTTGGAGGATTTATTCCTGACAACATCGCACCACATTTTTCAGATTTTGTAAAATTTGAAACCAAAAGCACCCTAATCCGTCACTTCAAAATGAGTGGCCTCAAGAAGGCTGTAATCCGCAATATGGAGTTGCTGATTATTGATGAAGTTAGTATGCTTCGCGCCGATTTGTTAGACGCCATCGACTTTACCATGCAATCTATTCGAAAAAACAAAATGTCCTTTGGTGGCGTTCAAGTGGTGTATATTGGCGATTTATTGCAACTGCCGCCGGTCGTGAAAGACGAAGAATGGAGCGTGCTGAAAAAATATTACAAAGGGAAGTTCTTTTTCCATTCCCACGTGGTTCAGAATAATCCACCCATCTACATTGAACTTTCCAAAATTTTTCGACAATCTGACGATGCGTTTATATCAATTTTGAATAATCTACGGAACAACGAAATTACAGCCAAAGACATTCAAAAACTAAACGCATACGTTCAACCTCAATTTGATTTAAAGTCTAATCAAGGTTATATCACGCTAACAACACACAATGCCAAAGCAGACGCCATCAATCAGCAATCTTTGGTTGATCTGAAAGGAAAACTCGTCACGTATTTGCCAGAAATAGTCGGCGATTTTCCTGAAAAAATTTATCCTGTTGATGCCCAACTTGAACTCAAAGTCGGCGCGCAAGTGATGTTCGTCAAAAACGATCTGTCTTTTAATAAGCAATATTTCAACGGAAAAATGGGCGTCGTTCAGTCGCTGTCAACCGAGGAAATCTTAGTGAATTTCCCTGAAGAAAACGCTACAATTGCGGTCGAGAAGTACGAATGGCAAAACATCCGCTACACGGTCAATGAAATGTCGAAAGAAATTGAGGAAGAAGTGTTGGGAACTTTCGTTCATTATCCTATCAAATTGGCGTGGGCCATTACCGTTCACAAAAGTCAAGGATTAACATTCGACAAAGCAGCCATCGACGTGTCGCAAGTTTTTCTTCCCGGACAAGCATACGTTGCTCTTTCTCGATTACGCTCTTTAAACGGCTTAGTATTACTTTCTCCAATACAAATGAATGGCATTTCTAGCGATCAAGATGTTATGGATTATGCTACCAACAAGGCAGAACCTTCTCTTTTAGCAGATACACTTCAAGAAGAGACATTCAAGTTCATTCATTCCTATCTCAAAAGCACTTTCGATTGGTCTTCCTTAGCGCAAGAATGGCGCAATCATCAATTCAGTTATAACGAAAAATCAGAAGTTTCTGAAAAATCAAAACACGTATCATGGGCAAAACAAAATGCTGAAATCATTACGGAATTGGTCGAACCCGCTCGTAAATTTTTAAATCAATTGAACAAAATATTCGATGCTAATTCAGTAGATGTCCATTTCGTTTCTGAAAGAATGGAAGCAGCATATGACTATTTTTTCAAATCAATGGATAATTTGGTGGAAGAAATCTTATGGAAATTAGAAGAAGTAAAACGCGTCAAAAAAGCCAAAGCCTATTTCGATGAATTACTCGAATTGGAAGAAGTTCAAACCAAAGCAGTAATGCGCTTAATGAAAGCAAAATTACTACTTCAAATAATTGCTTCTGGACAAGAAATATCGAAAGAAAGCTTGAATTCATCAGCAATCAAAAATTACAAAATCAATAAAGTAGAATCAATTCAAACCGAATTCAAATCGCAAAACGTAACGCTGATTGAAGACGAATACGATGTGGAACGCTATACCTCCAAAAAGGCAGCGAAAACTAAAGAACCAAAGAAATCTACTTTCTTAGTGACGTATGAACTTTGGCAAGAAAAGAACACGATCTCTGAAATCGCCAACATTCGTAAGCTCACCAAACAAACTATTTGCACCCATCTAGCAAAATTGATTGAGATAAAAGCAGTTGTAATTACGGAAGTATTGCCAGAAGATAAATTAATAGCTTTAGCCAAAGCATTTGAAGACTACAAAGAGGAATCACTCAATCCACTCAAAGAAAAATACGGGGATACTTTCACTTGGGATGAATTGAAATTATTTAAAGCAAGTTTGAATGTATAGCTAGTAAAAAAGTTTGCGACTCTGCGACTTTGCGAGCAATTTTTCAACTCAACCAATATACCACCATCACCGCTGGAACAAAATAAATCACAATGGTTCGAGCGCCATCATAATCTTTTGCCAATCGCTGTCCAAACAACAGCATAATCAAAGTAATACACGAAAAAATTCCACCATACAATCCGAAAGTGCGACCGTCATTCACCAACAGTTGAATGCAACCTACAATACATAAAACACCGGCAATTAATTCTAAAATCAACACGTGAAGCAATGCCAAAGGCACATGATTTTTCAAACGAGTTTTAGCAAAATGTTCTTTCAACCAAGTTACATTCCCGCTCCAGTCCATGACTTTGTCATAACCAGATTGAATAAAAGTAACCGCTAGAAAAATCAAAATCAGAATCGGAGCACTGTTGACCATGAGATTAGTTTTTATGAATTAAACGCGTGAGTTTGATAGACAAATCAGTAAGTACAATTTTCGCATTGCCATTGCGCTCAATGTGATACATGGCATCGGAAAGTTCTTGAAAAATCGCTTGAATATTATTGCCATTCACAAACGGAGCAAAATTCTCCAACTTAAACTTCTCGATTTTAGGTTCCATATACACCAAACTCGTCGTTTGATAATTCAACAACAAAGCCTGACGAAACATCGTAATACAATAACTCAAGAATTTCTTTTGTGTTTCGCGACCCAAACCGGCAATTTGTTCACTCCACGTTATCAAATCTTGAATCGCAGCAGCATTGCCTTTGGCTCTAAAAGCAGCACGAACCCAATCGACAAACCATTTTTCAAAAACCGCATCTTCCCCATTTTCTTGCAGAAGTTGTAATGCCTTGTTGTAATTTCCTTGCGCTTGATGCGCCATTTTAGACGCCATTCGTGGTTCTATATTTTCACGTGAAACCAAGGAAGCTGTGATTTCCTTTTCAGGCAAAGCCCCAAAATGCAACGCTTGGCAACGCGAACGAATGGTCTGAATCAAATCTTCTTCATTTTCAACAATCAAAATAAATAACGTTTTGTCCGCAGGTTCTTCCAATAGTTTCAGCAACTTATTCGACGCAGAAATATTCATCTTTTCCGCCATCCAAACAATCATGACTTTATAACCGCCTTCATAGGATTTCAAAGCCAAGGATTTCAAAACTTCCTGCGCATCTTCTACACGAATTTCACCTTGCTTATTTTGCACGCCCAACACTTGATACCAATCAAACAAACTCCCATACGGATTTTCCGCAACGAATTGTCGCCAATCGGTAATAAAATCAAGGCTTTTGGGTTTTGTTTTTACATCTTCGGTGGTTACCGTCGGATACACAAAATGCAAATCCGGATGCGAAAGATTTTGAAATTTCAAATTACACGCTTCGTTGCCGCCAGTGTTTTCGGACTCAAGATTATTACACAAAATAAACTGCGCATAAGCAATCGCCATCGCCAAAGTACCGCAACCTTCTGGCCCAACAAACAATTGCGCATGCGGAATACGGCCCGAAAGTGCGCTTTTTGTCAAGTGATTCTTGATGTAATCCTGGCCTAAAATTTCTGAAAATAGCATGAGCAAATATAACAGAAAGTTGCCAAGAGCCAAAGTTTATTCATTCGGAGCAGCACAATTCGTAACGATTCAACAGTCTTCCCGCTTTCCGCTGTATCTTTTTTCAACCCTTTCAGAGTTCAAAACTCTGAAAGGGTTATAAAAAGTATGCCGCTACAATCGGGGCTATTCTACCGCGTTTTCCGTTTCGCAGATTTTTATGAAAAAATTAAAAACGTATATTTGCGGCAGATTTTATAAAACTAAACTTTCATGAAAACACTAGCTGACTTCAATTTCAAAGACAAAAAAGCTCTTATTCGCGTTGATTTTAATGTGCCTTTAGACGAAAATTCCCATGTGACCGATGCCACCAGAATTGAAGCTGCCAAACCAACTATCGATAAAATCCTTGCCGATGGCGGAAGTGTTATTTTGATGTCGCACTTAGGAAGACCAAAAGGCGAGGAAGCAAAATATTCTTTAAAGCACATTCTTACAACCGCATCGGAAATTCTAGGAGTTACGGTAAAGTTTGCTGAAAATTGTATTGGAGAGCCAACTCAAACGGCTGCGGCAAATCTAAAAGCAGGAGAAGTTTTGTTATTAGAAAATTTGCGTTTTCACAACGAAGAGGAAGCGGGCGATGTATCGTTTTCAAAAGAATTGGCTTCATTAGGAGATGTTTATGTAAATGACGCTTTTGGTACCGCGCACAGAGCACACGCTTCTACAACAATAATTGCACAATTTTTCCCAAACACAAAATGTTTTGGATTGTTATTGGCTCTTGAAATAGAAAGCTTAAACAGAGTTTTAAAAAACAGCGAGAAACCAGTAACCGCTGTTCTTGGCGGTTCAAAAGTGTCTTCAAAAATTACCGTGATCGAAAATATTTTAGACAAAGTAGATCATATGATTATCGGCGGTGGAATGACATTCACTTTCGTAAAAGCACTTGGCGGAAAAATTGGCGATTCTATTTGCGAAGACGACAAACAAGAATTGGCTTTAGAAATTTTGCGTTTGGCCAAGGAAAAAGGAGTGCAAATTCATATTCCGGTTGATGTTATTGCCGCAGATGCATTCTCTAACGATGCTAACACTCAAATTATTGAAGTGAACAATATTCCGGACGGTTGGCAAGGCTTAGACGCTGGACCAAAGTCATTAGAGAATTTCAAGAAAGTTATTCTTGAATCTAAAACCATTCTTTGGAACGGACCTTTAGGTGTTTTTGAAATGCCGTCTTTTGCGAACGGAACCATCGAATTGGGGAATTACATTGCTGAGGCAACTGCAAACGGCGCCTTTTCTTTGGTTGGCGGTGGCGATTCTGTATCGGCTGTAAAACAGTTCGGATTGGAAGAAAAAATGAGTTATGTGTCAACTGGCGGTGGCGCCATGCTCGAAATGCTCGAAGGAAGAACCTTGCCTGGAATTGCCGCAATCCTCGATTAAAATCACAATTAACACGACAAGAAGCAACTTTTTACAATATTTAGGACAACTTTAAGTTATAAATATAGTTTTAATTATTATAAGATTCCTACTTTTGCCACGGACAATGTTTTGAATAAGAATGATTTGAAATTATTAAAGTCCTCTAATAGACAAATTTTTAGACTCTTAAGAACATACTTTCTACCTACAGAAATAAATATAAACTTTATGAAATTAAAAAAAATCATCACCGTCGTCACCATACTATTTTTTGTTAGCACGACCTTCGCTCAAGATCTTTTCACCAAACCCCAAAGTAATGTATCCTATCTCGATTCAATCAAAAAAACATTCATAAAGGACAATATCGCTTCCTGCGTTGATAGCTTATGGATGAAAGAATTAACAAGCTTAGATTTGTACAATGACTTGGAAAACGATATCAAAAACATCAATCTTGATGAAAAAGTAGATTATGAGTTGCCAACAGCTTTATTGAAACAACGATTGAAAGACATGGATTCTAAATCTCCATTTCATATCGAATACAATCAAGGATTAGAAAATATCATTAAGTCTTTTCTTAAGAATAGAAAGAAGGCTTATGAGCGATTGATGGCGATTTCTGAATACTATTTCCCACTTTTTGAAGATGCATTAGCCAAGCAAAATGTTCCTTTAGAAATAAAATATTTAGCAGTGGTAGAATCGGCTTTAAACCCAAAAGCAGTTTCAAGAGTTGGCGCAACGGGACTTTGGCAATTTATGTATCAAACAGGGAAGCAATACAATTTGAATATTGATTCTTATGTAGACGACAGAAGCGATCCTTTGAAAGCGAGTGAAGCTGCCGCTCAATATATGACCAATATGTATAAAATTTTTGGGGATTGGGATTTGGTTCTTGCTTCCTATAACTCAGGACCTGGAAATGTAGCGAAAGCAATCAGACGTTCTGGTGGTCAACAGAATTTTTGGAATATTAGAAAATATTTACCGCAAGAAACACAAGGTTATGTACCCGCTTTTTTAGCAACTATGTATATTTATGAATACCATAAAGAACACGGAATTGTTCCTAATCGTGCAATTGTAAAGCATTTTGCTACCGATACAATAATGATTCAAAAGCAAATCTCCTTCAAACAGCTGTCGGATTTATTAGATATTCCAGTAGCTCAATTGCAGATGTTGAACCCTCAATTTAAATTGAATGTGGTTCCTGCTTATTTTGACAACAAACATTTCTTGTGTTTGCCGTTAGATAAAATAGCCGTTTTTACTTCTAATGAAGAAAAGATTTATGCTTATGTGCAACATGAAATGGATTTGCGTGAAAAACCATTTTCTCGTTTTCAATCAATTGCTTCTCGCGACTCTATTGAAAGTGGTGAAAGCTATACAGTTTCTAGAACGAAGTTTCATAAAGTAAAACGTGGCGATAACTTAAGCGAAATAGCGGATCGATACGATGTTTCTATGTCAGATATCAAAAAATGGAATAAGCTGAAGAGTAACAAAGCGCCATTAGGTAGAAAATTAAAAATTATCACTAGTGAAAGAATTGCTGCTCGTGTCAAAAAACCAAAAATTGATTCTACCGCAGTGGTTTCCATTACTAAAACAACATCAAATAGTATAGCTCAAACCACACCGAAAGAACAGAAAGTATATAAAGAAGAAAAAGTGGTTACTTTTCAAGATGTGACGAAATTTCACAAAGTGAAAAAAGGAGATAATTTAGGTGAAATTGCAGCAAAATATGATGTTGCTATGAGCGATATTAAAAAATGGAATAAACTAAAAAGTAACAATGTTGCATTAGGAAAGCAATTGAAAATTATTAAAAACGAAAGAATTGTTTCAACAGTTAAGAAGTTAATTAAGTCTGACAATATTGCGTTGTATGACAAAACAAAAAAAGAAGTAATAGATAGCAATAATAAACCAGAGGATTTTTATGTTGTTGAACAAGGCGATAATTTATCTACAATCGCTAAAAAACACAACATTACTATTGATGATTTGAAAAAGTGGAATAATTTACAAGACAATACGATTCAATTAGAAAGTAAACTTAAAATTGCAGACCTTACTATTAGTGAAGAAAAAGCACAAATTGCCCCTAAAACTGAAATAAAAAACATTGAGTATACAGTTCAATCAGGAGATAATTTAGGAACAATTGCTAGAAAAAACAATGTGGCTGTTTCAGATCTAAAAATGTGGAATAATCTAGAAGACGATACGATTCAATTGGGGGATAAATTAATAGTTTCTAAAAAATTAATCGTCGATAACAGTCAATCAGTTGCTGAAAGAACGACCAAAAAAGATAAAGTTTCAAAATCAGAAGCAGAAGATCATTACTACGTTAAAAAAGGAGATTCTCTTTTTAGCATTGCCAAAAAATACCCTGGAGTTAGTGTTTCAGATATCAAAAAATGGAACGGAATCAACGGTAATTCTTTAAAACCAGGAATGAAATTGAAAATAAACGGATAATATAAAAAATCTACATAAATTTAGGGCTTATTTCATAGAGTATCTATTATGAAAAAAGCCCTTTTTTTTGCGCTTTTCTTTTCAGTTTTTTTTCTGTCTTGTCTTCAAAAGAAGGATAGCAAAACTGCCAAAACATCTGGTAAAATCAACGCTATTTCTGTAATTATAGACGATCCACTTTGGAATGGTGAAATAGGAGATAGTATCCGTAACAAATTTGCTTCGCCCGTAATTGGACTACCTCAAGAAGAACCTCTTTTTAATATCAATCAATTTCCTTTAAAATTACTGGAAGGGTATATGACCAATTCTAGAAATATTATTGTAATTAAGAAAGAGGCCAAAAACAAGTTTGAAATCATAGAAAACGAATACGCAACGCCACAAAATGTCATTCATATTTCTGGAAAATCGACTCCAATAATTTTAGATTTGATTGAAAAAAACTCGGTAGCGATTATTACAAAAATGCGCCAAACCGAAATAGAAGAAAATCAACGGGTAATAGATACTTCGCGAATTAATACAAAAAAAATTAAAAGGAAATTTAAAATAGATTTGCATATCCCCAAAGGTTATAATTATGTTTTAGTACGTCGAAAATTTATTTGGTTAAAAAAAGAAATCACCAGTGGAAATACAAGTATTTTAATCTATCAAATCCCAATCAATTCGTTAAATAGAAATCTTCCAATAGCAAGAAGCATAATCAAAAAACGAGACTCGATTGGGAATTTATATATACATGGAATGGCACCTAACACCCAGATGATTACAGAAGATTCGTATGCGCCTTATTTATTTCATTGTAATATTAAAGGGAAAGAAGCCTACGAAACTAAAGGAACTTGGGAACTTAAGAACGATTTTATGTCTGGTCCCTTTATTAATTATAACATTATCGACCGAACCAACAAAAGAATTCTTGTTTTAGAAGGATTTTGCTATGATCCGTCCAAAGAAAAAAGAGATTTGATGTTTGAACTTGAAGCAATTATAAAATCCATTGAGTTTATGAATAAAACACTTAAAAATTAGCAATGAATTTAGAATGGAAAACAAAGCGTTTTAACGAACTATCTACAGCCGAATTGTATAATCTATTACAATTACGGAGTGAGGTCTTTGTTGTAGAGCAAAATTGCGTATATCAAGACATTGATGGTAAAGATCAAAAAGCTTTGCATCTTATTGGGGAATTCAACTCAAAAATCGTGGCCTATGCAAGACTTTTCAAAGCGGGAGATTATTTTGAAAACGCCTCCATTGGACGTGTAGTCGTTGGTACAGACTATCGTGATAAAAAATGGGGACATGAATTAATGCAACACGCTATTACGGAAATTGAGGAATATTTCAACACCACTAAAATCACTATTTCAGCGCAATTATACCTTCAAAAATTTTATGAAAGTCATGGTTTTGTGACAACAAGCGAAACTTATTTAGAAGACGATATTCCACATATAGAAATGAAAAGAGAGTAACCTATATTTTCGTAATTACCAATTCTACACGTCTATCGTATTCAGAACCTTTCCCTAAAGGAACAGAATTTCCATACCCTTTAAAAGTCATTCTTGTTTTGGCAATCTTTTTAAAACTTAAATATTTAAAAACAGATTCTGCTCGGTTACTTGATAAATTTCGCTTTCTGGTTTCTCTATCAATAGCTTCTTTCTGGTACGGAGGCGTACAGCATACATGACCTTGTATTTCAAATTCGAGTTTTCTATATTTCAAAAGCAATTTGGCAATTTTATCGAGTTGAGTTTTGGCTTGAAAAGTAAGTTTACTGCTACCGCGTTCGAATAATAAATTCTCGAGATATACGTGATCGCCAACAATATGATTTTTTTGAATAGTGGTGTAAAAACCCGGAATTTCTATTTTTGGTAATTCCTTTAAATTTAATACGATATCGACGCGACGATTTTTAGAACGTTTCTCAGGAAGATTTTCCACTACGTCATCGTCAATTAAGATTCGTCCTTTGCCTTCAATAGTAACGATAATTTTGTTTTTAATCCCGCTTTGAATGAGCTTTTCTCGAATAGCATTGGCTCGATTTGTTGACAATTTAAAATTGTAAGCTTCTTTTCCAATATCGTCAGTATATCCAAAAATCTGAATCGACTCTATACGCGTTGAATCGGTATTTTTAATAAAATCTACAACAGTATTTCCTTGTTTTTCATCTAAGTTAAATTTAGAAGTATCAAAATAAACCGACTGAACCACTTCCTCTTGTGCAGCAACAAACACACTAAATAACAAAATAAAAAATAGAATTACTTGCCTCATTAGTTAGTTAAAATTTTAGCGTATTCTGCTTGATTACTTAAAATAGAAGTTGCTTTTTTTACTTCAATATTATTTTTGATATAGTATTGATACAATCCTTCTTTGTATTGGTAACGCTTGATGATTTCATCTAATATTAGATTTTTTATTTCTTTTTCATTCTCATTCAATTGCGCTTCTTCGCTTTTTTGAATTGCAGCTAATAATTGATTGTATTCAACAGTTATTGCGGTATCAATTTTATCTTTTTTGGCAGCGGCCATAGTGTTTTTTAAAGCCAATTCAGATTCGGAATCAAAATTAAAATTCTGTTTTTTCAAAAAAGCTTTAAATGCAACAAAGTCAGCCTCTGTAATAGTCGGAATTGTCGTTCCTAAAGTAGGATTCTTATAACAATACTCTGTTACAAAATTGAATATTCCATCGTTCTTTACGAGCGCTTCAGTTATTGGGCTAAGTTTAGTTTCGTCTAAAACGATATCGGGTAGAATTCCACCGCCATCATAAACGGTTCTGCCCTTTTGAGTTTTAAAAGCATTGTATTTTTCTGAAGTGGTGCGTATCGCTTTTCCATCCTTATCTTTATGGGAATAATCTAACGCCTGAATACATCTTCCTGATGGTGTATAATAACGAGAAATCGTGATTTTAATTTGTGTTCCATAGGTTAAATCAACTGGTCGTTGTACCAAGCCTTTACCAAAACTTCGGGAACCAATAATAACAGCACGGTCTAAATCTTGTAAAGCACCCGATACAATTTCAGAAGCAGAAGCACTTTTGCCATTGACAATAATGGCTAAAGGAATTTCAGTATCTATAGGCTCTTTATTGGTTTTGTAGGTGTTATTGTGTTTCTCAATTTTCGATTTTGTAGTAACGATAACTTCATTTTTAGGAACAAAAAGATTGCAAATATTTACAGCCTCGTTCAATAAACCTCCTGGATTCCCTCTTAAATCCAAAACTATTCTTTCGGCCCCATCTCTTTTTAATTGTTCTAAAGCTTCTTTGGTTTCTATAGCGGCTTTGTTATTAAACTGCGTTAAAACAATATAACCCGTTTTATCATCTATTTTTCCGAAGAAAGGAACCGCTTTGATTTCAACTTCATCCAAAACAATTTGAGTACTTAATGTTTTTCCTTGACGAATATATTTTAAAGTAATTTTAGTATTTTTTGCTCCTTTAAGCAATTGTGAAGCATCGTCGTTAAAGTCTTTCAATGTAACATCTCCTATTTGAATAATTTCATCTCCCGCTTTCAATCCCGCTTTGTCTGCCGGAAAATTTTTATACGGTTCTTTAACTATAAGTTTGTCTTCTTTACGCGTGATTAACGCACCTATTCCGGTATATTCTCCGGTATTGTTGATTTTAAATTTTACAACGTCTTGTTCGTTAAAATAATTGGTATATGGATCTAAATCGGCCAACATGCTTTTGATGGCTTTGTCCATTAAATCCGCTGGATTGGTTTCGTCTACGTAATTAGAATTTACCGCTTTAAAAAGATTAGTGAAAATCTCAATTTGTTTCGCAACTTCAAAAAAATCTTCTTTAAAACTAACACCAATGAATAAAAACCCACTTAAAAGTAGTGGAATAATATATCTTTTTTTAAGAATTGAGAGCTTGGAATTTAATTTCATTGTAATATTTAAAATGTTCGAATTCTCGAATTGACGTCAAATATAAAAGTTTAACGTTTAAAAACAATAATTATTAGGATTACCTTAATGAATCCGAATGAAATTTGAACTTAATTATTTGTTTCTGAATCAATTTGAATTTTAAATTTCTCAAACAACAATTTTGTTTTTACATTAATTTCATCATAAGACAAGTGCTCATTCGTTTGATAGAAAAACATCATTGCGTATGGTTTTTCAGCAAAATCTAGAAGTATATGTTTGTTTAACCGATAGGATTCTCGCAAAACTCTTTTAAAATAATTACGATCAACGGCTTTTTTAAAATATTTTTTTGAGACAGAAACGCCAAATTTTATTGGGCATTCAATCTCCTCAATTAGAGGAACATACACCAAGCGCAAGGGGTATTTTGAAACCGATTTACCTTCAGAAAAAAGAAGATCAATTGTGTTTTTGCTTTTTAGTTTTTCGGATTTAGGATAAGTGAAATTCATTTGGATTTTGTATACAACTTGGCAAAGGTACGAACCGTTTTTATATAAAAAAGAAACCACGAATAGAATTAGCCGTTAGATTTTCAAAAGGTAAAAAAAGAGTATGTGAATTTTGTAATTTAATACCCAAATGATGTAAAATAAAGAGTGTCAATTCCAACTAACTTTACATCATACAATCGAGCTAACGTCAACAATACAAGCGTGATCCTCAAGTTGAAGAAACAACTGCTAGCATATAAAGAGGATATATAATAACTACAATTAAAAAGCCTTCCAACACATTTAGGAAGGCTTTTTATATGTATTTTGGTTTTATTTTTTTACTTCTGGTTTTACTTCTTTTGGATAAACATTGTTATCTCTTTTAACATCTGCCATCAAGCCATTTTCGTCAATCGTGATTTTCTGAATACTTCTTTGTGATTTTGAAAGTTGTAACGTATACGTTGGATACGCCCATGCCCAATCAGACATAACAGTTCTTTTGATTTCTGGATTCGGATTTTCTTTTATAAAGCTCATCATGCGCAATGGAATGTAAAAAGTTTCTTTCGTTCCATCCAAATAATCAACGGTCAAATCAATAGGCATTGGCATTCTACCGATACGTTCTAATTCAATCGAAGTCACATTATCTTTCTCCGAAACGCTTTTTATTCCATAATCAATCGTATTTGTGGTTTGCGTCCAGTCAGTGAGATACCAATCTAAATTGGCCCCAGAAACTCGTTCTGCAGTTCGTTTGATATCATTCGGCGTTGGATGTTTAAATTTAAAATCAGCAAAATACCGTTTTACTGTTTTCATCAAATTGTCTTTGCCAATCAAATAACCCAATTGAGCTAAAAATACATCCCCTTTGCTATACGAAGTAATACTATACATTTGATTGAAATCATACCGATCCGAATGAGTAGATTGCGGTTGTTCTTTTCCAGAATTTGCCATAAAATAATAGCCATTATAGGAACCATCATGTGGATTGATTGCTTTTTTAGTGGCGATTTCATTCATGCCTAAATCTTCTAGAAAAGAGGTGAAACCTTCGTCCATCCAACTGTGTTTACTTTCGTTTGTTGCCAATATATGTTGAAACCACGAATGCGCCATTTCATGAGCAATTACACCTATCAACCCTTCGTAGTCACCTTCGCCTAAAATCAAGGTGCACATCGCATATTCCATTCCGCCATCGCCACCTTGAATAATCGAATATTGATCATAAGGATACTTGCCTACTGTTTGATTGTAGAATTGCATCAATCGAGCTGTTTCGGGTTCCGCTTTTTTCCAATTATCAATAATTTTCGGATTGTTTTTATAGAGAAAATGCAACGTAGCTCCGTTTGGAATTTGAAATACATCATGCAAATAATTTTTATCCGCAGCCCATGTAAAATCATGAACATTCGGCGCAGTAAAATGCCACGTTAACGTTTTTGTTTTCTTAGGATAGTTTACAATAACTCTAGCATCTTGATAGCCTTTTCCTATCTCATTTTTGTTTTGTAAGTAACCACTTCCACCCAAAACGTAATCTTTATCTATGGTAATATTGACGTCAAAATTACCCCAAACACCATGGAATTCTCTGGCAATATACGGATCAGCATGCCAACCTTCGAAATCAAATTCAGCCATTTTCGGATACCATTGCGACATCGAAAACTCAACTCCCTCAACATTGTTTCTTCCTGATCGGCGAATTTGAACAGGAACTTGCCCATCAAAGTCAAGAGTTAAAGTAGTTTGAGCATTCGGTACTAAAGGTTTTGCTAGAGTAACTTCGAGAATAGTGCCCACTTCTTTAGCAACTGCCACCGAACCATCTTGTTTGAAGTTTGAAATTTTCAAATAGCCAATTTCATTCGGTTTTAATTTTGCAATTCGGCTTTCTTTGATTTCATTTCCGTCAACTTTTGTTTTAAGAATCATTCTCCGATCTGGGTCAGCAATGGATTGAACACGAGCATCCATTTCGCTTCCGGGTTGAAAAGCATTGTTGTATAAATGATAAAAAACCCTTTTTAAAGTGTCTTGAGAGTTATTTGTATAAACCAAAGTTTGATTGCCTTTGTATTGGTAATTTTTGGCATCTACGGTAACATTCATTTTATAATCAACTTTTTGTTGCCAGTAATTACCACTTTGCGACCATACTGTAGAAATGGAAATAAAGAAGAAAAGAAGCAAAAAATATTTTTTCATAGCTTTTGGTTTTGATATTTTGTAAAAGTAAAATAAGCTTGAAGATTAGTAATCTCACAAGCTCATTTTAATAGGAGAAGAACGAATTAATTATCCTCTAACTTTTTTCTTTTTGGGTTTTGGAGACATTTGTTCTGCCATTTTAAAAGCATTGTAAGCATTTACCATTTTACCAGAAGTCGATATTTGATTTAAAAGGCGTAAATCTTTTGAATTCCCGCCTACTTCAACATTAGACTCTATAGCAGTTCCAGAATTCATAAGAATATATTTTACCTGTTTTGCTTTTAAATTAGGAAAATAAGAACGTATTAAAGCCGCAACACCTGCAACATTTGGGGAAGCCATTGAAGTTCCTTGTTCGTATTTATAAGTGTTGTTTGGAGTGGTGGCGTAAATTTGCATTC
Source organism: Flavobacterium sp. (assembly GCA_043783565.1). Lineage (GTDB taxonomy): Bacteria > Bacteroidota > Bacteroidia > Flavobacteriales > Flavobacteriaceae > Flavobacterium. Next base: position 22,258 of record JAYVZG010000007.1, on the reverse strand, counting down.
CTGGAGCAAAAACATCTACATTAAGTTTTCCATAATTAGAAAAAGGAGCAATTAGATTTGCACCATATTCGCTGTTTAAAGCTCCTACAGTAATAACGTTATTTGCAAATTCTGTTTTTTTATCATCAGAATCATTTGGAAAATTACTTTCAATGTCAATGTCTTTTCCATCATTTCCAGCAGCATGAACAATTAAAACATCTTTACTTTCTGCATATTTAATAGCGTCGTAAACCCATTGTTTGTGAGGAGAATAACTTTTCCCGAAACTTCCATTAATTACTTTTGCACCATTATCAACCGCATATCGAATACTCAAGGCAATGTCTTTGTCGTATTCATCTCCATTTGGAACTGCGCGAATCGCCATAATTTCTACGTTGTTTGCAATACCATCGCCACCGAGTTTGTTGTTTCTACTTTGAGCAATAATTCCCGCAACGTGAGTGCCATGAAGTGCTTGTTTTTTATCAGGTCCATAAACAATATTATTACCATAATATTTAGTGTTGAAATCCTCTGCATTATCACCCAATATTTTTCTTCCATCAAAATCTTTGTTAAGATTGTAATTTAGCATGTCATAAACTTGATTCTTATAATCATTCAAATCATCATTAAAACTAGGGCCGGTTTGACTAATAATACGAGCCATAACCTGTTTTGATTTAAGAACGGCTGGGTCTTCAGACACAATAGCATTAAGCTCTTCTAAAGTATAATTCTCTTTTTTAAGGAAGTCTTTTATCGTTTGATTGGATTTAAATAAAAAATCTACTTGTTGTTTCCCTTGAAGGTTGTCCTTCATCATAGAATCATATTCAGCTTTAGCAGCTTTGTATGATTCCGAACCGTCATCAGGGTTTTTCATCATTCGTGTCATTTCAAGATTTTCATTTCCAGAATCACCCAAAAAATTCCATCCATGAATATCATCGATATAACCATTTTTATCATCGTCAATGCCATTACCCGCAATTTCTTTTTTATTGGTCCAGACAACTGATTTTAAGTCTTCGTGATCAATGTCAACGCCAGAATCAACAACACCAACGATAACTTTTTTGCTTTTTCTGTTTTTAATTAATTCAGAATATACGCGATCAACGCTCATTCCTGGAATACTGTCTTTGGATAAGTCAAGGTGACTCCATCTTTTCAATTGATTGTCTGTCAATTTGCCTTTTTTAGCTGTAAAAGCTTGTGCACTTTGTGCTTGACTAGAAAACGATACGGTCAAACTTAGAACAATCGAAAAGCAAGCAATTTTAATTATATTCATTTTTTATAGGTTTTATAATGAGTCAAAAATAATTAGGATTTATATGTAAATCAGGATTTGTAAAAATATTTTAGGATGCAAAGAAGGATTCGATGAATGAAAAAATAATTCGAATGGAAGAAATGAATAAAAGCGTAATGAAGTAGATTATTTTTATCATAACAGCGATGTTTTAAGATTGACAATTAAGAATTATTTTTTTTAAAGTTCTATTTAAATTTTCTAAATCCTCTATTGAGATTCCATTCTGTGCATTTTTCCTGTTTTGTAAAACTAAATCTTGCACTTTATAGATAATTTCTTCCCCATTTAAAGTGACTTTTAGAATAGAAGTTCTTCTATCTTTTGGATTGATTTTACGATCTAAATACTTGGCCTTCACTAAAAGATTGATAATTCTAGTTACCGAAGCATTGTCTTTAAATACTTTTTCTGCAAGGCTTATTTGAGGAATTCCTGGATTTTCTAAAAGAACTTTAATGATCAACCATTGGTCAACAGTGATAGTATAACCGTTTTCCTTTAATTTTTTTTGAGAATAATTTCTGTAGGTGCGAATTGCTTTATCGAGCAAATAAAAGTTAATAGTTTCCATACTTCCCATGGCACAAACATATAAATGTTTTATTAATAGTTGATGCGTCAAATAAAAAAATTAACTTTAATTTATTAGTTAAAATTAAAAAACATCGAAGCAAGTAAACACTTCTTTCAAACGGATACCTTTTTCGGTTCGTTCTACGGTTATGATTTCATTATGAGCATCATGTTCTAAAAACAAATAATAATTGTGATCGGCTGCCTTATTCAAAAACAATTCTTTTTCAGGCAATGTCAATAATGGACGTGTGTCATATCCCATAACATAAGGCAAAGGAATATGTCCCGCAGTTGGAATTAAATCTGCCATAAAACATATTGTTTTGTCTTTGTATTGAATTTGAGGAAGCATCATCTTTTCGGTATGACCATCCACAAAATGAATCCCAAAGTTTAATTCCGATTTTTCTAAAAAAGGAGAGTCAGTTTTTTGGATAAATGCCAATTGACCACTTTCTTCCATCGGTAAAATATTTTCAGAAAGGAAAGAAGCTTTTTCTCTTGCATTAGGTTTCGTCGCCCATTCCCAATGACTTTCATTACTCCAGAATTTTGCGTTTTTAAAGGCAACCTCATAGGCTGTTTTGGAGCTATTCCATTGCACACTCCCACCACAATGATCAAAATGCAAATGAGTCATAAATACATCGGTAATGTCATCACGATGAAAACCAAACTTTGCTAAAGACTTATCCATGCTGTGAGTACCCCAAAGTGAATAGTATCCATAAAACTTCTCAGATTGTTTGTTTCCCATTCCAGTATCAATCAAAATAAGTCGATTTTCATCTTCTATCAAAAGACATCTGGCTGCGATATCAATAAGATTGTTTTCATCCGCTGGATTGGTTTTGTTCCATATCGTTTTAGGAACAACTCCGAACATGGCGCCGCCATCTAATTTAAAATTGCCAGATTCTATTGGGTATAATTTCATAGTATTAAATGTCTATAAAGAAATATGATTTGAAAAGGCAAATTACTTAAAAACAGTTGATTTAATTATAGAAATCAATTTTTTCTATTTATATATTACCGATAAAAATGTTAAGGTGTAGTAAAGAAACTTTTAAAAGTAATATATTTGCCTCTTATTTAGACAAAATCAAAATAACAAATGATAAAAGTATCAGAATCAGCAAGTAAAAGAATTGTCGATATGATGAACCAAGATGGTTTTGACCCAACAAGTGACTATGTTCGTGTTGGAGTTAAGAGCGGTGGTTGTTCGGGCTTGTCTTATGAATTAAAATTCGACAAAGAAATAGGCGATACCGACAAAGTCTTTGAAGACAACAATATTAAAATAGCTGTTGAAAAAAAATCTTTCCTTTACCTAGCCGGAACTATATTAGAATTTTCAGGCGGATTAAACGGAAAAGGATTTGTTTTCAATAATCCAAATGCCAATAGAACTTGTGGTTGTGGCGAATCATTTTCATTATAAATAAAAAGATTCAAAAATTTAATGATTAAAACATTATGACCAAGTCGTTTGAAGAATTTGAAGTTCATAGTAAGGCAATTCTTTTAACGAAATTGGTTTTTGAGTTGTTAGATAATAAAAATTTCGATAAAGAATTTGGGTTTAAAGATCAAATGAAAAGAGCCGTTATTTCGATAACAAATAATATTGCGGAAGGTTCAGAATATAACAATAATCGTCAATTTATTAGATATTTAAAATATTCAAAAGGCAGTTGTGCCGAAGTTAGAAACATGTTAATAATATCAAGGGAATTAGGTTTTTGTAATCATAACGAAATTCAAATAAGTTATAATATTAGTATCGAAATTTCACAAAGTATTTCAAATTTTATAAAGTATCTCAACAGTAATATTAAAAATTAATAATTCAAATGTTTGAATTATTTAATCTTTAAATCTTTAAATGAATTATGGCAAAATATACCGAAGACGATTTAAAAATTGAACTCGAAAGCAAAGAATACGAGTATGGTTTTTATACCGATATCCAATCAGATACTTTTCCAATTGGCCTTAATGAAGATATTGTTCGTGCTATTTCACTTCGAAAAGAAGAACCTCAATGGATGACCGATTGGCGCATCGAAGCATTTCGTGCTTGGGAACAAATGACCGAACCCGAATGGGCTAATGTACATTACGAAAAACCTGATTTCCAAGCCATCTCTTATTATTCGGCTCCTTTGAGCAAAGCGAAATACGAAAGCCTTGATGAGGTTGATCCGGAATTATTAGAAACTTTCAAAAAATTAGGAATTTCAATTGATGAACAAAAAATGCTTTCTGGTGTTGCCATGGATATTGTTATCGACTCTGTTTCAGTGGCAACTACATTCAAGAAAACACTAGGTGAAAAAGGTATTATATTCATGAGTATTTCTGAAGCCATTCGGGAACATCCAGAATTAGTAAAAAAATATTTAGGAACAATCGTACCGCAAAAAGACAACTTTTATGCAGCGTTGAATTCTGCTGTTTTCTCTGACGGTTCGTTTTGTTATATCCCTAAAGGCGTTCGTTGCCCAATGGAATTATCAACCTATTTCAGAATCAATCAAGCAGGAACAGGTCAGTTTGAAAGAACTTTAGTCATTGCAGATGAAGGAAGTTATGTTTCTTATCTTGAAGGTTGCACCGCTCCAAGTCGAGATGAGAACCAATTGCACGCTGCAGTGGTTGAACTGATTGCCTTGGATGATGCTGAAATAAAATATTCCACCGTGCAAAACTGGTATCCCGGAAACAAAGAAGGAAAAGGTGGCGTTTTCAATTTCGTAACGAAACGCGGATTGTGCGAGAAAAATGCTAAAATCTCTTGGACTCAAGTAGAAACAGGTTCAGCCGTAACTTGGAAATACCCGTCTTGTGTGCTTAAAGGCGATAATTCAGTGGGTGAATTTTATTCCATTGCTGTGACCAATAATTTCCAACAAGCCGATACCGGAACGAAAATGATTCATTTGGGTAAAAACACCAAGTCGACCATTATCTCTAAAGGAATTTCGGCAGGAAAATCACAAAACAGTTACCGAGGACTAGTTCAAATTAGCGCTCGTGCCGAAAACGCACGAAATTTTTCACAATGTGATTCGCTTTTAATGGGAAATAATTGTGGTGCTCACACTTTTCCCTACATCGAAAGTAAAAATCCAACCGCCAAAATAGAACACGAAGCAACCACTTCTAAAATCGGAGAAGATCAAGTGTTTTATTGCAATCAACGTGGAATACCAACCGAAAAAGCAATTGCCTTAATCGTAAACGGTTTCAGTAAAGATGTTCTCAACAAATTACCCATGGAGTTTGCCGTTGAAGCTCAAAAATTACTTGAAATTTCGCTTGAAGGCAGCGTCGGATAAGACTTACTTGAAACTTATAATCCTTAAATGGTTCAAAAATAATAATAACATCAAAACAAAAATAATGTGAAAATTTGAAAAAGAGATATTGAATCGAAACGGTTTATTTTCAAATTTCCAAATTTCCAAATTTCCAAATTAACATGTTACAAATAAAAAACTTACACGCTTCTGTTGAAGACAAAGAAATATTAAAAGGAATCAATCTCGAGGTTAAAGCTGGAGAAGTTCACGCCATCATGGGTCCAAATGGTTCTGGAAAAAGTACACTTTCCGCTGTGATTGCTGGAAATGAAAATTACGAAGTAACCGAAGGACAAGTGTTTTTAGATGGGGAAGATTTAGCAGATTTAGCTCCAGAAGAACGCGCTCACAAAGGTGTTTTTCTCTCATTTCAATATCCAGTTGAAATTCCAGGAGTTTCAGTAACAAACTTCATGAGAACTGCGATTAATGAAACTCGCAAAGCCAACGGAAAAGAAGAAATGCCCGCGAACGAGATGCTAAAACTCATCCGCGAAAAATCTGAATTGTTAGAAATTGATCGTAAGTTTTTATCTCGTTCTCTCAATGAAGGTTTTTCAGGTGGCGAAAAGAAAAGAAACGAAATATTTCAAATGGCCATGCTCGAGCCGAAACTCGCTATTCTAGACGAAACGGATTCTGGTTTAGACATCGATGCACTTCGAATTGTAGCCAATGGTGTGAATAAATTGAAAAGCGATAAAAACGCAGTCATCGTCATCACCCATTATCAAAGGCTTTTAGATTATATCGTTCCGGATTTTGTTCACGTTTTATATAACGGAAAAATCGTAAAATCAGGAGGCAAAGTACTCGCCTACGAGCTCGAAGAAAAAGGATACGACTGGATCAAACAAGAACAAGAAGCGTAAAAAAAGTTGACGGTTGTTGGTTGTCAGTTAAAAACTAGGCCGACAACCCACAACCGACAACCCACAACCATATGGAATTAAAAGAAAAACTCATCGCCTCTTTTATGGCTTTCGAAGAACAAGTTGATGTTAATGCCGATTTGCACGACATCCGAACTTCGGCTATTCAAAATTTCGAAAGTAAAGGATTCCCAACAAAGAAAGAAGAAGCTTGGAAATATACTTCATTGAATGCTATTCTAAAAAATGATTTTACCGTATTTCCAAAAAATGAAAACACCATTCAATTTGTGGATGTAAAGAAATATTTCCTGCATGAAATTGACACCTACAAAGTCGTTTTTATCGACGGAATTTTTAGTTCATTTTTGTCCTCGACTACACACGACGGAATCGATGTTTGCCTTATGTCTTCCGCACTAAACAAGCCGAAATACAAAATGGTCATCGACAATTATTTCAATCACATTGCCAATAAAGAAGAAAGTCTGACGTCTTTAAATACTGCCTTTGCGAGCGAAGGAGCGTATATCAATATTCCAAAAAGTAAAGTTGCAGATAAACCTATCGAAATTATGTATTTCTCTACCGGAAGCGAAGCGGCACTTTTGGTTCAACCAAGAAACTTGGTCATTGTTGGAGAAAATTCGCATGTTCAAATTATTGAAAGACATCAAAGTCTCAACGAAAACGCCGTTTTAACCAACGCGGTTACCGAGATTTTTGCACAAAAAAGAGCCATTGTAGAATATTATAAAATTCAAAACGACAATCACACAGCTTCATTGATTGACAATACCTACGTGTCGCAGCAACAGGAAAGCCACGTGCATGTTAACACCTTCAGTTTTGGGGGAAATCTCACGCGAAACAATCTGAATTTTTACCATTTTGGCGAACGAATCGAAAGTCATCTCAATGGAATTACGATTATTGGCGAAAAACAACACGTCGATCACTACACTTTAGTGCATCATGCGCAACCCAATTGCGAAAGTTTCCAGGATTACAAAGGAATTTTTTCTGATAGCGCGATTGGCGTTTTCAACGGGAAAATTTACGTAGAAAAAGAAGCACAAAAAACCAACGCCTTCCAAAAGAATAACAATATATTATTGAGTGATAAAGCCACGATCAACGCCAAACCACAACTCGAGATTTTTGCCGACGATGTCAAATGTTCCCACGGTTGTACGATTGGTCAACTAGACGAAACTGCCATGTTCTATATGCAATCGCGCGGGATTCCGAAGAAAGAAGCCAAAGCTTTGTTGATGTATGCGTTCTCGAATGCCGTTATCGAAAGCATCAAAATACCAGAACTGAAACAACGAATTACAAAAATTATAGCAACTAAATTGGGCGTCAAAATTGGTTTTGATTTATAGAAAATAAGGAGCTTATTCCTGCTGTCCGCTCTATCTTTTTGTTGCTGAAAAAGCAAAAAAAAGGATGCCGCTACCATCAGGGCTAGGGCATCTCGAATCGTTAGAAAGTTCATTCAAAACATACACAAATCCTTTGCGCCTCTGCGTCTTGGCGAGCTAAAAAAAACAACAAACTGCCCCGAATTTATTAACAACTGTTTGCTAAAATTCTAATCCAATTCAACTATTTTTGTTCGTTGATTTTTCATAAAAAACTATGTTTGATATTGCTAAAATAAGAGCCGAATTTCCCATCCTTTCCAAATCGGTAAACGGAAAGCCTTTGGTTTATTTTGATAACGGAGCCACTTCGCAAAAACCGCGAGTCGTAATTGATGCCATTGCGAAATATTATCAAGAAATCAATGCGAATATTCATCGCGGGGTGCATACTTTAAGTCAATTGGCTACCGATGCCTACGAAGAATCTCGAACCAAAATCCAAAAGCATATCAATGCAAAGCAAACCAATGAAGTTATTTTTACTTCAGGTACAACTCATAGTGTCAATATTATTGCGGCAGGATTCGCTGCGTTATTGAAATCAGGCGATGAGGTTTTGGTTTCTGCTTTAGAACACCACAGTAATATCGTACCATGGCAAATGTTATGCGAACGAACCGGCGCAATTTTGAAGGTAATCCCAATGAACGAATCAGGAGAATTGATTCAATCCGAATATCAAAAGTTGCTGTCATCCAAAACTAAAATTGTAACGGTAAATCATATTTCAAACGCATTGGGAACCATCAATCCGATTCGCGAAATGATCCGAAAAGCACATGCCGTTGGTGCCGCTGTTTTGATTGATGGAGCACAAGCAGTTCCACATCTCAAGCCTGATGTGCAAGATTTGGATTGCGATTTTTATGTGTTTTCTGGACACAAAATTTGTGGTCCAACTGGAACAGGAATCTTATACGGAAAGGAAAGTTGGTTGAACAAATTACCACCGTATCAAGGCGGCGGTGAAATGATAGCAACGGTTACTTTTGAGAAAACCACTTACGCTGAATTACCACACAAATTTGAAGCGGGAACACCAAATATTGCTGGCGGAATAGTGCTGGGCGTAGCGGTTGATTATATGAATTCAATAGGTTTTGACAACATTGCAAAACAAGAATTAGAGTTACTCAATTACGGAACTAAAAAGCTTTTAGAAATAGAAGGTTTGAAAATATTTGGAACTGCAAAAGAAAAAACTTCCGTAATTTCGTTCAACATTGATGGGATTCATCCCTACGATATTGGCACAATCATCGACAAAAAAGGAATAGCGGTGCGCACCGGACATCATTGCGCTCAACCGATTATGGATTATTTTCAAATCCCAGGAACCATAAGAGCTTCCTTTGCGTTTTATAATACTAAAGATGAAATCGACGTTATGGTAGAAGCAGTAAAAAAGGCAAAAACAATGTTAAGCTAAAAGAACTATGATGAAATTACTATCCGTACTATTTTTAACTATTTTTCTAGGAAAAGGCTGTGATGCCGAACAAAAGCAAGATATTGAATCTGCTATTATCGAATATACTGCAACTACAAGAGGATTCTATCAGCAAATTGTAGTTCAAAATCAAAAATTCTCGGTTACTAAAGACCGAAATGGAAACGAAAAATTAGTTCAACAAGACATTTCAAAATCGGATTGGAAAAAAATTATTGAAGCTTTTCAAGATATCGATTTGGAAGAAATTCCGAGCTTGAAAGGACCAACAGAAAAGCGTTTTTATGATGGAGCAGCCATTGCGAATATCAAAATAACCTATAAAGGGAAAACCTACGGAACTAGTGGTTTCGATCACGGTAATCCTCCAGTAGAAATCGAAAAATTAGTCAACAGAATTACACAACTAGCCTTACCCAACGAATGACAATAAAAGAAATACAAGAAGAAATAATTGATGAATTTTCTATGTTTGATGATTGGGAGGAACGATTTCAATATACAATCGACTTAGGGAAAAGTCTTCCTCTCATTGAAGAACAATACAAAACAGACGACAACACCATCAAAGGATGTCAATCAAAAGTTTGGTTGCACAGCGAAGAAAAAGAAGGAAATATTGTTTTTACAGCGGATAGCGATGCTATTATTACCAAAGGAATTATTGCGATTTTAATTCGTGTGTTTTCGAATCAAAAAGCTTCCGCTATTTTAGAAGCCGATACGCAATTTATAGACAAAATAGGATTAAAAGAACAACTGTCACCTACTCGAGCCAATGGTTTGGTTTCGATGATTAAACAAATAAAAATGTATGCATTGGCATATGATTCAAAAAAGTAAGTGAACCATATAAGGAATATAAGTTCATATAAGATTGAAGAAATCATAAAACTTAAATTTTCTTAAGTGCCTTAAATGGTTTAGAAAGCATTTTTTATAAAAGAAGTAGAATTAATTTTAAACGCCACAATAATATTAAAAGATGAAAAGCCATGAAAATGATTTCAAAAACATATTTAAAGGATTTAGTATACCATATTAATGGTGCTGCGATTGAAGTTCATAAACATTTAGGTCCCGGTCTTTTAGAAAGTGTTTATCATAATTGCCTTTTTAAAGAATTGTCAGACAAAGACTTTAATTTTCAATCTGAATTGACTTTGCCAATTCATTATAAAGGAATTGAGGTTGAAACTAATTTAAAATGTGATTTATTTGTCGAGAATTGTTTGGTTGTAGAATTGAAGGCAGTTGATAAAGTTTTGCCGATTCATGAAGCACAATTAATGACTTATATGAAACTTCTTAAAGTCCCAATAGGATTGATAATAAATTTCAATGTCACCAATATTTATAAAGAAGGGCAAAAAACGTATGTAAATGAATTTTACAGAAATTTAGAAGAATAAATAACCATTCGAGAATAACCTTATATTTTCTTATAATCCTTATATGGTCAACATTTTTTTTTGAACCATATAAGGATTATAAGAAAATATAAGATTGAAAAAAGACAAACTTAATTAGTTAAAAAATTATGGAACAAGAAATAGACACTACTGTATTGGGCGAAGCCATCGTCAAAAAATTAAAAACAATATACGACCCAGAAATCCCTGTTGACATCTACGAGTTGGGCTTGATATACGATGTGATGGTCAATGAGGATTATGAAGTAAAAATTCTAATGACATTGACTTCTCCAAATTGCCCAGTAGCAGAAACGTTGCCACGAGAAGTAGAAGAAAAAGTAAAAGCGATAGAATTCGTTAAAGGAGCCGAAGTCGAAATAACATTCGACCCACCATGGAGCAAGGACTTAATGAGTGAAGAAGCAAAATTAGAATTAGGAATGCTATAAAATGCAAGACGAAATTGTAAATAAAGTAGCTAATAGTGTTTTAGAAGTTTTTGACTTAGAAGACTTCTATCAGGCTGGTGAACGTGTGCAAGTTGACATTTCTCAATGGTTACACGAAGGATTTCTACTCAAGGAGAAAGATTTTAGAGCCGCACTTTTATCCCATGATTGGACGCAATATCAAAATAAATATGTGGCAGTTTTTAGTAGTCCAGAGATTATTATTCCCGCTTGGTCCACAATTTTAGTGACAAGTCATTTAGTTCCTTTCGCAAAAAAAGTGGTTTATGGAACACTCGAAAATCTCGAAACAGCATTGTATCAAGAGATTTTGCCTCAATTGGACTATTCTCAATATTCTAACAAACCAGTAATCTTAAAAGGGTGTTCAAAAAAACCTGTGCCTAAGAGTGCGTATTTACTTGCTATTCAAATGTTGCAACCTTTTGCGAGAAGCATTATGTATGGAGAAGCTTGTTCGGCAGTTCCATTATTCAAAAAGAATAACTAAAACTTGATTTTTTTATTAGTTTTTTTAACTTTGGCGAGAAATTTAAAAAAACAATAATGAAAAAAACAGTACTTCTAGTAACACTATTACTAGCCCTTAATAGTTTGTTTGCTCAAACCAATGAAAAAGAAGGATTAGAAAAAGCAAAAAAAGCATCTGAAACCGCAATAGATTCTACAAAATTGGGTTGGAAACGCGGAGGGAATATTATTTTCTTGTTCAACCAATCTTCTTTCAACAATGCATGGTTAGGCGGAGGAACTTCAAGTATGGCTGGAAATATAGGATTGAATTATGATTTTAATTACACTTCTAAAAGCACCATATGGGATAATAAAATAATTCTCGCTTATGGTTTGACAAAGCTTAAAGATCAAAATACTACAAAAACTGATGACAGAATTGAGTTTACCTCACTGTTTGGTAAAAAGGCAAGCGGATATTGGTATTATTCAGGTTTTTTAAATTTCAAAACTCAAATGGATTCTGGTTTTGATATACCATCAGACACGAAAATCTCACACTTTTTCTCGCCAGCTTATTTGCAAATCGGACCTGGTATGTTATGGAAAAAAAGCGACAACTTGAAAGTGAATATTGCTCCAGCAACCTCAAGAGTAATTTTTGTTCACAAACATTTTACAGAATTCGGGCCATCGTTTGGAGTTGAAAAAGGCGATACTACTCGATTTGAATTTGGAGCAGCGCTTAATGCCTATTACAAATTAAATTTAATGACCAATGTTTCTATGGAAAACATATTAAATTTATATTCTAATTATTTAGACAAACCTCAAAACGTAGATGTTGATTATCAAATGAATTTAGTCATGAGAGTCAACAAATACATTTCAACCAATATTTCTTTCCAAGCGATATATGACGACAACGCTAATCCAGTAAAATCGGAAGTTCAAGTACGAGAAGTGTTTGGGCTCGGAATAAATTACGGATTTTAAAAATAAAAAACGCCTTGAAATTAAAGGCGTTTTTTTTATTCAGTTTCTTCAATGACATCTTTATAATCGGGATATAAAAATTTATTATAAGGAAATCGCGTAATGTGAATTTGTCTTACAGCTTCATACACGCGTTCCCTAAATTCTTCTATATTTTCTTTATTGATCGCTGAAATAAACAAGGCGTTTTTCTCCCCTACATCACTCATCCAAGTTTGTTTCCATTCTTCTAAAGTATAATGTTTTTTGGTTTTTTCGGTGATTAAGTCGTCTTCGTCGATGGTGAGATATTGATACGCATCAATTTTATTAAAAACCATCAAAATCGGTTTGTTATTGCTTTTAATATCTAGTAAAGTTTGGTTTACAGAAGCAATATGATCTTCAAATTCTGGATGTGAAATATCTACGACATGCAATAACAAATCGGCTTCTCGAACTTCATCCAAGGTGCTTTTAAAGGAATCTACCAATTGTGTTGGAAGTTTTCTAATAAAACCAACAGTATCGGAAAGTAAAAAAGGCAAGTTTTTTATGACGACTTTGCGAACCGTAGTATCTAAAGTGGCAAATAATTTATTTTCAACAAACACTTCACTTTTGCTAATTACGTTCATCAAAGTCGATTTTCCAACATTGGTATAACCCACTAAAGCCACGCGAACCATAGCGCCACGATTGCCTCGTTGAACAGACATTTGTTTGTCGATGATTTTGATTTTATCTTTTAATAAAGCAATTCGATCACGAACGATACGACGATCCGTTTCGATTTCTGTTTCTCCTGGTCCACGCATTCCAATTCCACCTTTTTGTCTTTCCAAGTGCGTCCACATTCCGGATAATCGCGGGAGTAAATATTGACATTGAGCCAATTCTACTTGTGTTCTTGCATAGGAAGTTTCGGCTCTTTGTGCAAAAATATCGAGAATCAAGTTGGTGCGATCTAGCACTTTACACTCTAGTATTTTGGTAATGTTTTTTTGTTGTGATGGAGATAATTCATCATCAAAAATAACCGTTGAGATTTGATGTTCCTTAACATAAAGATTGATTTCCTCCATTTTACCAGTTCCTAGAAAGGTCTTAGGATTGGGACGCTCCATTTTTTGAAAAAAGCGTTTTACAACTTCACCACCGGCGGTAAAAGTCAAGAATTCTAGTTCGTCTAAATACTCCGTAAGTTTTTCTTCGGATTGATTTTGAGTAATGATACCGACGATTACTGTTTTTTCAAAATGGATAGTTTCTTTTTCTAACATAGTACAATTTCTAGTGCAAAACTAATGATTTAGAATCCTTAATTTGCTATTCTATTGAGTTTTATATCTATTTATTTTAATAAAAACCGTTAAAAAACAAAAATATCTTAATGCTTTCATAAATTTTGTTAAATTTGGTGCTCGAAAAACACAAAACCATCATAAACCAACTTAATTTTCATTTTATGAAAAAAATTATTTTAATTTTCTTGTTGTCTTTTTCTTCATTAGTAGGGTATTCCCAAATATTAAGTGAAGATTTTGAATCTGCACCAGATAATGCAGATGCATCTGGAGTTTGGACTATGACTTCAGGTAACTGGTTAGTAAGAGATAACCGAACTAACACAGGTCAGAACTGGAAAAAAAACACACCTCCTGCAGCATTCCCCGCCAATTCCGGAACAAAGGCTGCCTTTGTAGATCGTGAAAACACAGGCGCAGGTGTTTATGCCGAAGAATGGTTAATTACGCCACAACGAAATATTTTAGCGAATAGCCAATTGCGGTTTTTTACCAGACAAACTTTAGATGGAGATACGGGTACAAAATATCAAATACGTGTTTCTTCAGATCCGGATCAAAGTAATTTAGGTGCTTATACCACTTTAATAGAATATACAGAAACGGAATTGAGTACTTTAACTGCATTTCAGAGAGATTACGAGGAAAAATCAATAAATCTTGCTTTTACAGGACAACGTTATTTTGCTTTTGTAAAAGTTTTTACACAGCCAAGTGGAGCTACAGATGGAGATCGTTGGTTAGTTGATGATGTAAAAATCGTTGAAAGATGTATTGACCCTGTAACTCCATTAGGAGTTTCAAATATAACGGCTACAACTACAAGACTTACTTGGACGAGTACAAATCCGGAATTTCAAGTAGAATATGGCCCTGCTGGTTTTCTTTTAGGAACGGGAACTAATTCTGGGACGTTTACTTCTACAACAAGCCCAAGACGTTATGAAGCGACAGGATTACCAAACAATACCTGTCTTCAATTTTATGTAAGATCGATTTGCCCAACATCGGTTAGCGAATGGGTTGGACCTTTTAACTGGTGTACATTGCCTTTAGGGAGAACTTGCGCGGAACCAATTGTGGTGACGCCTATACCGTATTCTAGTACAAGTAATACTTCTATTTATGGTAATAATATATTGAATACTTCTCCAGGAGGACTTGCATTGTGTGGTGCTGGCGCTGGATTTTTAGGAGGAAATGATGTTGTATATGCCTATACTGTTGAAAACACAGGAAACATAGTAATTACTCTGAATCCACAAGGAGCAACGAATACAGGTGTATTTGTTTATTCAGCTTGTGGCAATATAGGAACTACGTGTATCGCTGGTGTTGGAAACGCCACAGCAAATGTTAGAATTATTCCTTCACTTGCCGTAACTGCTGGACAAACTATTTATATAGTAGTTTCTTCTACTACTGCTACACCAACATTTGGATATACTTTAACCATTCAAGCGGCGACTTGTCCTCAACCAATTAATGGTACGGCAACACAAGTAGAACCAACAAGTGCTAATGCTATATGGGATAATGGAGTAGGAAGTACGGCAACTTCGTGGGAAATAGCTGTGCAAACAGCAGGTTCTAATGTTCCTTCAGGAGCTGGAATTCAAACCAGTAGCAATACACTTAATCCTATCACAAGTACATTAGCAGGCAATCCATTAGTTGCAGCAACACCCTACCAATTTTGGGTAAGGGCAGATTGTGGCGGTGGACTTTTTAGTGCATGGTCAGGACCGTATTTATTTACAACTCCTGTTTGTGCAACTACAGACCAATGTAATTATACTTTTACATTAACAGATACAGGAGTAAATGGTTGGGAAGGCGGAAGAATGCAAGTAATACAAAACGGATTAGTGCTAGCGACACTCGGAGCTACCATAACTAACGGGGGACCAACAGTTATTACTGTTCCGCTTTGTAATAATGTGCCATTTCAATTGTTTTGGAGTGTAGGAGGAAATGCACCAGACGAAATGAGAGTTTCGATAAAAAATGGTTTTGCTCAGACAATCTATGCTTTAACAACCAACGGACAGACCTCCATAGGAACCAATTTATATTCTGGTACTGTGGATTGTATTAATGCTCAGTGTTTAGCACCAGCAAATCCAGCAGTTCCGGCCGCAACAATTACTTTCAATAGTGCATTAGTTACTTTGGTAAACTCTGTTGGAACGCCTGCTATAAGCTGGGAATTATATGTTGTTGCACAAGGTTCACCAGTTCCAGATGCATCTACTATAGCTTCCTATACTGTGCCATTTCAAGTACCACCACCAGTAGTTTCTTTTACAATGACAGGTTTGTCACCGGACACCAATTATACAGTTTATGTTCGTGCTCTTTGTACCGTAAACGGACCAAGTGCATGGTCAGGTGGAACAAATTTCAAAACCAAAGAACAATGTCCGAAACCAACTGTACCAGCAGTAACCGGAATTACTCCTTTTGGAGCTATTTTAAGTTGGACTAATTTAACAGGAGGAACTCTATGGGATGTACTCGTACAACCGGCAATTCTTCCTCCACCGGCTGCAAATGACGCAGGTTGGATTATTGGAGTTACGACTCCGTATGTATATGCAGGACCGCCATTAAATCCAGAAACTGCGTATGAATATTATGTAAGAACTGATTGTGGTGGCGGAATTAAAAGTACTCCGGCAGGACCAAAGGCGTTTACTACTGCTATTGCTTGTCCGAAGCCGACGGCATTAACAGCAGTTCCATTTGTTCCGACTGATCCATATAGTTATACATTAGGTTGGACAAACGCAACAGGAACGTCTTGGCAAATTTTGGTGCAACTTGCTAGTGAACCAGCTCCAACAGCTTCTTCTACTGGTTGGGTTCAAACAACATCAAATCCATATACTGCAACAAACCTACTGCCAGAAACAGCGTATGAGTTTTATGTTCGTACAGATTGTGGGATAACAAGTGGTGTAAGTACTTGGGCGGGACCTAAAGCATTTACGACGATACCAGCTTGTTATAAACCAACCAGTTTCATTTCGGTTGCAGCAGGATCAACTGCTTTTTCAGTTCAATTACAATGGAATAGCGTTGCGACAACTACGGCTTGGCAAGTAATTGCTCAAGGTCCTGGTGACCCAGTTCCTGGACCATTAACAACAGGATGGCTGGACACAGATGGAGGCGGAGGTCCAGGCCCAGTTTATACATTTAATTATCCAGGGTTAACTCCTGAAACCGCATATAATTTCTATATTAGAGGAAATTGTGGTAATATTATAGGAAGTCCAAGTACACCGACAGGTCCAAGAGCGGTAACAACGCCACCTTCTTGCTACAAACCTTCTGCTTTAACTGCAGGTAGCGTAACGCCTTTTACAGCTAGTTTGGGTTGGACGAATAATGTAAACAGTCCGGTAACGGAATGGCAAATATCTATTCAAGCTACGGGTTCTCCAGCTCCTGCAGTTTCGTCTACAGGAACAATAATCAATTTAAATCCGCATTCAGCCACAGGCTTAACACCCAACACTTGTTACGATTATTATGTAAGAAGCAGTTGTGGTGGTATCAATGGAGTGAGTACATGGGCAGGACCGTTTAATTTCTGCACGCCACCAACATGTCCTCAACCAATAAATTTATCAGTAACTAACCAAGTTACTCCTGAAGCAACATTATCTTGGACAGAAGCACTTACTGGTACTGCAACACAATGGGCCGTTATTGTTCAAGCACCAAGCGGACCCGTTCCGGGACCTGGTACAGTAGGAACTGTAGTTACTTCAACAAGTTATCCTACAGGTATATTAGCTCCAGGATTTTATGAGTTTTACGTACGAAGTAATTGTTCGGATACCGACAAAAGTTTTTGGACAGGGCCGTTTAATTTCTTTATCGCGACTAGCCAACCTGTTTGTGCAAGCGTAGAAATTGATGTGGCTACGACTAGCCCGGGTGTAATCGATTTATGTCCAGGATTAAACTGCGTTGATCTAGCTGCCGAATTTACAGACTCAAAAGATACGGCATCTTATACGGTATTGCCAGTAGTTTTTGCGCCACCTTTCCCTTTTACGGGAGGAACTCAGTTGCCAATTAATACGGATGATGTTTGGGGCGCTCCATTTACACTTCCTTTTAACTTTTGTTTTTACGGTATCAATTACCCACAAGTAACAGTAGGCTCGAATGGAGTCATAACTTTTGATGACGTTGCTGGGGATGGTTGTCCTTGGAATACAGACCCTGCAGTGAATCTACCCAATCCAGCCTTCCCAGTTCTGAATGCGATTTATGGTCCCTACCAAGATATTAATCCTGCTGTGGAAACTGCTCCTATTTTGAGGAGTATTAATTATCAAGTATTAGGAGTTGCACCTTGTAGAGCTTTTGTTGTAAATTTTTATAATGTAGCTCAATACAGTTGTAATCTAACAGTGGGTTTACAAACAAGCCAAATCGTATTGTATGAAACTTCAAATGTTATCGAAGTATACGTTCAAGACAGAACCGTTTGTACAGGTTGGAACGAAGGTTCTGGAGTAATTGGTATTCAAAATGCAGCTGGAACAATAGCGACTTTCCCACCAGACAGAAATTTAGGTCCATGGGAAGCTCATAATGAAGCATGGAGATTTACACCAGATGGAAATTCTAATGTAGTTTTCTCTTGGTTGAAAGACGGTGTTTTCTTAACTAACGACCCTGTAATTAATGTTTGTGTTACTGAAACAACAAACATGACTGCTCAAGCTGTATATACAGGTTGTGGAGGACAAATTACTACTAAAACAGAAGATGTTTTATTAAGAATAAATGAAGTAATCATACCACCGATTCCAAATGCTGTAGCATGTATATCTTATACCTTACCAACATTAACCGTTGGAAATTATTTTAGTCAACCAGGTGGAATTGGTCCAATTGATCCATTAATTCCAATTACAGATTTGGGAATACATACTATTTATGTATATGCTGAAACAACAACAGTTCCTGCTTGTACGTATGAAATTAGTTTTACAGTTGAAATTCAAGATGTATTAGCTCCACTTGTTCTTCCTCCTGTAACCTCTTGTGTTAATTATGTTTTACCAATACTAACCTCTCCGTTTAATTATTATACAGGACTTGGAGGAACTGGAACAATGTATTCAGGTTTAGGTGGAGACATAATTAACAGTACTCAATCGCTTTATGTTTATGGCGTATCTGGCTTGTGTATAGCAGAATCTACATTAAATATAACTATTGATCCAGCCGTTGTATTACAAGTACAAAACAGTGTATCCGATTGTGATAACTTTACTTTACCAGCATTACTTGCTAACAACACCTATTATACAGCACCAGGTGGTCCGACAGGAACTGGAACACAACTTAATCCAGGTGATGTTATCAGTACGAATCAAACCATTTATATCTACGCACAATCTGGCACATGTATAGAAGAAGATAGTTTTACGGTTTCAATATTCGGAATTGATCCTCCTACAGTAAATATTACACAACCAAACTGTGTTACTACTACAGGAACAATCGAAGTAACTTCACCATTGTCACCTGGAGGAGTTTTACCAACAGATATCTTTATTTCGGAAGTAACCGATGAATCAATTAGCGGATCATCACTTACGTATATTGAATTATTTAACGGAACAGGTTCTGCAAAAGATTTAAGCAATTATAAATTAAAAATTTATAATAACGGAAACACGTTTACTTCTTGCGATGTAACTTTAACAGGAATATTAGCTAATAATTCGACAAATGTTATTAAAATTAGCAATAGTCCTAATCAAGGTGGTGTAGTTCCAGATCAAACGTATACAATTTGTGCAGGTATCAACACCAATGACAATATTCGTTTAACGAATAGTACAGATGCAGAAATTGATCTTTGGGGAAGTACCGACGGTGTAGATTTTACACCAAACAATGAGACCGGATATACCTACAGAAGAATTTCTTCAGCTCCAATTCCAAGTACAACTTGGAACCCTGCTGATTGGACAGCTTTAGATCCTCAGGATTATGCTAATGTAGGATTGTATACGCCATTTTCATCTTTTGTATATCAATACAATATTGATGGAGGTCCATGGCAATTTACAACAACATTTAATAATGTACCTCTAGGTCCTCATGTAATTAATGTTCAAGACATTACGACTCTCTGTACTTCATTCTTAAATGTTACGATACAACCAGATTTTGTTACAACACCAGTAACTACGATAAGTTATACAACTCCGGTTTGTAATAATGCGAGTAATTTAACTCCTGATACAACAGCTGCTGGATTTGCAACAGGTGGTTTATTTACTTCTGTGCCTAATACATTAATAATTAATGCTACTACTGGAGAAGTTAATGTTGTAAATTCTCCGTCAGGAACGTTTGTTATAAAGTACGAAGTCCTTGCAGATTTACCAAATTGTATTGGTCCAGGAAGTTCAACCTATACAATAACAATCGACCCTATTACAACTCCAAATTTTGCTACTCCACTTTCATTCTGTTCAGGAACAGTTGTTCCGGATTTTGTATTAACATCTCAAAACGGAATTGCAGGTACATGGTCGCCTTTAACAATTAACAATACAGTGGATGGAACGTATACATTTACGCCAGATGCTGGACAATGTGCCATTGCTCAAACGATAAGTGTTGTAATTACGGCTCCTAATGTTAATCCAGGATTTTTAGCTATTCCATCTTTCTGTTCAGGAACTGTAGCTCCTTTGTTACTATCTCCATCACCAATTGGAATAACAGGAATTTGGTCACCAACAACGATTGACAATACTGTAGATGGAACGTATACATTTACACCAGATGCAGGACAATGTGCAATATCACAAACGTTAAGTACTGTAATTACTGCTCCTAATGTTAATCCAGGATTTTTAGCGATTCCATCTTTCTGTTCAGGAACTGTAGCTCCTTTGTTACTATCTCCATCACCAACTGGAATAACAGGAATTTGGTCACCAGCAACGATTGACAATACTGTAGATGGAACGTATATATTTACACCAGATGCAGGACAATGTGCAATATCACAAACTTTAATTACTGTAATTACGGCACCTAATATTGACCCAGGGTTTACCGCAATTACACCTTTTTGTTCAGGAACCACAGCGGACTTATTAATTTCTCCATCACCAACAGGGATTACAGGAATTTGGTCACCAACAACAATTGATAATACAGTTGACGGAACCTATACATTTACACCTAATGCTGGTCAATGTGCCATATCACAATCTTTGAGTGTAACGGTTTTACCAAGTTCAACATCTGATTTCGCTACTAGTTTGACGATTTGTTCAGGTAGCGCAGTTCCTACATTGGATTCACCTTCTCCAAATGGGATAACAGGAACTTGGTCTCCAGACATAATTGATCCAACACAAAGTGGAATTTATAGATTTACCCCTGATGCAGGACAGTGTGCGACAGGTCAGAATTTAGATGTCACTGTAAACTCAAATCCTGAATTTGTGGTTATTCCAGGCTGTATCAATGGGAATTATACTTTAACAATTACTTCCGACATTAATTTACAAACTGCTAGCTTTATTTGGAAAGACGCAAGTGGAACTGTCATAGGGACTAATTCTTCTTCAGTAGTTGTTACTCAAGTAGGAGATTATACCTGTGAAGTTACTTATGAAGGTTGTTCAACAACAAAACCAATTCCAGTAACTACAATTAGTTGTAATATACAAAAAGGGATATCGCCTAAAGGAAATGGATTTGGGGATGGTTTAAATGATTGTTTTGATTTAGAAGGACAGAATGTAACGAAACTTGAAATTTTCAACAGATACGGAACCAAAGTATATAGTAAATCAAATTACTCTAAAGAATGGTGCGGTCAATCCGATAGTGGTGATGAGTTGCCAGATGGAACTTATTTTTATGTTATTGAAAGAAATAGTGAAAAATCAAAAACAGGATGGATTTATATTAATCACGAATTATAATAGAAAAATAGGTAAAATTTTGCTGATAAATTTAAAAGCAGCAAATCAAACAATTCAAAACACACAAAGATGAAGAAAATATTTTTTACTACTTTACTAACGGTCTTTGCATTATTAGATTCCAATGCCCAACAAGACCCCCATTATACACAATACATGTATAATATGAACGTAATTAATCCGGCCTACGCAGGTTCGAAAGAGAATTTGTCATTTGGATTATTATATCGCAAACAATGGGTTGATATTGAGGGAGCTCCTTCTACTTTTTCACTTTCAGGATCATTACCCGTTGGGAAAAATGTAGGTGTCGGATTGTCGATTATTTCCGACAAAATAGGGCCCGTTGTGGAAAATAATGTATACGGTGATTTTTCTTATACTTTAAATTTAGGAGGAGAACATCGATTGGCTTTTGGATTAAAAGCAGGAGCCACTTTTCATAAAGTAGATTTATTTAGTGAAATAGGAAACGGATTTGTTCCCGATCCGAATGACCCAGCCTTTGCTGAAAATACGAGCAATACGTTTTTGAATATTGGGACAGGATTGTTCTATTATACTCAAAAATACTACGTAGCTTTTTCTGTCCCTAACATGATTAATTCAACCCACTTGGATTATAATGGCAGAAAATATGGCAAC
>JAYVZG010000006.1:0-6054 GCA_043783565.1 Flavobacterium sp. | reverse complement strand
GTTGGTTTTACGCTTTTTTTAGATTTGATTATGAAAAAAATTTTACTTATATTTTCGATATTTTTTTGGGTTGTATTGGGGTTTGGGCAGGCTGATTTGCAGGTGATTAATACTAATTCGCAAACAGGTTATGTGCTCAACTCTAATGCGGTATATACGGTTACTGTGTCCAACAATGGCCCAAATAATGCGATAAATGTTCATGTTGTAAACCCAATACCTTCAGGAATCACGCAGTTTTCTTGGTCTGGAAACGCAGCAACCGGCACAAATATTCCATTAAACAATACAATTTTGGTTTTGAATGTGGGTGCATCGGTGACGTATTCTATCACGCTTTTTGTGCCTTCAAATTTTGTTGGAGATTTGATCAATGCTGCAACAGTTTCAAGCGATACTGTAGATCCAACGCCGCTTTGCCCGCAGTGTACAGATACCGATGTTGCAGTTGCAGATTTGCGGGTTTTGAATAGTGATTCACAGACAGGTTATCAATTGGGCGAAATTTCAGAATATACGGTTTCGGTTTTAAATCAAGGGCCAAATAATGCTCTAAATGTGCATTTTACAAATCCAATTCCTGCAGGGATTTCAAATTTTACTTGGACAGCAAGTAATGGCACCTATGGAAGTTCGGGAATTAACAATACTTTTCCGATTTTAAAAAGTGGACAAAATATTGTTTATACGATTAGGGTTCTGGTTCCAACAACTTTTGTAAATAATTTGATCAATACCGCTTCGGTAACAAGTAGCACTTTGGATCCAACTTTGGCAGATAATCAAAGTAGTGATATTGATGTTGCTTCTGCTGATATTGAGGTTGTCAACAGTAATGGTCAAAATATTTATGTGGCAAACACAACTACTGTTTATACACTTGCAATTACCAATAATGGGCCAAATAATGCCACAGCAATTCATGTTGCTTATGCGATTCCGGCTTTGATTCCTGCTTCTAATTTTTATTGGATTGGTAGCAACGGAACAAGTGGTACAGGAGTTCCAATTTCTGATAACATAGCCGCTTTGGCAAACGGCGCAACGGTTTATTATTATATTACGGTGGTGATTCCGGCAGGAATTACGCAACCACTAATCACACAAGCAGTGGTGACAACACCAACTTTTGACCCGCAAACAGCTTGTTCAAGATGTATAGACAAAGACGTGATTACAGGAGCTGATATTGTGGTTACCAATACCGATTTTTCAAAAACCTTCAATCTTGGCGACAAAAAGATATATAAATTAACGGTCGAGAACAAAGGGCCAGAGGATGCTAATAATGTAAAAGTTGTGAATAATATTCCGCCTGGAATCTATGATTTTCGATGGGTTAGCTCGGAATTGCCCCAGGGAGTTGGTCAGATAAATGCCCCAATTAATGATACGATAACCAAACTACGGGTTGGTAAAATTAGAGAGTATATTGTAACGTTGAAAGTGCCAACTTCGTTTAGTGGTGGGTTTTTGTTGAATGAGGCTTCGGCTATTGCAACCAACGTTGATCCAGACGAAACCTGTGCATTTTGTAAAGATACTGACATCTTGGCCGTTGGAGCCAATATAGTTGTTAAAAACACCAACAATCAGGCATATTACACTCCGGGTACAACTGTGATTTATACGGTTGATGTAACCAATAACGGACCAGAACACGCTTATAATGTTAAGGTTTTGAACGAAATACCGGTTGGAATTACACAATTTTCATGGACGTGCTCAAACGGTGCTACAGGTTTTAATACCAAAATTAATAATTCTATTCTGCAACTCAATGTTGGTCAATCTGTAACCTATACCATCACGCTTCAAGTGCCTTTGCTATATTCCGGACATTTAATAAATGAAACAAAAGTTACAAGTGATACAGTCGATCCATTTCCGGATTGTTTGATGTGTATAGATGATGATGCTCCGATACAAGGTTCTGATATTCAGGTCACAAACACAGATAATACAGCTACCTATCTAACAGGTTCTACAAAAAACTACACCGTAACCGTAAAAAATAATGGACCAGAAGTTGCTACAAACATTCATGTAACAGTGCCGCTTCCAAATGGTATTTCAATCATGGGCTGGAGTGGCAACAGCACTTCTGGACTGAACGCATTAGACAACACAATTGTTAGTTTGGCAGTAGGTGCTTCTATAGTTTATAATGTTCAAATTAGTGTGCCAAACAATTATGTTGGTGATTTGAAAACTGAAGCAAATGCTGTAGCCAATCAAGTAGATCTTTATCCGGATTGTAGCCAATGTATAGACATTGATGTTTTGAAACCAGTTGCAGATCTTGTAGTCACTAACACAGATAACATTGTCAATTATTCGTTGGGCGGAACTTCAGTTTATACCGTTACGGTTACCAATAACGGGCCACAAGATGCTACAAATGTTATAGTTTCAAATACAGTTCCAACAGGTATTAGTGTTTTTTCTTGGACAGCCTCAAATGGGATGAGTGGCAACTCTGCCATTAGTGATTTGACTCCGTTGTTACAAAATGGTCAGTCTGTGGTTTATACCATAACAATTCAAGTGCCTGCAAGTTTTACGGGTAACCTTGTCAATTCAGCTTCGGCCGTAAGTCAAACTTTTGATCCAGATACAAGTTGTGCCAATTGTGTTGATGTCAATACCTATTTGTTGGCAACTGATATCGTAGTAACAAACACTAATAATCAGGACAATTACACCCCTGGAAGTAATGTGACTTATACCATTACAGTTCAAAATAATGGTTTTGCGAATGCAATAAATGTTGTCGTTCAAAACCCAATTCCAACAGGAATTACCCAATTTTCTTGGAGTGGCTCTAATGGTTCTTCAGGAAATTCGACTTTAAATAATACAATTCCCGTGCTTGCAGTTGGACAAACAATTACCTATACGATTACCCTAAATGTGCCTATTGGATTCACCGGAAATTTGATTGATCAAGTTGTTTTCAGTAGCGACACCCCAGATTCAAATCCCATTTGTAGTCAATGCAAAGATACCGATTATCCAACATTTGGAGCCTCACTTGAAGTAATTACAACAGACAATACTGTGCAATACCTTCCGGGATCAACGGCTATATACATCGTTACTGTAAAAAACAATAGTTCAATTGCAGCTCAAAATATTGTTGTTGCGAGTACTATTCCTGTTGGTATTTCTCAGTACAGTTGGACGGGTTCAAACGGATCAAGTGGCACTAACGCATTATACAATACAATTTTGGTTTTGAACAATAACGAGACCATTACCTATACCATTACTATTCAAATCCCAATATGTAAATCAGGAAATCTCGAGGTGAAAGCTACAATAAATGCCGAAATATGGAATCCCTTAACTTCTATTACTTCGAGTACCGATATCAATACACGAGCTGGGATCGAAATTGTCAACTCTGATGGATTTAACAATTTTATACCAGGTCAAACGCGAACTTATGTTTTAACAGTAAAAAATCTTGGCCCTGTATTAGCATCAAATTTAGCTGTTCAAAACCTGCTGCCAGCTGGCATTCCATTTTCAAACATGACTTGGTCTGGAAACAATAGTATTGGTACAGGCGATTTGAATAATACAATTGCCTCATTGGCTGTTGGAGCGACAGTTACCTACACGATTGTCATTAAAATTCCATCAGATTTTGCACAAAATTCAAATTTGGTAAATACAGTAAGTTTTAGCAGTTTGCAATACAATTCTTCACTTTGTAGCAATTTGACAGATATTGATGTTCCAACAGCTTATGCAGACATCAAAGCAAGTATATCAGACAATGACGAAAATTTTATTTTAAGTTATCACGCTATTCCTGCCAATAGTAGTATGAGCACACCAATTTCTGAAAACATAAAAATAAAAACCTATAACCTGACTGTGACCAATTATGGCCCTAGTGATGCCTTAAACTTTCAAGTTTCGTCTGACGCAATTTACACAAAAACGGCACCAGCGATACCAGCAGGAGGACAAAATTTATTAATCCCGATAACAGCTATTAATTGGCAAGGCAACGGAAAAACTGGCGAAGGTGCTTTTGCAGACACTGTAGGTATTTTAAAAGCCGGCGAAACGGTTTCTTATGCCATTTCTGTAACAATGCCTTTTGGCCCCAATTATCCGGCTTTGCAATTTCCAAACTTGCATCCATCATCTGAATATAAACCATTTACAATCGCTAATACTGCAAGCGTTTTTAGTACAACAACAGACCCAAATCAATTATGTGCTACTTGTACCGATATTGATAAATATAATTTTAAAATTTCTAATGTAGATAAGCCAAGCAATTATATTACGATAGACCCCATACTAGATATACCAGCAAACCCGCCAATAAATCCAATTTCTGCAATGCCATATACCTATAATGTAAAACAGTTGGTAACAGATATATTGATCAATTCGCACTGCTTGCCAATTAACCCGCCAGAAACTACGGCCGCCATAAGCCACTCTACCAGAATTGGTTTGGGTTATTTTAAACGAAATAATGCCGATTTTCCATTTGAAGAAGGAATTATGTTGCGGTCTGGTATTGCAGAAAATTCTGAAGGACATTATGCAGATGGTCCTAATCTTTCTTCAGAATCAGTTTCAGGCAATGTTGTAGATGCAGATTTACAGCCTTATATGGGAGCTGGCTCCAACCGAGATGCTTCGTTTATCAAATTTCATTTTAAACCATTAGGCAGTACTTTTTCTTTCAATTATTTGTTTTCGGCAAACGAATATGGGCAGTTTCAATGTGATTGGTATGATGTTTTTGCGTTTATATTAACAGATTTGACTACCGGATTGAAACAAAATTTGGCCGTGTTAAATGATAACTCAAGAGTATCGATTGCAACGATCAGAGATGTAGCATTTAATGGAGGTTGCCCATCGGTTCATGCAGATTTGTTTGAAAAATACAATGTGAATGATTTACCTTATTCCCCAATAAGTATGCGGGGGTTTACAAAACCATTGACCGCAAAAGCTGTTAATTTGGTACCGGGTAGAGAATACAGCATCAAATTAGTGATTGGCGATTATAATGATCATCTTTATGATTCAGCTGTTTTTATTCAAGCAGGAAGTTTTGATTTTGGTGATCCAAACATTACCGGTACAGGTATCTATGCTGGAGAAACCAACTTTGATATTTGCGAAGGGAAAACAACACGCATAGAAGCAGCAACTGCTGCCAATCCATCGGTAGCTTATTCTTGGACAAAAAATGGCATTCCAATTCCTGGAGCAAATCAATATTATTTGGATGTTACAGATCAAGGTTTATATACCGTTACTTTTTCTTATATAGGATCGGTAGCAGGTTGTACTGCAAGTGATAGTATTAATTTAAAATTCTTAGATCCTGCTCCGAAATCCTATGAAACTCCGTCAGACATGTATATTTGTACTGGTGGAATTTCGACATTTAATCTATTAGAAAAACCAGCAGAAATCGTAGCTGGTCAAAATATCAATGATTTTACTTTTACTTTTTATCATTCACAGCAAGATGCGGATAATTTGATTAATCCAATCACCACCAATTTGAACGCCTATCCTGGTGTAGAAAACGAGCCAATTTTTATTTCAATCGAGTATGCTGGAGCGATAACAGATTGTCTTCCTACCAAGAAATTTTTATTGCATTTTACACCGTCTCCTTCAGGAACATTTGAATATCCAAACGGAGTGTCAGGTCTTTGTAGAAATTCCTCGGTTGCGTTTGCAAAAACAGATTTAACACCCTTGGTTTCTGGCGGTATTTATACTGTAGAGCCAACTATCGGGTTAATAATTGATGAATTAACTGGCGAATTAGACCTAACGAATGCAATCCCTGGAACCTACACTATAAACTATAACCTGGCAGCTGCTGCAGGATGTGCTGCTTTTTTGACCTCGACTTCGGTATTAATCAAGCCATGTATGATAACCAATATGGATGAAATCCCGGCTATTTGTGTGGGTAATGCGGTGACTTTGACAACCTCTGACGCTGGAGCTGGCGTTACCTATAATTGGTCTGAAGCAACCCTAGGAAATATAGGT
>JAYVZG010000005.1:0-6142 GCA_043783565.1 Flavobacterium sp. | reverse complement strand
AAGTTTTAATCATATTGGCTTTAGTGCCGGGCTTTTTATGTGATTTTTTTGATGAGAAATTGAATTTTTTGGGTCTATAGTTTAAAAATGAAATGATTTTTAGTTTATTTTTGATATCATTTATTGTTCAACTTAATTTTTATTATTATGAGTTTAAGAATTAGAAAAGAGGAGTATACCGCTTTAGGTGACTTTGTTAGGGTAAGTTTTGTTAGAGATCAAGCGGTTATCTTGTCTCGTTTTACGAAATTGAATGCTGGTTTTTTAGTCGATTTTACGGCTAAATTAGAAGAGATTAAGGTTTTAGAAAGTGGCTTGGTTTTGACCGAGGAACAAAAGGCTGTTACCTCTAAGTTATATGCTGAGGCTGCTGTTTTGAATAAGGAATTGAATTTTTTGATTCGTTATATTAAAGAAGTTGGACTTTCATCTGATGCTGTTACTGAATTAAAGAA
This sequence comes from Flavobacterium sp., assembly GCA_043783565.1. Taxonomy (GTDB): domain Bacteria; phylum Bacteroidota; class Bacteroidia; order Flavobacteriales; family Flavobacteriaceae; genus Flavobacterium. The sequence goes on along the minus strand of JAYVZG010000005.1, from coordinate 5,687 downwards.
AGATTTGATTGGTAACAATATTGAAGGGGCAATTTTGAAAATAGAGAGTGTTAAGCAATATGTAATTGCCAAATCTGCCGAACTGGAAGCGATTGGAATGTCTGCTACTTTTGCAGCTGCTTTGGAGGGGCATAGGGTTAGTTTGTCTGAACGAAACGCTTTGCAAAATAGTTTTATGAATAGTAGAAAACAGCTTACTGAGGCGAATAAAGCGAAATATAATGAGTTGTATAGTTATATAACTAAAATCATCAATGCAGGGAAATTGGTTTTTGATGGTACTGCTACTCGTGATGAATATACGATTACTAAAGTTGTTAGTAGAATGCGTTTTGCTAAAAATGGAGGTAGTGGTGAAGTAGTTACTCCGCCAGTTGCATAGAATAGATAATGAACAAATAAAAAATCCGCTTCGTGAGAAGCGGCTTTTTTTGTTATAGTTGAAGAAGTAGCAATTTACTAAAATAATAGCCATTAGATAAAGCACTTGTTCTAAGAAGCATAAAGGTTGTTCTTAATTTAATTTGTTTAGTCTTTGCATATAAAAACCTTATGGATGCATTGAGTAAATAGAATTTATTGAATTAGGTATGAAAAAATCGAGTTCGCTATTATCAACGCTACCATCTCCATTTAGATCAGTCGCTAAATACCCATAATTTGAATTGTTGATGTCATCGAACAATAAATCAGAATCGGAATTATCGACAGATTCATCCTGATTGATATCGCCAGAATAAAAAGCAAAAACACCTGGCTCAACTTCTATCTGATTACTACCATAAGCTTGGCTAGCAGCAGTTGTAAAGTCGTAAAATAATATATCTGCAACTTGAACCGGATTAGCACTCCATGTCTGAATGGCATTTCTGTGTTTTACGACAACATAATAAGAACCCGCAGCAAGATTAGGGAATTGAATTCCTGTATAACCATTAGTATATAAAATAGCATTCAGCTCCTGAAATTCAACTGTACTCGGTGTCAGCGCATTCCTTAACTCAATGACTAAATCATCTACTTCATCAAGAGAACTGGTGCTGATTCCTTGATTCGTCTTTACAGTACGCATAAGGTTGGTACTAGTGTCATAATATCCTTCAATATTGAGTTTAATGGAAAGGGTTTTTTGCGCAAATACTATTCGGAATCTGGTTTCATTGTTTACTCCACCAACTAAACCAGTAGCAGTATACGGAAAATCATGTAAGACGCCATTATCCCATAAAAAATAAGGTTTTCCACTTTGTGGGGTGAATATACCGTCGCCATTTGCTGTAAAAGTATAATCGCCCGATTCAGTAACGGTATACCCTAGTTGAAAATAATCGGAGCCAAAAAAATCAGAATTGCCCCGGCCTTGAATTGCCAAATGTTTCGTAGAGCCAGTTGATATTGGTGCTAAAGAATAAAACTCAATTTTAGGTTGAACAGTTACTGTTTCAGCATCATAAACACGATCATTGTCAGCAATGGTGGCACCTTCGATATACCCGACAAGCAATTGCTTGAGTTGGTTATAATTTATGCCTGATGTTGGTGGAATACCTTTCTCAATATTGACCCAAAGACGGTTTTTAGTTGGAAGTGCTAGTGCTTGCGGAGTTGTGTTTGGTGTTGGTTCTGAATTTTCGGTTCTTTCGTGAGTGTTAGTATTGGCTAAAATCCCTCGATAGGATTGGTTTTCACCACCATTATCGGTTGCCGAACTCATACTAGGTTTGAAAACAGCATTTCCGCTAGCAAGCCCAGCAATTAAGAAACCAGTGCCAAAACCTAATTTTCCGTTTGGCGTTTGAACGCCTGTGAAAGTTTCATTTTCGTTTGATGTACTGATATATCTTCCAGCAGCGACGCCACCTAAAACATTATATAAAGCAAAATCATTGGCAGAATTTGTATAGGTACTGGTGTCTGGATTGTTTGGGTCAGGCGGATTTCCTGAAGAGACTATCGTATTGTGTGCCCACAATCGTAGCGGCCCTGTTACTAGATTGACATTGGCAGGATCTAATAAAAAAGCATCGACATCGAGGTAGCCTAAGTACGGATTGCCAATAAGGTTGAACATTCCACCAATGATTTGAACTGGAGTGTCGATAATATTTGTAGCGCCTCCCGAGTTGTAATCTTGGTGACAAATGCTGAAGAGAGCAGTTGGATCGCCAGGAGGCACCCCAATACCACCTCGTTGTATAACATACCCTCTGCCTGGCACCATGGGTGTTGTAGACGCATTCAAGACAGTTATGAGTTGGTAGGCTCCGTTGACAAACTGCCAGTAGCGATTGGTATTGACTCCTTCACCAGATTGATACGGACCCGTAACAGCACCTAACATTTGATTGGCTACAGGTGATGAAACAAAAATACTGGTGTATTGCTTAATGTCTTGATCTCGAAATCGTAGACCAAAGTTATACGCTATTTGTTGAGCATTAATCGCTTGAAAGGCAAGTCCGAATAATAGGAACAATTGAAATTTAATTTTTTTCATGGTTCATGGTTTTAAAAGTTTGTTTGAATTATTTTTTGATTATTTTTTGTTGATACAATTGCCCATCGGCTTCAATTGACAAATAATACATGCCTTTATCATAGACACTCAAATCTATTTTTTTTACAGAATTATTGTCTGCATTACTTGATTTATCTTGTTGCATTATTTGTCCTAAAGCATTGTAGATTTGGATTTTGTACGCAGTAGTATTTAAGAATTGAATAGTTATAAAAGTATTGGTTGGATTTGGATAAACTTTAAATACCTTTTCTTTGAAAGTTACATTTTCTAGAACACAAGTAGTTCCTACTAAAGTAGGCATTGAATATCTTAGATTGGTGGCAATATCATATCCCCAATGGAATAACGAATTATTTTGTTTGATTGCATTGCTACCATTACCTCCCGATTCAGTTTCCATATCAGCCGACAACCAATCAGCATCACTATCTAACTGAGTGGGAATCAATCTAACTTGAGTAGTTCCATCGCCCAATACATAAGAAATTCCATTTATGCCCCATCCCCATCGAGTAGCATTATTTTTTATGGCGACACATGCGTCAGATGACATCGAAACCTGTTTCCAATCGCTGTCAATGCCAATTTGTATGGGTACACTAGTTGCAAAAGAGTCTAGACTTCCGTTCCCAAACTGTCCTTGCCCAGCATCATATCCCCAACCCCATAAAGTACCATCTGTTTTTAACCCAATTGCTGTGTTGTAATCCATGACCACTGCCTCCCAATTGGTATCGGTGTTTACTATATGAGGCGATAGTCGTGTAACATTTAAGTTACTTGCCAAATAACCCAATTTCCCACCAACTCCAGTAGACCCCCAAGACCAAAGCGTACCATCTGTCTTAATGGCAAAACAAGTATTACCTCCGGAAAAAACTTTCTGCCAATTAGTATCAGTGCCAATTTGTAAAGGTGTTAGTTGGTTGTATTGTAAAGTACTACCGATGCCTATTTGTCCGTCGTTGTTAGAACCCCACCCCCAAAGCGTCCCATCGCTTTTCACTCCTAATGAGCTTGAACTATTGGAGGCAACGGAAATCCAATTATCAACACCTACTTGGGTCGGGAGAATAGGAACGCCATTGCCTTCTGAACCAGTTCCGCATACACCAAATGATTCGGAACCCCAAGCCCATAATGTGCGGTTGTTTTTGATGGCAAGAATATGCGAACTGCTCAAGCTATAGTGTTCGCTCCAATCGGCATCGGTACCAATCTGAGTGTAATTTAATAGGTCGTTTGTATTTCCGTTACCTGCACAGCCGCCATTGTTGGGTCCTTTTGCCCATAGGGTACCGTCTGTTCTTCTGGCTACAGAGGTTCCGCTAGAGGTTAGAACTTTGGTGTAGCATTGTGCGAATGCGTTGTTTGTTATTAAGAGGTAAAGTAAGAGTAATTTTGAAACTTTCATAAGCGTTTTGGTTTAGCTGTTGTTGATTTTATTCTTTTCATTTTTTTTAATAATTAATTTTTTAGCCTTATTTCTCTGTAAGGAAAAATAGGGCACTAATTTACAGTTCATACTTCATAATTATGAATTTCTGTGTTTCTCGATAAAATTTTGTGGTATTTTTTTTGGCTCTAAAACCTAGGCCAAATTAGTTTATTATTTAACATGAAAAACATTTTAGGTTAAAATAATTATTAACAAATTGTTTTTTGTGTTATGTGAGTTTTTTGAGGACGCGAGATTTGGTTTCTGCTAACGTTCCCGCGCTTGGCGTCAGTTGCGAACTTCGGAACGGATTATTTTCCACTAAGATAAAATTTCTTGCGGAACGCAAACGTGAATTTACCACAAAATTCGCAATTGCGCCAAACGTGTGTTGGCAGATGTTTTTTTATTTAGTATTCGATTTTAACTAATTTACCATTTTCAAAATACAGCCTTTTACTCCAGCCATAAATAAAAGTTTCTTTTGTATTTGCCTTTGTTTTTTCTACATCGTTTTTTAAAGGAATTCCCCAAGATTCTTTACACATTTCTTTACTCATTCCAATTTCGACTTTACCTTTAGCAATTAAAACTGCGTTTACTTTTCCATATTTTTGAGTTAACTTAACAATTCTATTGTTGTTTTTTGCAACCGCATCTTTTTTCTCTTTGCTATATGATGCAACTTGATTATTATAGTCTTCAATTGACATAAAAAATAACCCTCCTTCTACAAAAGTATCAAGTTTATTAACTATTCTAAATTTACTAGGATAACTACCGTCTATAGTTTCGCTTGATATAATTTCTCCTGAATTGCTTTTCATTATGTATGATATTTTTTCGTCGCCATCTTTTTCCATAACACTAACTTCACAATTCCATTCTCCTCCATATAATTTTTTATTTATAACCACCCACTGATTTGTTGCTTCATTTTGAAAACCGTTTTCTCTCCAATAACTAACGATAACATATTTTTTATTTTCATATGTCTTTTTTAGATTTAAAAAATATGGAACCAATATTATTGATTTATGGCTATCACTATCTAATGAATAGTAATAAGTTTCTCCATTTTCATCACTTGTTAATTCAAAACTATCTCTAATCACTGCCTTGATTGTATAATATTTGTTGTGATAGTCTTCAACTCTTTGCCATGTTGAATTGTAAATAGTTGAATATGATTTTGTAGTATAAATTTTTTGACCAATATATTGTTTGTAATCCTCGAAGTTTTTATAAACTTTAAGATTACTTATTCCATCATAAACTTTCTCTTCTTTTGCTTTTTCTTTAACTTCAATTTTAGTTGTCGTTATTTGGGAATAATTCTTTGCATAAACAAACAATATTATGAATAAGAATATTTTTTTTAATTTCATTTTAGTGTTTTTATGAATTCGTCTTTTCTCTGCGGTTTCTCGAAAATATCTGCCAACGGTCGATGCTAGAGCTCGTGGTGGCTTATGGAAATCTTTATTTCCATTGCCGACCGAGCGAAGTTAGGAAAAAGAAACGAACAATTTACCGCAAACTAGCCATGAGATTTAGCATTTGTTATGAGCTGGTTTACTATTTAATCCAATTTTCAAATTCCACTGATTTTTGCTCCAACTTTTCCATTCCAATTTTCCATTTTTGAGTTTTTTTCAGAGCAATTTTCACAAATTTGCTTCTTTAAAATTCAAAAAAAAAAAATCGCGCTCCGCGCGATATCAGACT
>JAYVZG010000004.1:0-108816 GCA_043783565.1 Flavobacterium sp. | reverse complement strand
ATTAATCTACTTCTGAAATAAATAAAACATGTAACCAAAAATGCCATTAAAATAACTGCCCAAGGCTGGAATATCAATGAAAAAACAAAAAGAACAATTGCTATTAATCCAGTCCATAAATACCATGGTGGCAACCCTTCACGATACAATACAAAGAAAAAAACCATAAATATTAAGGCACTTCCAGGATCATGAATTACAATCAAAATGACGGGAAAAAAAATTATTCCTAATGCTTGTATTTGCTTTTCCACATCTTTAAGATTGACCTGTACATCACTTAAATACTTAGCAAGCGCAAGTGCTGTTGCTGCTTTTACAAATTCGGAGGGTTGTAAACCAAAGGCTCCAAAGGAGTACCAGTTCGCTTGTCCTTTGATAGTTTTTCCGAACACAAATAATCCAGCTAAGGAAAGTAATCCGATAATATAAATAATGCTAGAAAATTTTTCGTAAAATTTTCCGTCAACAGACAAAACAACAAATATCAACGGAATTGCTAAAGCAATACTTAAGAGTTGTTTTCCATAAAATTGCGTTAAATCCAAAGTGAATGGTTCGTCAGATAATGATAATGAAGAAGAGTAAATATTCAACCAACCCATGATGACCAGAATGATATAGATAATCACGCTGATCCAATCTAGATTGTTGGTTACACTTTGGTTTTTCATTTTAAATTAATTTTCAGTTGCTTCTTCTGGAGCCACAACTTTAGGTTTTAGTAAGAGGCTATCCACTTCTTTTTTGCCTGTATATTTAGCGTATTCGCCTTGTAAACTTCCTTCTAACATTCTCTTTTCTAAATCGGTACGGGTAATTTTCTTTTTCAAATATTTTTCTATCATCAAACTCGTTATTGGTCCTGCCCAACGTGCGCCCCAATATCCATTTTCTACCAAAACAGCAATGGCAATTTTAGGGTTGTTTCTTGGTGCAAAAGCAACAAAAATTGAATGATCTTGAAGTTTTACTCGTTTACCATTTATTTTTGCAAAATTTTCAGCGGTACCCGTTTTACCACAAATTTCTATACCTTCAACTTGCAAAGCATGAGCTGTTCCTAAATTATATACATCGAACAAACCGTCTATCATGGGTTGAAAATATTTTCTTTCCACTGTGGTAACGTGTTTGGTTCTGTATTTTTTATCAATTACTTCTCCTTTAATCGTTTTGATGATATGAGGTGTATAATAAAAACCGTGATTTGCGACAGCTGCCATCATGTTAGCTAATTGAATCGGAGTCATCAACACTTCTCCTTGACCAATTGCATTCGAAACAATAGCGGTACTTCTCCAACCTCCATTTGGATATATTTTTTTGTAGGTTTTAGATGTGGGAGCTTTCCCTCTTCGACCTGTTGGCAAATCATAGCCCATAAATTCACCTAATCCAAAACTTTTTAAATGATCACTCCAAACATCGACACCATCTGCAGGTCTTTGGAATTTATTAATAGTTTTCATATAAACGGTGCCGAAATATGCATTACAAGATTCGTAAATACCACGATGCAATTGTTGTGCTCCTCCATGACAGTGACATTTCATAAATCGCCCTCTAGCATAACTAAAACCATGATTACAAACTACTGTAGTCTGCTCATCAATTACTTGTTCTTGTAAAGCGATTAAACCTGTTAATATTTTAAAAGGAGAGCCAGGAGGATATTCAGCCAACAATCCTCTGTCATATAAAGGTTTGGCGATAGAATCACGGTATAATTTAGTGTAATTTTTAGAGCGCTGTCTTCCTACTAATATGGCTGGGTCATAAGATGGAGCTGTAATTAAGGCTAAAATTTCACCTGTTTTGGGTTCAATAGCTACTATTCCTCCTCTTTTGTTTATCATTAATTCTTCTCCATACTTTTGAAGTTCCGCATCTATTGATAAATGGATGTCTTTACCTTGAACGGCAATGGTATCGTATTTCCCTTCTTTATAAGAACCAATTTCTCGATTGTATTTGTCTTTTTGGATATATTTTACTCCTTTAATACCTCGTAAAGTGGTTTCATAACTTTCTTCAACGCCCTGTTTTCCTAGCAAATCGCCACTATTATAATATGGGTTTTTTTCAACTGTTTTCTCATTAGCTTGTGTAATAAAACCAAAAACATTCGAGCCAAATTTTACTTGATAATCTCGAAGGGATCGCTTTTGAATATAAAATCCTTGAAATTTTCTAATTTTTTCTTGAAAAGCGGCAAACTCTAATTTATTTAATTGGGGTAAAAAAACGGAAGGTAATCTCGGGCTATACACTTTCGCTTTCGCAATAATTTTAATAAAATCTTCTTTAGAGACATTTAATAATTGACAAAACTCTAAAGTATCAATATTCTTCATGTCCTTAGGGATAACCATAATGTCATAAGAAGGTTGATTGGCAACTAATAATGCTCCGTTTCTATCATAAATATAACCTCTTTCAGGATAATCATATTGAATCTTAATAGCATTATTATCTGATTTTAATTTGAAAGAGTCGTCAATAATTTGCAAGTAAAAGAGCCTTAATACCAGCAAAAGCGTTGCGATGATAATGACAGTAGGCAATAATACTTTTCTCATCTTTTATTGGGCTTTATTAAATAAATTATGAGAATGCAAATTAGCAAGGTAAATAGAGTGCTTACAATTGTTTTTAATAGGATTTCAAAAAGATAAGTAAATCTAAATATTTCTAATAAGAACAACGTAAAATGATGAAAAATTACAGCTATTAATAAAAATGAAAAACGTTCCATTGTTAATACATCATTGAGTTTTACCGTTTGATATTCATAACTTAATCCAAAGGAAAACCTAAAAATATACGGACGATAATAGGCTAATAATAAGCTTGCAGCTGCATGAACACCTCCAGAATTACAAAACATATCTAATGTTAAACCTAAAAAGAAACTAGCGAGTAATAGGCCTGTTTTATTTCCATTAACAGGATATAAAATAATAAATAAAACATAGGGATACGGATTGATATACCCCAGAAAATCTAAATTATTAAAAATAAGAATTTGCCCCGCTAAAAGCAGAATAAATCGAGCAATATTTATAAATACAGCACTATTCATTTTCTTTTTTTTCTAAAGAAAGAATCTCTTCTCGGTCTTTACTTTTAATGATATAAACATGACCCAAATTGGTCATATCATTGAAAAGTTTGATGTTTAATGTATAATAATTGGTTTTGTTGTCAATATAAATATTATTGATAGTGCCAATTCCAATGTTTTCAGGAAAAATAACGGACTGACCACCAGTAACTATAGTATCTCCTTTTCTTACAGAAGCTAATCTTGGAACATCAATTAATTGAACAAAACCAGTACTTTTCCCATTCCAAACTAAGGAACCAAAGTGATTTGATTTCTTGATTTTGGCATTGATTTGAGATTTGACATTTAAAATACTTATTACAGTTGCATAGTTTTTAGAAGTCTTATCTACAATGCCAATTATGCCTGAACTATTGATAACACCCATGTCAGATCGAATTCCAGCAGCACTTCCACTATTAATCGTTAGATAATTTTCATACACATTATAGGAATTGTGAATTACTTTTGAAACAATAATGTCTGCTTTTCTAACACCTTTTAAGGAATCAATTTTAGGAAAAGTAGTCGTGTCTTTTGCATTAAAGATGATGCTTTTTAATCGTGCATTTTCTATGGCTAAAGCATCATTTTGATTTTTAAGATTCAAATATTCACTGATAGAATTAATACGCTCGTACACGCCACCACTTATGAAATTAGCGGAACTTATGACTTTACTTCTATGATAAGAATGAGATTGAATTGTGAACACTAAGGAAACCACCAAAAGCAGCAAAAACAGCAATCTATAGCTGTTTTTAAATATAAAAATAAATATTTGCTGCATGAATTAGGCGTATTATTTTATTAAAATACTTCTAAATTTTGGGATGTTTTTTAAAGCCATTCCAGTTCCACGAACTACGGCTCTTAATGGATCTTCTGCTATATAAACGGGTAAATCAGTTTTTTGAGAAATACGTTTGTCTAAACCTCTTAACATAGAACCTCCACCGGCTAAATAAATTCCAGTATTGTAAATATCTGCTGCTAATTCAGGAGGAGTTTGAGATAAAGTTTCCATTACGGCATCTTCAATACGTTGAATCGATTTGTCTAAAGCTTTGGCAATTTCTCTATAAGAAACTTCCACTTGTTTAGGTTTTCCAGTCAACAAATCTCTTCCTTGAACCGACATATCTTCTGGTGCAGTTTCTAATTCTTCTAATGCTGCTCCTACAGTAATTTTTATTTTTTCTGCAGTACTTTCTCCGACAAATAAATTATGTTGAGTACGCATATAGTATACGATGTCATTTGTGAAAACGTCACCCGCAATCTTTACGGATTTATCACATACAATTCCACCTAAAGCAATCACTGCAATTTCGGTAGTTCCACCTCCTATATCTACAATCATGTTTCCTTTTGGTTGCATGATATCTATTCCAATACCAATTGCAGCTGCCATTGGTTCGTGAATCAAATAGACTTCTTTTCCGTTGACACGCTCGCAAGATTCTTTTACGGCTCGCATCTCTACTTCTGTAATTCCAGAAGGAATACAAACCACCATTCGTAAAGCAGGGGTAAACATTCTTTTCTTTAAAGCTGGAATACTCTTGATAAACATGCTGATCATTTTCTCAGAAGCATCAAAATCAGCGATAACTCCATCTTTTAATGGACGAATGGTTTTAATGTTTTCATGCGTTTTACCTTGCATCATATTCGCCTCTTTTCCAACGGCAATTATTTTACCTGATATACGATCACGAGCTACTATCGATGGACTATCAATGACTACTTTGTCATTGTGAATGATAAGAGTATTAGCGGTACCAAGGTCTATCGCGATATCCTCGGTCATGAAATCAAAAAATCCCATAAGTCTTTTAAGGGTTTATTATGTTTATATAAATTTTAACGCACAAAGTTAAACAAATTAATGTTTAAAATGACGTGTTCCTGTAAATACCATTGCAACTTTATTTTCGTTGCAATAATCAATACTCAACGCATCTTTTATGGAACCTCCAGGTTGTATTACAGCCGTAATTCCAGCTTCATTCGCAATCGCTACACAATCAGGAAATGGGAAAAAAGCATCACTTGCCATGACAGCACCATTTAAATCAAATCCAAATGCAGTTGCTTTTTCAATAGCTTGTTTTAATGCATCTACTCTTGAAGTTTGACCAGTTCCAGAAGCAAGTAATGTTTTATTTTTTGCCAAAACTATTGTGTTCGATTTGGTGTTTTTACAGATTTTTGAGGCGAATAATAAATCTTCTATTTCATTTTCTGATGGTGATGTAATAGTAACGTTTTTTAGCAGTTGTTTAGTATCAGAAACATTGTTTCTGTCTTGAACTAAAACTCCATTCAAGCAAGTTCTCACAGAAGTTTGGGGTAATGGGACTTCTTTTTGAATCAAAATGATTCTGTTTTTCTTTTCTGATAATAGGGTTAAAGCTTGATCCTCGTAACTTGGTGCAATTACAACTTCACAGAACAAGGCATTAATTTCAGTAGCTGTATCGATATCTATTTTTCTGTTTGCTATTAGAACTCCTCCAAAAGCAGAAGTAGGGTCGCCCGCTAATGCCGCTAAATAAGCTTCTTTGATTGTGTTTCTAGTAGCTATTCCGCATGCATTATTATGTTTTAAAATAGCAAATGTCGCTGCATCCTCTTTAAATTCTGTAATCAAATTGACCGCTGCATCCACATCCAACAAATTATTATACGACAATTCTTTCCCGTGTAATTTGGTAAACATCGCTTCAAAATCGCCAAAGAAAAAACCTCTTTGATGTGGATTTTCTCCATAACGTAAAACAGTTCCATGGAGCTCACTTATTTTCAAAACGGCTTCCTCATGGTTTTTATTAAAATAATTAAAAATAGCAGCATCGTAATGAGAAGTAACATTAAAGGCTTTTGTGGCCAATATTTTTCTGTTTTCAATAGTCGTGGCACCATTTTGATTGGTCAGCAATTCTAAAAGCAAAGCATATTCTTTTACCGAAGAAACAATTACAGTATCCTTAAAGTTTTTTGCTGCAGCTCGAATTAATGAAATACCACCAATGTCAATTTTTTCGATGATATCACTTTCTGAAGCTCCCGATGCTACTGTTTTTTCAAATGGATATAAATCGACAATTACTAAATCTATCTGAGGAATTTGAAACTCTTCCATTTGTTGTACATCGCTATCATTGTCTTGACGGTTTAAAATACCACCAAAAATCTTAGGATGTAAAGTTTTCACTCTTCCCCCTAAAATTGAAGGATAAGACGTAATGTCTTCTACAGCAACGACTGGAATACCTATATTTTTAATAAAATCTTCTGTTCCACCAGTAGAATAAAGGATGACATTTTGTTCGTGTAGTTTGCGAACAATAGGCTCTAAACCATCTTTTGAAAAGACTGAAATTAAAGCGGATTGGATTGTTTTTGTAGCGTTCATGTAGTAGTTGTGTTTATGCGTGCAAAAGTAGTTTTTTTGCAACTAAAATTCAATCGAATGATGTAACAATATTTTACAAAGTAATACAAATGACCAAGTCTGATTTTATTAGGTTTTTGATGAAAAAAAACAGATTTTTACCTTTCCAAAATTGTAGTCTATGATAGTTTATTTTCGGTTGCTTTCAGAGAGTTTAAGTTTTGCTTTAAATGCTTTACGAACGAATAAATTGCGAACATTATTATCGCTTTTAGGAGTAACTATCGGTATTTTCTCAATTATAGCTGTTCTTGCAGCTGTGGATTCTTTAGATCGTAAAATTAAAGGAGATTTAAGCACTTTAGATAAAAACACGATTTATTTGACTAGTCAATGTTTCGGACCAACCGACATTCCACGTTGGAAGTTGGAACAGTTTCCTAATGTAAACTACAAAGAGTATCAATATCTAAAAGGTGCTTTATCGCATGTAGAAAATTCCTGCTTTCAATTTTTTACTAATTCTCAGCAAATAAAACATGAATCGAAAACGGTTTCGAATGTTAATGTTGTTCCGGTAACTTATGAATTTGCGGATATTCAAAGATTAGAAATTGAAAAGGGCCGATTTTTTAATGAAAGAGAATCAAATGGAGCCAGTCAAGTTATGGTTTTAGGGTATGAGATTGCGAATACACTTTTTGAAAATATGGATCCAATTGGTAAAACTGTTCGATTGTATGGACAACGTTTTTCTATAATTGGTGTTACGAAAAAGAAAGGAATGAATCTTGGGCTAGGAGATAGCGATGATACTTCGGCTTTCATTCCCGTAAATTTTTTGAGAAAACTATATGGTGAAAATAACGAAATGGTTTTGCCAGTCATTGTAATTAAACCTGAAAAAGGCGCAGATATTCCTGAACTAAAAGCAGAAATAGCTCAAAAATTACGCAATATGAGAGGAGTGAAAACTGACGAGATTAACAATTTTTTTGTCAATATTCTTTCAGGTTTTACAGATTTGATTGACGGTATTGTCGCACAAATGAACATGATTGGATGGATTATCAGTGGTTTCTCGTTGTTGGTTGGTGGATTCGGAATTGCCAATATTATGTTTGTATCGGTGAAAGAAAGAACGAATTTAATTGGTATTCAAAAATCATTGGGAGCCAAAAATAAATTTATATTATTTCAGTTTTTGTTTGAATCAGTTATACTCTCGGTAATTGGTGGAGTAATCGGATTATTATTGGTTTGGATAATCTCTATTCTTTTAACCAATGCTCTCGAATTTGAGTTTGTTTTAAGTTTATCCAATATAGCTCTAGGAACAGGATTGTCTGCTTTTATTGGATTACTTTCAGGAATTTTGCCCGCTATTTCAGCTTCACGATTAGATCCAGTGGAAGCAATTCGGACAGGAATGTAATTTTGCCACGAAGACGCCAAGATTAATTCTGATAAATTAAAAATAAAACCCGACAACCATAAATTGTCGGGTTTTATTTTTTTAAACAAAGCATAACAAAAATGCTTCGGGTCTTAGTGCCTTAGTGGCAAAAAAGCTATCTTATTTCATTATTCTCTATCAAATCGATATATAAATTTATCTTGTCTTTCAATTCCTTTCTTGGAGTGATAAAATCTAAGAAACCATGCTCTAAGACAAACTCTGCAGTTTGAAACCCTTCTGGCAAATCTTTTCCAGTAGTATCTTTTACAACGCGTGGACCAGCAAACCCAATCAAAGCACCAGGCTCTGAAATATTTACATCACCCAACATCGCATAGGAAGCAGTGGTTCCTCCAGTTGTTGGATCAGTACATAATGAAATATAAGGAATTCCAGCTTCAGCCAATTGTGCAAGTTTGGCGGATGTTTTTGCCAATTGCATTAACGAATACGCTGCTTCCATCATTCGAGCACCACCAGATTTAGAAATCATCAAAAACGGTATTTTGTGTTTGATAGCATAATCAATTCCTCTAGCTATTTTCTCACCAACTACAGCGCCCATAGATCCTCCAATAAAAACGAAATCCATACAGCACACTACTAAATCTTTTCCTTTTGATTTTCCGACAGCAGTACGAACCGCATCTTTCAAATTGGTTTTCTCCATAACCTCTTTCAGACGGTCAGAATACTTTTTGGTATCTTCAAAATGTAACGGATCTTTTGAAGTCATTTTTGCATCTAATTCTTTGAATTCATTATTGTCGAATAGAATTTGAAAATATTCAGCACTGCCAATACGCACATGAAAACCATCTTCTGGGCTTACCCATAAATTCCGTTCCAATTCGTCAGCATCAATAATTTTACCTGTTGGAGATTTATACCACAATCCTTTTGGAACATCTTTTTTGTCCTCAGTTGCGGTGGTTATTCCTTTTTCTGTTCTTTTAAACCAAGCCATAGTTTATAATTATGAATTATAAATTATGAATTATGAATTAATTTTGTAATTCGTAATTCGTAATTTTTATAATGTGTTTACATTGTTTAAATCAGCAAATGCTTGTTCTAATCTTTTGTTGAATGTCAATTCGCCTTCACGAACCCATTTCCTTGGATCGTAATGCTTTTTATTTGGAGATTCAGGTCCATCAGGGCTTCCGATTTGAGTTTTCAAATACGCAATATTATTCACCATATAATCACGAATTCCTTCTGTAAAAGCGAATTGCAAATCTGTATCGATGTTCATTTTTATTACACCGTAACTAATACCTTCTCTGATTTCTTCTAAAGTTGAACCAGATCCACCATGAAACACAAAATCAACTGGATTATGTCCTGTGTTGAATTTATTTTGAACGTAATCTTGAGAGTTCTTTAGTATTTTTGGAGTTAATTTTACGTTTCCAGGTTTGTAAACCCCATGTACGTTTCCGAAAGCAGCAGCAATTGTAAAACGAGGACTTACCTTCATCAATTCTTCATAAGCATAAGCAACTTCTTCGGGTTGTGTATATAATTTAGAGCTATCTACATCAGAATTGTCAACACCGTCTTCTTCACCTCCAGTAATTCCTAGTTCAATTTCTAGTGTCATACCCATTTTACTCATTCTTTTCAAATAGGAAGCACAGATTTCAATGTTTTCGTGAAGAGGTTCTTCCGATAAATCAATCATATGTGAACTATAAAGTGGTTTCCCAGTTTCGGCATAGTGTTTTTCGCTAGCATCTAACAAACCATCTAACCAAGGCAAAAGTTTTTTAGCACAATGGTCGGTATGAAGGATGACTGTCGCACCATATGCTTCAGCCAGTGTATGAATATGTTTCGCACCAGCAATTCCCCCAGCTATAGATGCTTTTTCATTGGCATTAGATAATCCTTTGCCAGCATTAAAAATAGCTCCACCATTCGAAAATTGAATGATAACTGGTGCATTTAGTTTTGCAGCAGTTTCTAAAACCCCATTAATGGTACTAGATCCAGTAACATTTACCGCAGGAAGTGCAAATCCTTTTTCTTTTGCATAATTGAAGATTTCTTGAACTTGATCTCCAGTTGCAACGCCAGGTTTTATATTATGAGCCATAAGTATTTTTTTAAAGGTTAGGGTTACAAAATTAATAATTAATAAATTTAGAAAGGATAATTAATTCCAATATTTATGACAGAGTTGCTGAAATTATAATCTCTAAACCATTTTTTGTTGGATTGATCAGCGGGGTTATAAGTTTTAAAACCAAAATCAACACGAAAAACGAAAAAACTTAAATCGTAACGTAGTCCAAAACCAGATCCAACTGCTATGTCTTTAAGAGATTTTATTCCATTAAATACAGCATCTTCATCTTCGATATTATCAAAAATATTCCAAATGTTTCCAGAATCTACAAACAAAGCACCATTAAATTTACCAAAAAAGTTAAATCGAATCTCACTACTTACGGCTATTTTAAAATTGGCTTCATTAAAATCGTTCACCGCTGTTGTTCTTCCTGGACCAAGAGAATACGATTGCCATGCTCTATTATCATTCGAACCTCCTGAAAAATAACTTCGAGAAAAAGGAATACTAACAGAATTTCCATAGGGAATAGCTATTCCGACAAAACTCCTAAAAGCAAGTACTTTTCTGTGATTTAAATCCCAATGTTTTATATATTCTAATTCCGTTTTGTAATATTGGGAATAAGCTACTTCAAAAATCGTTTTACTAGCATTTTGATTGCCAGTTTGTTTTGATAGACTAGCTAATAAGGATAAAAAATTTCCAGCGGATTCTAATTTAGATCTGAAAACATGAAAGCTTTCATCATTTATTCCGTTTTTTGTAGATTTAGAAATAGAAAAACTAGAGGCGAAAATCAGATTGTTTTCAGTAAGTCTAGAAGCTCTTTCTACAACACTTCTTATGGCACTTAAATCCTCAGTGTTTAGTGTTATTGTATTGTTTGTAATATCATTTAAAAATCCATTTACTCCTGTAGAAACTGTTAAATCATTATTACTATCAAAATGACTTAAATCTGTATCGTAAAGTTTTGCTAAATTATTCAATACATCATACGAAGATTGATATACATTAAAATAATTGCCTGGATTTAAATTCTTTACATATTGAATATTAAAAAGATCAAATCGTAAGGAAGTATTTCGGTTTAATGTCCAATTATAGGTCATGGCTCCACTAAAATTTTCTTTATCTAAACCAATATTTATTTGTTTAGAAAAACCCATGCTTATCGCAGTTGAAGGAATCATTCGTTTGGGTATAATTTTATCTGTGTTAAAAAACATAAAAATCCTTGGGAAATTTAATTTAAAATCTATTCCATAATCAGAAACATTAAAGAATCGATTGTCAGGATTCGCTAAATCTTTAGAAGATCCAATATTCCCTCGAGTAGCAATTTCGAAGGTTTCAGCACCGTTAAATACATTTCGTATTAGGAAAGATAGATTTCCAGAAATTCCAAAATCTTGGATATTTGAATGTGTGAAATCAATACCATAACCAAAACTAAATTTCTCTCTTTGAGTAAGATAAATATCGGCAATCAAGGATTTGTTAAGAGAGTCGTTAGGATTAATTGTATATTTAATTGTAGGATAATTAAATACCCTTAAATTACTTAAGTACCGAGTACTAAGATTGGTTTTTGTGTCGGAATACAAACTTCCTTTTGTGATAAAAATAGCATTGGTAATAGCTTTTGGTTTGTATTTTAATTTGCCTTTACTAAATAAATTAAAATTAGAAAAAATGGTCTTTTTCTCTGCTGTTTTAGAGGTGTCTTTCGAATTGTAATCGGTATAAATGTTTACTTCACTTATAGGGTATAAATTAAAAGGTCTTGTTTTTATTGAATCGCCTTCAGAATAAGAATAATTTTCAATTTTTAAATTGATATTGGTTTTGTGATTTCCATTCAGGGTATCAATGTCAAAATTGATGTTATTGGGTTGAAAATCATAAGCTCCATTATTTCTGAAGTGCGTGGTAATTCGATTTCTTTCTTCTTCAAAATCGATAGTTTGATATTGTTTTCCAGTTTTCAAAATCGAATTTGATTTGTTTATTTGATATAAGGAATCCAAAACAGGAGTGAGTATAGTTGTTTTTAAAGTATCAATAATATAAGGATTTCCGGTAACCACAGTATATTTTATTTTTGCTTTTTTTGTACTAATGGAATCAATTTGAAAAGCAGATTTAACATCGAAATAGCCACGATTAAAAAAATGAGATTTTAAACGAACGTTAGACTTTTCTGTGCTTTTAAGGTCTATAATTACGGGTGCTTCCCCTGTTGTTTTCAAAAACTCATGAATTCCTGAATACCAAAACGAATTCCCCAAACGATTGACTTGCTTAGCAGAAAGCAATTTCGACATTCGCTTATACTTTTCAGGGTTTTTTGTAAATTTTGATTTATATATTGAATCGTGTTTGAGATTCGCTAAATTGTATAAATTTAAACGCAAATGATAACCTAATATGGAAGTATTTGGTTTTTGATAAATTAAATCGGTAATGTTTTCGGAATTATTTTTTTTCTCATTAACAAAAATTTCATTTTTAGTCAAGAGTTTTTTAGTGTTTGGAACTCTCTTAAGGGTATTACATGCAGTAATAATAATCCCTATTAGAATAAATAATGATATTTTTGTTGAAGAGTTTCTCAAGGGTTGTGAAATATTTAATTCAAAAGTACATTTTTTCTATGGTTAGTAAAAACCAAATAAAATTAATAACGAGTTTGCATCAAAAAAAATTCCGTTCACAACATGGTTTGTTTTTAGCCGAGGGAATTAAAGTAATCCAAGAACTTCTTCAATCAAATTTTGAATTGTATCATCTCTACCAAACAGAGCCGCTGTTTGATTCGGTTTTGTCAATTCAAAAAACTATAATTTCAGTAGAGGAATTAGCTAAAATATCGGCATTAACGACACCTAATAATTGCTTAGCAGTTTTTAAAATCCCAGAAATAACACAAATGGATGAAAAAGGACTTATTGTAGTTTTAGATGATATTCGTGACCCCGGAAATTTGGGCACAATTTTAAGATTGTGTGATTGGTTTGGAATTGAACAGGTAGTTTGTTCTAAAGAAACTGTGGATATTTATAACCCAAAAGTGATTCAAGCTACGATGGGTTCTGTGTCTAGAGTGAAAGTTAATTATGTTGACCTTTTAGAATGGATCGGTAAAACAAATTTACCTGTTTATGGTACTTTTATGACAGGAGCTAATATTTATAATGAGAAATTACCTCAAGAAGGAATTATAGTATTAGGAAATGAAGCCAATGGGATCTCTAAAGAAATTGAAAACTGTATTCAAAACAGAATTACTATTCCAAGATTTGGAAAACTAAAAAAGACTGAAAGTTTGAATGTGGCTTCAGCAACAGCAATTCTATTGAGTGAGTTTTGCAGGGCTAATAGTTAAAAAAGTTCCTAATGAAATGTAAAATTGACAAGTATTGCACGAGTAGACATCGATTTCACATTACCTGTCCATGGACTATTTGGGTCATTGTCTCGAATCAATTCATCATCCATTCCGAAAACGCCTCTAATGGATGGTGAAAATTTAAAATATTCTAAATACAAATCAATTCCAAAACCTAATTCATAATTTTTTGTCCAATTTTTTACTCGAAATTTCTGTTGTGAATTATCATCCTGAGAGCTTGAATTACTTGATAAATTAAGCGTTCTAGAAACACCAGCGAGCATATACGGTCTGATGTTCCCAGTACGTACCGAAGAAAATTTCAATAATAATGGGAAATGAATATACGTAGCACTTACTTTTCTTTGAGAATCAATATCTCTTGTAAAATTAGAGTAGGTAAGATTTCTTTGAGTGTAAAAAAGACCTGGTTCAAAACGAATATTGATATATTCCATTATTTTTAAATCGCCTACTAATCCGACACTAAATCCAGTAGTTCGATCTACATTAATATCTGCGGCGTTTTTTTTATAATCAAATTTGTAATCATAAATATTAAATCCTAAGAAATAGCCCCAATATACTCGTTGTTTATCAAAATTTTCAAGATTAATTAGAGGATCTTTTCCAAATACTTTCCTTCCGTGTTGAGCATATCCAGTGAGAACAAAAAACAATAAGATAAAAGCAATTTTATTTTTCATTTCAAACTATTATTTTTTGGTAGCGGTATAAATTGTAGCAACACCAAAAGTTTGTGGTTTAGCAAGTACCTCTATAAACCCATTTTTTTTCAAAATATTGTTTAGAGCTTCACCAAAAGGGAATACCGAAGCAGATTCTGATAAATATCCATAGGCAACTTTGTCTTTAGAAAACAATTTCCCAATAATTGGCAAGAGATATTTTGTATACAAAAAATACCCTTGTTTGTAGGGTGTTTTAGTAGGATTAGATGTTTCTAAAATCACAAAAACACCATTAGGTTTTAAAACGCGTAAAATTTCTGAAAGTCCCTTATCTAAATTTTCGAAATTTCTGATGCCAAAGGCAACCGTTATTGCATCAAAAGAATTGTCTTCAAAGGGCATTGCTTCAGAATCTGCATTTAGCATTTCAATTTTATGATTCAAATTTTTGGAAGCAATCTTCTTTATTCCAACATCTAACATGCCTTGCGAAATATCTAACCCGATGATTTTTTCAGCAGTAGTATTGACCATCATTATAGCCAAATCTCCTGTGCCAGTAGCAATATCGAGTATTGTTTTAGGATTCTTTTCAGAAACAAGTTCAACTACCTTTTTACGCCATTTTACATCAATTCCAAAAGATATCACTCTATTTAGGCTATCGTAATTACCAGAAATGGCATCAAACATTTGAGCAACTTGCTCTTTTTTGCCTTGTGTTGAGGATTTATAGGGTGTGATGATTTTTGACATATTTATTTTCGACAAATATACTATAAACAATAGAATCTAAAAAGGTAGTTATTCTTGAAATTATTAAATCATTTTTGACAAACAGTTACTTCATGAATTGAATTTAATTCTTATTTTCTTAGGTAAGTTTCATAAGTAAAATCGTAAGCATGATTGGAATCTTTTGGATGAAAAATTGAAGTTTCTAATTTCCAAATAGTCATGTCTAGAATAGGGAAAAAAGTATCTGCTTCGAAATTAGCATGCACTCTAGTCAATTCTATTTTATCCGTAAATGGCAAACCCAAATTATAAATCTCTCCGCCACCAATAATAAAAGCATCTTCATTTGAAGGTAAAATTGCTAACGCTTTCGTCAAATTATTTACTACAATGCAACCCTCCGGATGGTAATTCTCTTGACGTGTAATTACAATATGCGTTCTATTGGGTAAAGGTTTTGGGAAACTTTCAAAAGTTTTTCGTCCCATAATGATATGATGATGGGAGGTAAGTTGTTTGAATCTTTTAAAGTCATCTGGCAAATGCCAAAGCAGCTCATTATTTTTCCCTAAAGCATTGTTTTCTGCAGCTGCAGCGATCATTATTATCATTTCAATTGGGGTGTTTTAGAGGTTTTAATCTTTGGAAGTTATTCAGACAACTCGCTAATTTTATTTTTTTATTTTTGAATCAATCGGTTTATTTGTTCCCGTTTTCAATCTTTATTCATAAAATTCATATTGTTTCGGATTCAAAGAATTTGATCTGTTATTTATGAATGGGATTCTATTTTCGAATGATTCCACAAATTTACATTTTAATATTCAAACTTTATAACTGTTTTTTTTTACCTTTAAACCACAAAATAATACGGATGCGCTTCATAATCATTGGCTTTCTTTTTTTTAATATTGCTGTTGTTTTTTCTCAAGAAACTAAACTGCCTTACCCAATGATAGCAGTAGATTCGCTGTATAGAGAAGATCAGTTTTATTTAGCAATTACCTACAATACTATTTTCAAAACACCAAAAGGAGTTTCCCAAAACAAATTTTCTACAGGTTTAAAAGCAGGTTTTTTAAGAGATATGCCAATAAATGACAGAAGAAATGTAGCCATTGCTTCGGGTTTAGGGTTGTCCTATTCGAATAGTTTTCAGAATTTATTTATCTATAAAGTAAGTGGAACACCAGTATATAGTACAAATACTATAGGTTCAAATTACAAAATAAATAAATTTGAACAAGTTTTTGTTGATGTCCCAATTGAATTCAGATGGAGAACATCAGTGCCTGAAACGCATAAATTTTGGAGAGTTTACTCAGGTTTACAATTGAGTTATTTAATTTATTCCAAATCGATTTACACCGATGAAATAACTTCCATAACAGTATCCAATAACAAAGATTTTAATAAATTTCAATTAGGGATCTACCTTGCGGTGGGCTATAATACTTGGAATTTCTATTCGTATTACGGACTCTTGCCCGTCTTTTCTTCTGCAGCTAAAGTGAATGGAGAAAGAATAGAAATACAAGCGTTGCATTTCGGTTTGATGTTTTATATTTTATAGCCAAAATCTCAACAAAACGAGTTGAGGTACTATCCCTAATCCAAATCCAATAACCAATTCCTTTATAGTATGTGCTTTCATGATGAGTCTTGAAGACATTAGAATTCCATTGAGTAAGATTAGAAATGCTATAGAATACATCCAATTGACGTTTTCATGAAGGCTTAATCCGATTACGAATACTGTCAATGAACTAATTCCAGTACTGTGAATGCTAGCTTTTACATTAAAAAACAATAAAATAAAGGCTAGAATTGCGCTAACAATTCCACCCAAATAGAAAAAAAATAATTCTGGGACATTGTTAAAAGTGACACTCTTTAGAACTAAAAGAGTCACTAAAATTATTTGAACAAATAACGGAATTTTGCGTTGGGAAACATCAGATACCATAATCGAATCTACTCTTCCAATAACTTTCAAAAAGTAAAGAAAAGTCAATGGAATAAATATCGTTATGAGTGTAATTTGAATTAATAATAAATATTTTGGAAAAGCATCTAGATAATTTTCAACACAAAACAAATAAACTAAAGCACCAAAAAAAGGAATGAAAATAGGATGTAAAAGATAGGAAAAAAGGGTTAAAAACTTTTTCAAAAGCAGTAGTGTTTATTTATAGTTACATCTTTTTTCGCAATCGAGCTACAGGAATGTCTAACTGCTCTCTATACTTCGCTATAGTTCTACGGGCAATTGGATATCCTTTTTCTTTTAATAAATCTGCCAATTGATCATCTGGAAGTGGTTTGTGTTTGTCCTCTTCTTCCAATATGTTTTTCAGGATTTTTTTGATTTCTAAAGTAGAAACATCTTCTCCTTGATCATTTTTCATGGCTTCAGAGAAAAATTCTTTGATCAGTTTTGTTCCATAAGGCGTTTCGACAAATTTACTGTTAGCAACTCTTGAAATCGTTGAAATATCCAAGCCAACCATTTCCGCAATATCTTTTAAAATCATCGGACGCATTTTGGTTTCGTCACCCTCTAAGAAAAATTCTTGTTGGTAATGCATAATCGCATTCATTGTTACAAAAAGTGTTTCTTGGCGTTGTTTGATAGCATCAATAAACCATTTGGCAGCATCTAACTTTTGTTTGATAAACTGCACAGCATCTTTTTGAGAATTCGATTTGTCTTTGGATACTTTATAGGTTTGCAACATTTCTTGATAATCTTTAGAAACATGCAATGTTGGCGCATTACGACCATTTAAAGTCAATTCTAATTCACCTTCCACAATGCGTATGGCAAAATCAGGAACTACATTTTCTGTAATCTTATTACTACCCGTAAAGGAACCACCTGGTTTTGGATTCAATTTTTCAATTTCATGAACCGCTTTTTTAAGTTGTTCATTCGAAACATTAAATTTCTGTTGCAACTTATCATAGTGCTTTTTGGTAAAGGCATCAAATTGATTTTCTATGATATTGGTAGCCAAAGCAACATATTCGGAAGGAGTTTTGTGTTTCAATTGCAACAACAAACATTCTTGCAAATCACGAGCGCCAACGCCCGAAGGTTCTAATTCATGAATTATTTGTAAGATGCGTTCTACCGCTTTTTCAGTGGTGTAAATACCTTGAGTAAATGCCATATCGTCCACAATATCCGCAATACTTCTTCGAATGTAACCCATGTCATCAATACTTCCAACAAGAAATTCTGCAATTTCTCGTTCTTCTTCATTGAGAATAAAAGTATTCAATTGATTGATTAAATCTTGATGAAAACTAACAGGGGAAGCTAAAGGTGATTCCCGATGCTCATCGTCATCACTATAATTATTAGCTTGTGTTTTGTATTCTGGAGTTTCATCGTTGCTTAAATATTCATCAATATTGATATCTTCCGCTTCAATGCTTTCATTGTCATCAAAATCATCGTATTCTTCATTGTCGAATTCGTCTTTTTCATCCAATTCCTCTTCTTCTTTTCCGGCTTCAAGCGCTGGATTATCATTCATCTCTTCTTTCAATCGTTGCTCAAAAGCTTGCGTAGGCAACTGAATCAACTTCATCAACTGTATTTGTTGAGGGGATAATTTTTGAGATAATTTGAGATTTAGAAATTGTTTTAGCATGAGAGAGTAGCTGAGTGACTGAGTAGCTGAGCTGCTGAGTTTTCTCGTGATGATGGATTAAAGTTAATTAAAATTTGGATTTTAAATCAATTTTTCAAGTTCAATTTTTTTAAACTCAGTACCTCAGGCACTCAGTGACTCTGTAACTTCTTCCTAAAATTCCGCATTCATCGGTGTTCTAGGAAACGGAATAACATCTCTAATATTACTCATTCCCGTAACAAACAACACCAATCTTTCGAATCCTAATCCAAAACCAGAGTGAACCGCAGTTCCGAATCTACGTGTGTCTAAATACCACCACAATTCTTCTTCATCGATTCCTAAAGCTTTCATTTTTTCTACTAAAACATCGTGACGCTCTTCTCTTTGCGAGCCTCCGACGATTTCTCCGATGCCAGGAAATAAAATATCCATGGCACGAACTGTTTTTCCATCTTCATTCAAACGCATATAAAACGCTTTGATGTTGGCTGGATAATCGTATAAAATTACGGGGCATTTAAAGTGTTTTTCCACCAAGAAACGTTCATGTTCCGATTGTAAATCAGCGCCCCATTCATTAATGATATAATTGAATTTTTTCTTTTTATTAGGTGTCGAATCACGTAAAATGTCAATCGCTTCCGTATACGTAACACGTTTGAAATTATTTTCCAAAACAAAATTCAATTTTTCTAACAAAGTCATTTCACTGCGTTCTGCCTGTGGTTTTACTTTTTCCTCTTCGGTTAATCTGCCGTCTAAAAATTTCAAATCTTCACTACATTTCTCCACGGTATATTTCACCACATATTTGATAAAATCTTCCGCCAAATCCATATTGTCATTCAAATCATTAAAAGCCACTTCTGGTTCAATCATCCAAAACTCGGCTAAGTGTCGCGAAGTATTCGAATTTTCAGCGCGAAAAGTCGGTCCGAATGTATACACTTGACCTAACGCCATGGCAAAAGTTTCCGCTTCCAACTGACCCGAAACGGTTAGATTGGTTTCTTTTCCGAAAAAATCTTCTTTATAATTTACTTTTCCTTCTTCGGTTCTTGGCGTTCCATCAAAAGGTAAAGCGGTAACTTTAAACATTTCTCCAGCACCTTCAGCATCCGAACCTGTTATAATTGGCGTATTCACATACACAAATCCTCTTTCTTGAAAATACTGATGCACTGCAAAAGACAAAACCGATCGCACACGCATAATCGCTCCAAATGCATTCGTGCGAACTCTAAGATGGGCATTTTCACGCAAGAATTCTAACGAGTGTTTCTTAGGTTGCATCGGAAATTTCTCCGCATCGGAATCGCCCAAAATTTCTAATTTCGAAACCTGAATTTCATATTTCTGCCCAGCACCTTGACTTTCAACTAATGCTCCTGTCACCGAAATGGCAGCTCCAGTAGTGATTCTTTTCAAAGTTTCTTCTGGTGTATTTTCAAAATCTACGACACATTGAATATTGTTGAGCGTTGAACCGTCATTCAAAGCTATAAATTGATTGTTTCTAAAAGTTCTTACCCAACCTTTGGCATTCACTTCATTTTGGGTGGCTTTGCTTTGTAGTAAGTCTTTTACTTTGGTATGTTTCATTTTTTGGATTTTTTAGATCTTTCAATTTTTAATTTAAAATCGAATGCAAATATAATGGAATTGCTGTAATTTTTAGAAGCTAATCCCGCACCCGAGGCAAAAAAGCCGAATTGGCGAAGCAATCCATTGCAATCTTTTTGTTTTAATATTCCCTCGACCGAGCTCGGGAAGATAAAACAAAAAGGATTTCCATTACTATCGGGGCTAGGGTAATTATTTTTAATAGAAATATTCGATTTCTTATTTGGTTTTCCCTTCTGTTTCTTTCAAAGCTTTCTTCTTTTCAAAAGTCAACACCAAAGCAGGCAACACCAATAAATTAGCGAACATGGCGAAGAGTAAGGTGCAGGAAATCAATCCGCCTAAAGCAATCGTTCCTACAAAACTTGATAAGGTAAAAATTGCGAAACCAAAGATCAAAACGATAGAAGTATAAAAAGTACTGATGCCAGTTTCTCTCAAGGAACTAAATACAGCTTTATTTACCAGCCCATTATTGGCAATCAAATCATGTCGGTATTTCGCCATAAATTGAATCGCATTGTCAACAGAAATCCCAAAAGCAATGCTAAAAACTAAAATGGTGGATGGTTTTAGAGGAATGCCAAAATACCCCATCAGCCCTGACGTAATGCATAAAGGCAATACGTTGGTAATTACGGAAGCCATGACCATTTTCACCGAACGGAACAAATAGGCCATCAAACCTGCAATGACTAATATGGCAAAAATTAAAGAAATGATAAGGTTGTCTATCAAGTAGGAAGTCCCTTTTTGAAACACCAACGCTTTTCCAGTTAAGGTTACTGTATATCGCTCTTTAGGAAATAACTCCTCTATTTTCGTTTGCAATCGACTTTCCACCTTAGCCATGTCTTCTGTACCGATATCTTTCATAAAGGTCGTGATTCGGGCGTATTGACCTGTTTTGTCGACATAACTTTTCATCAAATTGTCTTTGGTGTTTTTGGTCGCATTTTTGGCGTAAGAAAGTATAAAAGCTTGCTCTTGAGAATTAGGCAATTCAAAGAATTCCGGATTCCCATTATAGTAGGCTTGCTTGGAATATTTCACCAAATTAACCACAGAAACAGCCGGAGAGAGTTCAGGAATTTGAGCAATTGTTTCCTGCAATTCATCCATTTTTTTCATAGTCGCTAGTTTCATCACTCCTTTTTTGCGATGGGTGTCAATCATTATTTCTAGCGGCATGACACCATGAAATTCTTTTTCATAGAAAAGAATATCCTTAAAAAAGGAAGCGCTTTTTGGCATTTCACCAATCAAACTTCCCGACACTTTCATTTGAGTAACACCGATAACGCTAAAAACCATTAACATCGCATAGATAATGTAGATTCTAGTTCGTTTGTATCGGACTAAGTTTTCTACCCAATTTAATAACGCAGCAATGTAATTTTTGCTTAAATGGTACAAATGTTTTTCTTTAGGCAACGGCATAAAACTGTAGACGATGGGAACGATGCAAAGTGTCAAAAGATAGACCGTCATGACATTAATGGCAGTGACCAAACCAAATTCGAAAAGCAAATCATTATTGGTAATCATAAAAGTGGCAAAACCAACAGCAGTGGTCAAATTAGTCATCAAAGTAGAAACACCAATTTTAGAGATGACACGTTGTAGTGCTTTCGCCTGGTTTTTATGGGTTTTGATTTCTTGTTGGTACTTGTTAATCAAGAAAATACAATTGCAAATTCCAATGACGATAATCAAAGGCGGAATGATAGCAGTAAGAATCGTGATTTTATAATGGAAAAATCCTAAGGTGCCAAACGACCAAATAACGCCTAATAAAAGAATACAAATAGAAATGAAAGTGGCACGAAACGATCTGAAAAACAAAAAGAAAATAAAAGAAGTAATGAATAAGGCAGCGCCAATAAAGAGCGCGATTTCTCCTTTCATATTCTCCGCATTGATAGTTCTGATATAAGGCATGCCCGAAACGCGTAAATCTATTCCGGTTGCTTTTTCAAATTTCTCAATTTTTGGAACTAAATTCAGAAGGATAAATGTCTTTCTAGCTTCGGTATTGACAATATTTTTTTTCAGATAAACCGCCGAACGAATACTGCCAGTTTCTTTATTGAATAACAAACCTTCATAAAAGGGAAGATTATGAAAAAGCTCGAATTTTATTTTTTGAAGATAGTCACTTTTATGAGTTTGAGTAGCGTCAATGAAGGAAACCAATTGAAATTTTTGCGCAATGGTGTCTTTTTCTAATTTTTTCAAATCATTCAAAGAAACCACCAAGTCTACTTCTTGCGCTTTTTTTAATTCAGTCATTAATTCATTCCAAGCCGAGAAAGCTTTTGGAGTAAAAAAAGTGTTGTCTTTAAAACCAATGACAATCAAATTCCCTTCTTCTCCGAATTTGTCTAGAAAGTCTTGATATTGCTGGTTGACAATGTGCTTTTTAGGAAGTAAATTGGCTTCAGTATAGGTCATACTTAAATTTCTCCATTGAAAACCAAGAAATAGAGTAAGTGCTGCAATAGCAACAATAATGGCGTTACGGTTCTTAAGTATAATTCGGGCTAATCCTTCCCAAAATCCTACTTTAATGGCGTTTTTCATATACATTTAAAAACAAGTCGCAAAGGTAAATAAAACAAGAGAAAATCAATTCAATACTAAAAGAGATTTGCAAAAAAAATATAGATATTTTAAGTTCAATTAATTTATCACTACTATTTTATTTGATATTATAATTTCTATATTTGAATTCGCATCTTTGTATCAAATTAAACAAAGTCTGGTAGCAATAGAAAGCCTATGAAGAATTTTAAAAATTCCATTTTTTACATCATAGTAACTGGAGGTTTTTCGGCTTTAATTTATTGGATACTTTCTCAAGGAAAATTCTTAGAAATAGGTAGAAATATTGTAGTAGTCAACTCAACAAACTCACAATGGACAGAATTTTTAGCATCACTTCTTCATAATGTAAAACATCCTCTTGCCATTCTTTTGGCTCAAATAATCACCATTATTATTGTAGCTCGGTTTTTTGGATGGATGTTTCGAAAAATTGGTCAGCCCACAGTAATTGGTGAAATCATAGCCGGAATTGTTCTCGGACCTTCTCTTTTAGGAATGTATTTTCCAGAGTTTTCCAACGCATTATTTCCAGTGGCTTCTTTAGGAAATTTACAATTCTTAAGTCAAATAGGATTGATACTTTTCATGTTTGTCATCGGAATGGAACTCGATTTGAAAGTACTAAAAAATAAAGCTAACGAGGCGCTTGTCATTAGTCACGCCAGTATCATTATTCCTTTTGCTTTGGGTGTTGGATTATCCTATTTCGTTTACCATCGTTTTGCTCCACAAGGAATCGAATTTTTGTCTTTTAGTCTTTTTCTAGGAATTGCCATGAGCATTACAGCCTTTCCAGTATTGGCTCGAATTGTTCAAGAACGCGGAATTCATAAAACCAAAATTGGTGCGATTGTTATCACCTGTGCCGCTACAGATGATATTACTGCTTGGTGTATTCTAGCCGCAGTTATTGCTATTGTAAAAGCGGGTTCTTTTGTGAGTTCATTATATATTATTGGACTAGCCTTTATCTATGTATTAGCGATGATATTTGTAGTCAAACCCTTTTTGAAACGAATTGGAGATTTATACGGAACAAAAAATAAATTGAATAAACCAGTTGTTGCAATTTTCTTTTTAACCTTAATTCTTTCAGCTTATTTAACAGAAATAATTGGTATTCACGCACTTTTTGGAGCTTTCATGACTGGAGCAATCATGCCAGATATTTCGAAGTTTAGAGCCATTTTTATAGGTAAAGTCGAAGATGTTTCTGTCATTTTATTATTGCCTTTGTTTTTTGTTTTTACAGGATTACGAACAGAAATAGGGTTGATTAACGATCCCTATTTGTGGAAGATTACGGGATGGATTATTTTAGTAGCAGTCGCGGGAAAATTCTTAGGAAGTGCTTTAGCCGCTAGATTTGTTGGTCAAAATTGGGAAGAAAGCCTAACGATAGGTGCCTTAATGAATACGCGTGGTTTGATGGAGTTGGTTGTATTGAACATCGGATATGATTTGGGAGTTTTGACATCAGAAATTTTTACCATGATGGTCATTATGGCTTTGGTTACCACTTTTATGACAGGACCAGCTTTGGATTTAATTAATTACATTTTCAAAACAAAAGATGTATTTACCCCAGAAGAAATAGAAAACGATGGCAATAAATATAAAATATTAATCTCTTTTGGGAACAATGAAAAAGGAAAGTCTCTTTTGCGATTGGCACATAGTTTTATCAATAAACAAAAAGAATCCTCTACCATTACAGCGATGCATTTATCTTTAAGCGATGAAATGCATTCCTATAATTTAGAAGAGCAAGAACGCAAACGATTCTCGCCAATACTCGAAGAATCTAAAATTTTAAAACAAGAAATCACTACAATTTTTAAAGCTACTGTAGATATTGAAACCGATATTTCTGACATAGCCAATCAAGGTGATTATGATCTGCTTTTAGTTGGATTAGGAAAATCAATTTTTGAAGGAACTTTACTAGGAAAAGTGTTAGGTTTCACCTCACGAATTATCAATCCAGATCGTTTAATCGATAAGTTTACAGGTAAAGAAGGCTTATTCGAAAACTCCCCATTCGATGAAAGAACTCGTCAAATCATTTCGAAAAGTAAAATGCCTTTAGGAATTTTGATTGACAAAGATTTGCAAGAAGTCAAAAATGTTTTCGTGCCTTTATTTTCTTCCGAGGATGCATTTATTATTGATTATTTTCAAAAATTAATCTATAATAATAACTCCAATATTGCACTTTTAGACATCAATAATATGGTGAAAAGCAATTTTGTTATGGGTAGTGCCATTCATTCCCTAGAAGAAAATTATCCCGACAACATTACGGTTTTACAAGATAGAATTATGAAAAAAGAATTTTTATCCAAACAAGATTTGATGATTATCAGTCTTGAAAGTTGGAAAAATTTGGTAGATTCTCAAAGTCTTTGGTTGAGTCATGTGCCTTCTGTTTTGATTTTAAAACCCTAAATTCAAAATAAAGGATACTTTTATGGCAAGATTGTCTTCAAATTTTGGCAACTGATTCGGGCCATAACGGTAAAAAGCAGTCAATCCAAAACCACTATAAATTTGATTCAATTCGAATCCAGACTCAAAAAAACCTTGTTCTAAGGTTTTGTAATTCAATCCAAAATGACGCTCTTTATTTTTCAAATTTCCCCATACAGCTCGAGTAACCAATACAAAACTTGGATTGACTTTTCTTGCTAATTTCATTCGTTTAAAACCATGTTTTATATGAATCATCGCGAATTCACTGGAGAAAAATTCATTAAAAAACATAGTTTCAAAACTATTTTTTCCAGCAATTGTAATACGTTCAATAAATTTATGATTCGTTAAATTATTTGGGGAAGCATTGTATAAATGGGTAAGAGGTAATTCCCCTTGAGCATAACCTGCTTCAAAAAGCACTGCTGTTTTTTGACCATTTAAATAATTTTTCTCGTATTCTGTTCTGAAATCTATTTTACTAAATTTAAAGTCATTTTTAAACCAATCCTGAATTGACTGTGTATATTGAAATGTAAATTTTGGAAACCTTTTTTTTACTTCAAATCTTCCTTCATCCGTTTGCAAATAGTCGCTAAAAGGATTCCATTGCAAGGAACATTGAGCTGTAGTCATGGTAAAGTTTTCATACAATTTAGAATTTAAACTATAGTAATAATCAAATTTAGGTTCAATTTGAGCATACATAATTTGCCATAAACTTTCTGTTTTTGGAAGTAATTTCGTTTCAAAATACGCTCTCCAACTTTGATATCCATAAAAAGTACTAATATTGATTGGTCTTGGATCATAGAGTTTAAAATTCCGTTTGTCGATAGCAAAAGTGCTACTAGCAATCTCGCGAATATCATCTGTATAGGAAACACCAATCCATGAGTTGGAAAAGTTTTCGATACGAGTAGCTATTCCTAGATTGTATTTATAATGTCCATCCTTAATGCCATAAGCGGTATAGCCTTCAATTCTTAAAGATTTTGAAAAAAGCTCACTTGTTTTTCCGCCCAATCCAAATCGGAAACCTTCATAGTTATTATAACTTAATAAATAGCGTAGGTCCAAATCAAAATAGCCAAAAGGGACATAACCATTTAATATTTTTCTTCCTTGAAATAGTCTTTTTTCTATTTTTCGTTTAGAAGCAATGCTGTCAAGAACAGTATAGGTTCGTTGACTTCTATAATCTAAGGTGTCTTTTCTAAAATTTTTCCAAAATGATTCGTTTCGATTTTCAGCATTTTCTTGAATTTCCATATACTGAAATGGGTTTTTGATAGCCACAGGAATATTGTAATGAATATCAAACAAACTCGTTTCAGAAACCAAATAGGTAAAATCAGAAGCAACTTTTTTTCTGGAAGTATTTTGTTCCTCTTCTGAATCAAAAGCCAAAGTTTCTCCTAAAATTCGAATATCATAATTATTTTTTCCTTTGACTATTTTAAATATCTTTCGATTTGGAAACCAAACATTTTCTTCTGGATAATACTTAAATTCATGCGTCCCACTAATATCTAAAAGTCCTTTAATCCGCATAATGGCATGGTTTACAGCAAAATTTTCAGCATCTACATAGAGCACGCCTTCTAATCCAGCTTCATTACTTTTCTTTCTGTTTTTAAAATAAATCAAATAGGATTTTCGACCTTGAATTTCGGTGCTATCCAATAATTTATAACGATAGTCTTTCAAAGCATTTTCAGAAATAGGACTTTTATAAAGTGTTTCGAATAACTCGTAATGAGAATCATAGATTGAGAAAGATTGCAAATTGACCGATAGAATTTCATAAATAGGTTGTTTAAATCCAGCCATTTTGGTTCCCAATATCGTTTCTTTTAGCTCTTTTCCACGGTATTGAAATTGGGAAACCCGCTCGGTTTGAAACAAATGTTGATGGGATACAATTTTTTTAAATTTATTGGCAGAAGAATCTATTTTGAAGTTTTTTCCTTTGATAGCTTTTTTGATAAATATACTGTCGATTCGACCGTCAATAGAATCCGGATTCGCAGTAATTAGTAATTTGTTATAGGATTTAAACTCGAAACTTCGAAGTTTTTTTTGAGGGTCGTTCAGTACTTTGTTTCGAATAGTTTTTTGAATAATAGCCAATCCTTGTGTATCACTTGAAATAACAATTTCTTTTAACTCATTGGTTTTTGGTATAAGAAATATGGAATTAAATTTAGTGTCGTTTTCAAGGGTTCGTTCAATAGAAGTATAGCCAATATATGAAACTTTTATAGACGTTAATTTAATTGTAGAAGCAACTGTAAATTTCCCGTCGATGTCACTCAGAGTTGTATTTCCAGAATTTGTAAGGATAGTGGCAAAAGCTAATGGAGTTTTTGAATTCTGATCTTTTATACTACCAGTATATTGAAATTGTGCTTGACATACAAGTGAACTAAACAACAATAGAAAAAAATATTTTTTCATTCACTTCAATTTCAAAAATCTTTGGAAACACTAAAGATAAGTAAAATAAAAATCCGTCTTGTTATGAAAACGAGACGGATATTAATTGATTTTTATATTAATTTATACTTTCATGATTTCAGCTTCTTTATGCGCTAAAATTTCATCGATTTTTTTGATAAAAGTATTGGTTAAGTGTTGCACTTCGTCTTCAGCAGTTTTACAAATGTCTTCTGATGTTCCTTCTTTTTCTAATTTTTTAATATCTGTATTGGCATCCTTACGAGCATTTCGTATTCCAATTTTAGCATCTTCTGCTTCAACTTTTGCTTGTTTGGTCAAATCACGGCGACGTTCCTCTGTTAGAGGCGGAACCGAAATGATGATGATATCGCCATTGTTCATTGGATTAAAACCAATATTGGCCACCATTATTGCTTTTTCTATGGCGTGCAACATCGTTTTTTCAAAGGGTTGAATCGTTATCGTTCGAGCATCCGGAACATTCATATTGGCAATTTGTGCTAAGGGTGTTTGTGAACCGTAATAGTCTACAAATACACTACCAAGCATCGCTGGCGAAGCTTTTCCTGCACGAATATTTAAAAATGATTTTTCTAAATGAGCAATAGAACCATTCATTGACTCTTCGGTGCTTTCTATAATAAATTCAATTTCTTCAGTCATATTTTGGATTGTTGGGTTGTTGGATTGTTCTATTTTTAGATGTTCTAGGATCCAAAAATCTAATAATCTAACTATCTAAATTACACATTCACTAAAGTTCCAATTGTACTTCCTTCACAAATTTTCAACAAATTCCCTTGTTTATTCATATCGAAAACTACAATGGGTAATTTATTTTCTTGACTCAACGTAAACGCTGTTGAGTCCATGACATTTAACCCTTTTTTGATAACATCTTCAAAAGAAATCGTGTCAAATTTTGTAGCACTCGCATCTTTTTCAGGATCAGAAGTATAAATTCCGTCTACGCGAGTTCCTTTTAAAATAACATCGGCATGTATTTCAACGCCACGTAAAACTGCTGCAGTATCCGTTGTAAAATACGGATTTCCAGTTCCAGCTCCAAAAATTACTATACGACCTTTTTCTAAGTGACGTACTGCTCTTCTTTTGATATAAGGTTCCGCAATCGCTTCAATTTTTAAAGCAGTTTGAAGACGAGTCAACATTCCTTTTTCTTCTAAGGCACCTTGCAATGCCATTCCGTTGATAACGGTAGCTAGCATTCCCATATAATCCCCTTGAACACGATCCATTCCGTTACTCGCTCCTGAAACACCTCTAAAAATATTTCCGCCTCCAATAACAATTGCTATTTCTACACCTTTGTCATGAATTTGTTTGATTTCATCCGCGTATTCAGCAAGTCTCGCTGGGTCAATTCCATATTGTCGGTTACCCATTAATGCTTCGCCGCTTAATTTTAGAAGTATTCTTTTGTATTTCATGAGTGGTTTTAGTTCAGTTGTGCAAATATAGGGATATTCTTTTTTTGTGAATATTGTTTTCAAAAAAATATCCACTCCTTTTTTGATAGTTCATATATTATTTTAGAAGTGATATAAATCACATTTAGATAATAGGATAAATAGTAACTTTGCACTAAGATAAAATTAAAAAGTCATGAAAATAGCGGTAGCACAATGCATTTTAAAAAGTCATTCTTATGATAGATACCGAACTATTGTTTCGGATTTATTGATTGCTGGAAAAGTGTCAGGAAACGAACAATCCCAAGATTTAATTCATTATAGCGAATTGAATGAAGTTAGAATGAATCGATTGGATAAAAAGATGGTTGTCACGGAAGAGGTCATTAAAAAAATAGTGAACTTAAAAAAGAACTATCTCTGGCTTGTATTGTCAGAAGGATGGTGTGGAGATGCCGCTCAATTGTTGCCAATTATCAATAAAATGGCTTCAGTTTCACAACATATTGAATTAAAAGTTGCTTTTCGAGATGAGAATGAAGCTTTGATGAATTTATTCTTAACCAATGGAAATAAAGCCATTCCTAAACTAATCATTATAGATAAAGAAGCCGAAGAAGTTGTTGGAAGTTGGGGCCCAAGACCCAAAGTAGCAGCAGATTTAATCAAAAGCTACAAACAACAGTATGGCGTTATTGATGAAACGGCAAAAACTGAATTGCAATTGTGGTATTTACACGATAAAGGAATAAGTACTCAAAATGAAATCATGGAACTTATGATTCAGTGCGAACAATTGAATCATCAAACATCGTAACATCCATTGCATTTTGGACATCGAAATCTCCGATTTTAGTTCTTCGTAAAACGATGAGGTGAGCGCCTGATTGTAATGCTTTTCCAAAATCAAAAGCTAAGGATCTAATGTAAGTTCCTTTGCTACACACTACTCTAAAATCAATTTCTGGCAAAGCTATTCGAGTAATTTCAAATTCGTGTATTGTCGTTTTTCGAGTGGCAATTTCAACACTTTCTCCCGCTCGAGCATGTTCGTATAATCGAACGCCATCTTTTTTTATAGCTGAAAAAATTGGTGGTTTTTGATCAATTTCTCCAAGAAACTGCTTTAGGGTTTCGTGAAGTAATGCTTCATTTATATGAGAAGTAGGAAAGGTTTCGTCGATTTCGGTTTCTAAATCGTAGGATGGAGTGGTGGCTCCAATAAAGAAAGTGCCCGTATATTCTTTCGCCTGCCCTTGAAGTTCAGTAATTCGTTTGGTAAATTTTCCGGTACAAACAAGTAGTAATCCGGTTGCTAAAGGGTCGAGAGTTCCGGCATGTCCGATTTTAATTTTCTTCAATCCCAATTTACTTTTCAAAACCCATTTCATTTTATTCACCGCTTGAAAGGAAGTCCAATGCAAAGGCTTGTCGATTAAAATAATTTGTCCGTTTTGAAAATCTTCTCCAGTCATTAAAGTACAGTCAGTGGATGAATAAAGAAATGTATTAAAAGCAACGCTACACCTACAACGATTCGATAATAACCAAATACTCTGAATCCATGTTTACTCAAAAATCCAATAAAACTTTTGATAGCCAAAAGCGCCACGATAAAAGCTACTACATTTCCAATGATTAACAAATTAATTTGATCGTGAGTCAAGACATAGCCGTCTTTATAGTAATCGTAACATTTTTTTACAGTAGCTCCTAACATGGTCGGAACCGCCAAAAAGAAAGAGAATTCCGCAGCCGAAGTGCGAGATAAATTTTGCGACATTCCTCCAACGATACTGGCTCCACTTCTTGAAACTCCTGGAATCATGGCCAAACATTGAAACAAACCAATTTTAAATCCTTTCAAATAAGTGATTTCTGTTGCTTCGGATTTGCCAAACCAATCGTCCACTTTCAACAATACAATCCCACCCAACAATAAAGAAACGGCTACCGTAATTGGATTTTCTAATAAAGCGTCTATTCTTTTACTAAAAAGCAATCCCAAAACCACCGCTGGGATAAAAGCCACCAACAATTTGAAATAGAATTCTAAAGTTTGAAAAAAGCGTTTGAAATACAAAACAACAACCGAAAGTATCGCTCCTAATTGAATAACAATCGTAAACAATTTGGTAAACTCATCTTGCTCAATACCAAAATAAGTACTTCCAAGAATCATGTGACCTGTTGAAGAAACGGGTAAAAATTCAGTGATGCCTTCGATGATGGCAAGAATAAGTGCTTGAATTGTTGTCATGTGGGTTATTAGATTGCTTCGCCAGTTCGCTGATGCTCGGGTGCTGGATTATATGATTATTAGATTAGAGTATCCAGCGATCCAAGAATCAAATGATCTAAAAATCTAACTATCTTTCTTAGTCGGATTCTTAACAATCGAATAAATAGTAATACCAAATCCAATCAAGACCAACGTTGGTGCTAAACGAATTCTTTGAAAGTTGAAAACGGCTTCGTTAAAAACTTTTGGGTCATCACTTCCTCCACCCGACATCAAAATAAATCCCAATGCAATGACTGCAATTCCAATCAAAAGAATTTTATAATTGACTTTCTCAAAAAGGAATTCCTGTTTTTCTTGTTCGTTTTCTTTCATAGTTATATTTTTTAGGAACGCAGATCAATCTAAAAATCCAACAATCCAACAATCTAAATTAATACAAATCGTCTGTTCTTAAATTCAAATATTTTTGTGTAGCAAAAAAAGTGCTCACCCAAGTAATCAAAATTCCTACGGCTAATACACCAAGCAAAACTAAAACAATCATCAATTGATCGGCTAAAATATTCAAACTCGGGAAACTAGTATCAATATAAACAAGTGTTCCTATCAAAGCAATAATCGCCAACACCGAACCAATTACACCCAAACGAATACTTCTCCAAATAAATGGTTTTCGGATAAACGATTTCGTCGCTCCAACCATTTGCATGGTCTTAATAATAAATCGATTGGAATAAATAGAAAGTCGCATCGAACTATTGATTAACAACACTGCTATCAATGCCAAAATGCCACTGATTATCAAAATCCACATACTCACTTTCTTGATATTGTCATTCACCAAACTTACCAATTGCTTGTCATAAACCACATCAGCAATCATGTCATTGGCCAAAAATCGACTTTCAATTTTGCGAATATTCTCGGTGTCAATATAGTCCGCTTTCAAATGGATGTCGTATGAATTTTGCAGCGGATTTGCGCCTAAAAACGTCATAAAATCCTCGCCAATAATATCTGTATGCATCTTTGCCGCTTGCTCTTTCGTCACATAATCACATGTTTTGACAAACTTTGCCACTTTCATTTCCTGCCCAAATGCAATCATAGTACTATCAGTCGCTTCGTTTTTAAAAAAAACGGTCATCACAATCTCTTCTTTAAAGTCGTCGGACAACTTTTTAGAATTAATAACAAAAAAACCTAAGATTCCAAGAAGGAAAAGTACTAGAAACATACTTAAAACCACAGAAAAATAAGATGAAATCAGTCTGCGTTTTTGAAATTTTTCGAAAGAAGAACTCATAAATTATAGTAATTATGGCGTAAAAATAACAAAGAAATTGTTTAAACAGAGTTTATAACGACCAAAGTTTTGTCTTTCGTACAATAAATGTAAATTTGTCTCCAGTTTTTGGGAGCACAACATCAATTGTCCCAAGAACAGAAGTCCCGCTTTCCGTTGCAATCTTTTGTGCCGAACTCCGTCACAAAAGGATTTCCACTACAAACACGTAGTGTTCACCGAACTCCGAAACAATTAGGACAAGGTGAGGTAATCGGGGCTAATTTTAGAACTAGCTTTGCTACCAACAACGTAAGCAGCGAACCAAAAAATAACAACAACATAAAAAGCTTTGCGCCTTTCCGAGCAAAAAATAAAAACAAAAACTCAGCAACTCAGTTTCTCAGCAACTCAGCAACTCAAATGAAATACAATCCAAACCAAATAGAAGCCAAATGGCAAAAATACTGGGCCGAAAATCAAACCTTCGCCGCTAGCAATGCATCGGATAAGCCAAAATATTATGTACTCGATATGTTTCCTTATCCTTCGGGAGCAGGCTTGCACGTAGGACATCCACTAGGCTACATTGCCTCAGATATTTATGCGCGTTTCAAACGTCATCAAGGTTTCAACGTATTGCATCCGCAAGGTTACGACAGCTTTGGTTTGCCAGCCGAACAATACGCCATTCAAACCGGACAACATCCGGACAAAACTACCAAAGAAAACATCGCACGCTATCGCGAACAGCTTGACAAAATAGGATTCTCTTTCGATTGGAGTCGTGAAGTACGAACTTCGGATAAAGATTATTACAAACATACTCAATGGATTTTCATTCAATTATTTCATTCATGGTACAATAAAACCGCCGATCAAGCCGAAGATATTTCGACACTAGTCTCCGAATTCGAACAAAACGGGAACGCCAAGGTCAATGCGGTTTGCGACGACAACATCACGCCATTTTTAGCAACTGAATGGAACGCTTTTTCATCCGATCAACAACAAAAAATATTACTTCAATACCGATTAACGTATCTCGCGGAAACCGAAGTCAATTGGTGTCCCGCACTCGGAACGGTTCTCGCCAATGATGAAATTGTTAATGGTGTTTCCGAACGAGGAGGTCATCCAGTCATTCGTAAAAAAATGACACAATGGAGCATGCGAATTTCTGCCTATGCGGAACGTTTACTGCAAGGTTTAGATACCATCGATTGGAGCGAAAGCATCAAAGAAAGCCAACGCAACTGGATTGGAAAATCCGTCGGTGCAATGGTTACCTTTAATGTTCCCCTGACAACCGACAACCGACAACCGACAACCATCGAAATTTTCACCACACGTCCTGACACCTTGTTCGGGGTGACTTTTATGACCTTAGCACCTGAACATGAATTGGTGTCTCAAATCACAACTCCTCAGCAAAAAGAAGCTGTAGCAGCCTATATCGAAAAAACAGCCAAACGTTCCGAACGTGAACGAATGGCGGATGTAAAAACCATCTCTGGCGTTTTCACCGGAGCTTTCGCCGAACATCCATTTACCAAAGAGCCCATTCCGGTTTGGATTGGCGATTATGTTTTGGCGGGTTACGGAACGGGTGCAGTTATGGCGGTTCCTTGTGGCGACGAGCGAGATTATGCTTTTGCGAATTTCTTTAAAGGTGAAAATGGGATGCCAGCCATCAAAAATATTTTCTTGTTGGATTCCCCTCCTCTGGAGGGGTGCCCGCAGGGCGGGGTGGACCTAGCTTACAGCGAAAAATCTGCTTTTACTCTAAACAACTCCGATTTCCTAAACGGACTCAATTATAAAGAAGCTACGAAAAAAGTCATTGATGCGCTTGAAAAAATAAATCAAGGCAAAGGGAAAACGAATTATCGTTTGCGCGACGCCGTGTTTTCTAGACAGCGTTATTGGGGAGAACCATTCCCAGTATATTATGTAAACGGTTTACCACAAATGATCGATGCGAAACATTTGCCAATCGTATTGCCAGAAGTAGAAAAGTATTTGCCAACCGAAGAAGGGCAACCACCTTTAGGAAATGCAACCGATTGGGCTTGGGATGTAGAGAAATCTTCGGTCGTGAGTTGTCAGTTGATAGAACATCAAACGGTGTTTCCACTCGAATTGAACACCATGCCAGGATGGGCAGGAAGTTCCTGGTATTGGATGCGTTATATGGATGCGCACAACGAAACCGAATTTGCCAGCCAAGCCGCACTAGATTATTGGCAAAACGTCGATTTATATATCGGAGGTAGCGAACACGCGACGGGACATTTGTTGTATTCTCGTTTCTGGAACAAATTTCTCAAAGACAAAGGGTTTGCACCAACCGAAGAACCGTTTAAAAAGTTGATCAATCAGGGGATGATTTTGGGGATGAGTGCGTTTGTGTATCGCGTTCAAACGACAATTGGTGGTCTAGGTCCTTTTGATAGTTCTAAATTTAATATATTGGTTTCATCGGGACAAAGAAACAAAAAGGATTTTTTAATGGAGGAACTGAATAGGATTCTTAACGAGAAATTTCCAGATGGAGGTTTATACATGATTAATATTGATTTTAGCCCGCTTCACGTTGATTTGGCTGTCGTCAATGATGTGACGAATGAACTCGATATTAAAAAGTTCAAAGCGCATCCGTTATATTCCCACTATGAAAACGCCGACTTCATTTTAGAAAACGGCAAATATATCGTTGGCCGTGAAGTTGAAAAAATGTCCAAATCGAAATACAACGTTGTCAATCCTGATGACATTTGCAACGAATACGGCGCTGACACCTTGCGTTTATATGAAATATTTCTTGGTCCATTAGAGCAAGCCAAACCATGGAATACCGCGGGAATTACTGGAGTTTTTGGGTTCTTAAAAAAATTGTGGCGATTGTATTTTGATGACAATGGTTTGATTGTTACGAACAACGAACCATCGAAAGAAAGTTTAAAAACATTACACAAAACGATTAAGAAAGTAGGCGAGGACATCACCAACTTTTCTTTCAATACCTCGGTGAGTCAGTTTATGATTTGTGTGAATGAATTGTCAACGCAAAATTGTCATGAGCGCGCAATTCTAGAACCATTAGCCGTTTTGATGTCGCCTTATGCGCCGCATATCGCAGAAGAATTATGGAGTCAATTAGGGCATCAAGGTTCGATTGCCACTGTTGCATTCCCTGAGTTTAATGAAAAATATTTAGTGGAGAGCAGCAAAGAATACCCAGTTTCTTTCAATGGGAAAATGCGATTTACCTTGACCTTGTCGTTAGATTTAACTGCAGCACAGATTGAAGATATCGTCATGAAAGACGAGCGAACTATCAAACAACTCGAAGGCAGAACACCGAACAAAGTAATCATTGTTCCAGGAAAAATCATCAACCTCGTTGGATAATATGCTTTGCGCCTTGGCGTCTTTGCGAGCCAATTTTCATCTCTCGCAAAGATTCGCCAAGGTTTCATGACAAAATTGCACAAAAGTTAACACAAACCAAATTGGCTTGTAAATTGACGGGCAATTTGTACTTTTAATTTTTAAAACTAAAAACAAGAAATTATGTATTTAATATT
The DNA here is from genome assembly GCA_043783565.1 of Flavobacterium sp. GTDB lineage: Bacteria > Bacteroidota > Bacteroidia > Flavobacteriales > Flavobacteriaceae > Flavobacterium. The sequence goes on along the minus strand of JAYVZG010000004.1, from coordinate 72,582 downwards.
AGCAGGTTTATTGATGTTAGTGAGTTGGCTCGTCAGCAACCGACTCAAGAATAAATTCGAATTGTACTCGAAATTGCAATTACAAAACGGCATGTCGGGGAAAGAAATTGCCGAACGCATGTTATCCGATCATGGAATTACAGATGTACAAATAATTTCTGTAGAAGGACAATTGACGGATCATTACAATCCAGCGGATAAAACAGTCAATTTAAGTGAAGCGGTATACAACCAAAGAAATGCTGCAGCGGCAGCCGTTGCTGCTCATGAATGTGGTCACGCCGTGCAACATGCCACCGCTTATAGTTGGTTGGAAATGCGTTCGAAATTGGTTCCTGTGGTGAGTGTAGCCTCCAATTATATTCAATGGGTTTTGATTGCGGGGATATTGATGGTACGCACGTTTCCACAATTGTTATTGGTTGGAATTGTGCTTTTTGCCGCTACAACTTTGTTCTCTTTAATCACTTTACCTGTAGAATACGATGCCAGTAACAGAGCTTTGGCTTGGTTAGAAAACAAACAAATGTTGAATCGCGAAGAACAAGATGGCGCCAAGGATGCTTTGAAATGGGCAGCTAGAACGTATGTCGTTGCCGCTATCGGTTCGATTGCAACTTTGCTTTACTATGTGATGATTTATCTGGGTAGAAGGTAATTTGAAAATGAGTTAATTTGAAAATATGAAAATGAAAGCCCGTGATGAGAATTGCGGGTTTTTTTATTCCCCTCCTTTGGAGAGGTGCCCGCAGGGCAAGTTGGTTTTTCAATATAAAGGAAAATCACAAACGATAAAAGAAATGACATCTTTAAAACAAAACGCCATTTTCAAATTATCTCATTTTCAAATCTTCAAATTACAATTGAATCTGTCGATCGATCTGCTGGTCTAAAGAAATAAAGGTTTCCGTTCTTGAAACGCCTTCAATGGCTTGAATCTTGGTGTTGAGCAATTGCATTAGATGCTCGTTGTCACGACAAATAATTTTAATAAGAATCGACCAATTTCCAGTGGTGTAATGACATTCTAGCACTTCTGGAATTTTTTTGAGTTCCCGAACCGCTTCCGAATTACGAGCTGCTTTATCGAGGTAAACACCTACAAAAGCCATGGTGCTGTAGCCTAACACTTTGGTGTTGATGGTAAATTTAGATCCAGAAATTACACCAGCTTGTTCTAGTTTTCGAAGTCTTTGGTGAATAGCAGCTCCCGATATTCCGATTTTGTTGGCGATTTGTAGAATGGGTTTTCGAGCATCGTTCATGAGGTCGCGAAGAATTTCTTTGTCGATACCGTCGATTTCTATTTGAAGGGAGTTTATTTTCATGACTATAGATTTAAAACCAAAAATACGATTTTGATTTTAGAATGAAAGCGATTTAAAGGATTTGATGATTAGCGAATAAGCGAGTTTCCAAATCCGCTAATTGGCTAATTCGCTCATCTAGCCCTGATGGCAGCGGCATCCTTTTGCGCCGGTGTTTACTTCGTTAGTTCGCTCCGCTCGTGTGGCGCAAAAGATAAAGCGAACAGCAGGTTCCCGGCTTCTAAAAATCTTAGTGCTTCAAACGATCCGGATTGTACCCTAAATAATCCTTTTCTTTCTCATTGAAAATCACACCGTATTCTTCGAGTTCTTTCAAAATCGGCAGATAGACTTCTTTGTTGATTGGCAATTGCACTCCAGGAGTTTTGATCTGACCGTTGAGAATTTGCAAAGTGGCCATAGCAACGGGAAGTCCGACTGTTTTTGCCATTGCCGTATAAGTTTGGTCGTCACCTAGACACACCATTTTCGAATCGATTTGTTTTTGAACCCCATTGATTTCGTATCCAAATTTATGATACATCACAATCATGTCTTTGTCGTGGGGTTCGAGAGTCCATTTTTCAGCAAGGATTTTCTCTAGTATTTGAGCTGGAGAAGCGTCTTTGAGTCCAACGATTTTAGTTGCATTGAAAAGATCCAATTCGAGTAATTTGTCCCACATGATATCATCTTGTTCGATGCCGAGTTGCAAACGTAATTTGATTTCAACAGAATCGGTTGGGTGATAAGGCAAAAACAAATTGATGAATTCGCGGTAACTAATCGTATCTGAATTGTCGATTTTGTAGCTATCGTCGGTCATTCCAAGTTGCACGAACATATTCCAGGCTTTAGAAAAACCTACTTTTCGAATGGTTCCTCGGTATAAAGTTAAGGCATCGTCTAATCCGTAAACGCTACGATATTTTAAAGAATCTCTGTTGGCATACCCTTCAAATCGACCATAGCCTTCTACTTCTAGAAATTCGGTTCTTCGAAATAATTTGTGATACGGAATGTATTTATAAGTGCCTTCTTGAATAAATTTTGCGGCGCCACCTTGTCCTGCCAAAACGACATTTCTCGGAGCCCATGTAAATTTGTAATTCCACAGATTGTTGTCGGATTCTGGTGCTACTAAGCCACCGCAGAACGATTCGAACAGAATCATTTTACCGCCTTGATCTCTAATTTCATCAATGACTTTCATGGCGCTCATGTGATCAATGCCGGGATCAAGCCCAATTTCATTCATAAAGATGAGGTTGTTGACTTTGGCTTCTGCATCTAATTCTTGCATGGCATCGCTAACATACGAAGCAGTGACCATATTTTTTTTGAAGGTAATACAATCTTTAGCCACTTCAATATGCAAATGTGCGGGTAACATTGAGATGACGATATCGGCTTTTTGAATTTCACTTTGACGTTGGTTTGCATCGAAAATATCCAATGCGATTGCCGTAGCATTTTTGTGATTATTGGTTTTACGTGCTGCTAATTCTTTGGATAAATCGCCAATAGTTAGATGCAAATTTTCAGCATCGGATTTATTTAAAAGGTATTGTATTAAAGAAGAAGCTGACCGTCCCGCACCGATAATTAAAATATTTCTCATGGTTTTTTTACAAATAGTTCCCAAAGGTATGAATTTGTTGATATAAAAAAAGCCCACAATAATGTGAGCTTTAAAGGTAACACGGATTTCATGGATGGGCACGGATTAAATCTGTGATAATCTGAGAAATCTGTGTTAAGTATTATTCCAATCCTTCTAAATCTTTCAAATCTTCTTGTTTGGATTCGATTTTCTTTTGTTCAAATTGTGCATCTTGTTCCACTTCATCTGGAATAAAGCTCCGAACAAGAATCACCACTAGGGTTATTCCAGCAACAATCAACAACCATTTCGGAACATTACGATTGCTTGCGTCCGATTTTGCAAAGGCAATTCCGCCAAAGACTAAAGACAAACCAACAGGTAAAACTCCTAAAGTTCCCATAGGTAAAATGGCGAATATAATTCCAAGAATTGCAAATAAAAAGGCTAAAACGATGGTTATTTTTCTCATATTAAATTCCAGTTGCGTTAGTTAATGTTAATTGTCCTGTTCCTACAGGAATGCTAAATTGTATTAAAGTAGGAACTTTAGCCGCATCTGCAGTCAAATAAATAATATTTTTATCGGTTCCTTTTAACTTATTGGTTTTGGCACCAATCGAAATTTTATAACATACTTTTTTGCCTAAATTTCCAGCGTTTACCGTTTCTTTTCCTAAGTATTTTGCTGAAACACCCATTTCTTTTTCATCAAAAACTACTACGAAACTTTTGATCTGTCCAGGTTTGAAAGTGTTAAAATCAATCGTTCTCAATTTATACAAAATAGAAATCACGTCTTGAGTACCAGGTCTAACTTGGAAAGTATTTTTCGTTTCCGGATTGTTTTTTTTGTTTACGGTACTTTCTATCGTTTTACCATCACTTTTAAAAATGTACTTTTCTCTTTTAGTATATTTCCCTTCAAATATATCACGCTTATACAAGCTTGACTTTAGGGTAATTGGATCAACATAGGACTCATAAACATCACGTATCTTAAAAAAAGTATCCCATTTGCTATAGGTTTTCGCTTCACAATTCAAATGCAATAATGTTTTTTTAGAAGTTTTTACTGTTTCAGTCTCCATGGTAACTTGCGCTAATTGTGTCATCAAACCACCCATATTATAGGAAGCAGCATAGATAAATTTCTCACCAGACTTAATCGCTTTATTGCCTTGAGCGCTAAGGCTTAAAGTTGCAATTGTCATTACAATTAAAAAGATTTTCTTCATTTTTTTTAGTTTTTTAAAGTGCAAATGTACTATTTTTTTGTTAGGAGCTAAATCCCGCTTTTCGCTCTATCTTTTTCCGTCTAAAGAAGCCGAAAAAAGGATGCCGCTGCAATCGGGGCTAAAATCGTTTCAATTCCTTTGACGATTCCTAGAGAACTGATACTTTTACACTTTAGTATACAAACTTCAATTATGGAAAGAAAAATTGTTCTCACCGCTACTTTATTTGGAATGTTAGCTATTGTTTTAGGGGCTTTTGGTGCGCATGCTTTAAAGAAAGTACTAACATTAGAACAACTATATACTTTTGAAACTGGAGTGAAGTACCAAATATATCATGCTTTGTTTTTACTTTATATTGGGATGTCTTCCCAAGTAAGTGAATTGGCCAAAAAGAGAATTTATTATACTGTAGTAACAGGAGTGCTTTTTTTCTCAGGATCAATTTATTTGTTAGCAACCAACGACTTAACAACTTTCAACTTTAAAGTAATTGGTTTTATTACCCCAATTGGCGGCTTGCTGCTAATCGTAGGCTGGTTGTGTCTTTTCATCGATTTTTATAAGAAAAAAGCATAATAATTCAAGTTTATAAATCTAGGTAAAATATTATTTTTACTTTTGTGCTTTATTTCAAACTCAACACAAATTCATTTCTATGGATAATTACGCTCAAATCACGAAATCGATTTCGTTAGAAAAGTACGGTATTATTGCTGCAACAGAAGTTATTTACAATCCTTCTTATGAATTCTTATATCAAGAAGAACTAAAATCTAATTTGCAAGGATTTGAAAGAGGACAAGTAACAGAATTAGGTGCAGTAAATGTAATGACTGGTGTTTTTACGGGTCGTTCACCAAAAGATAAATATATCGTTGAAGATAGTATCACCAAAGACACTATTTGGTGGAATTCGGAAAAAGCAGTCAACGACAATAAACCTATTTCTCAAGATACTTGGAATGCTTTAAAAGCTACTACTTTAAACCAACTTTCTGGAAAAAGATTGTTCGTTATTGATGCTTATTGTGGCGCTAATGAGAACACTCGATTGAAAGTGCGTTTTATTATGGAAGTTGCTTGGCAAGCCCATTTCGTTAAAAACATGTTTATTCGTCCAACTGATGAAGAACTAGAAAATTTTGGAGAGCCAGATTTTATTGTAATGAATGCTTCCAAAACAAGTTTTAAAGATTTTGCCACTCATAAATTGAATTCAGAAGTATATATAGCCTTTAATCTTACTGAGAAAATCCAATTGATTGGCGGTACTTGGTACGGTGGTGAAATGAAAAAAGGATTGTTCGCAATGATGAACTATTATTTACCATTGCAAGGAATCGCATCCATGCATTGTTCTGCTAACAAAGGTAAAGAAGGCGATGTTGCTGTTTTCTTTGGCTTGTCAGGAACAGGTAAGACAACCTTATCAACCGATCCAAAAAGAGAATTAATAGGAGATGATGAGCATGGTTGGGATACTGAAGGCGTTTTCAATTTCGAAGGCGGTTGTTATGCTAAAACCATCGATTTAAGTAGAGAAAACGAACCAGATATTTTTGAAGCGATAAAAAAAGATGCTTTATTAGAAAATGTTACTGTTGATGGCAATGGTAAAATTGATTTTAAAGACGGTTCAGTAACACAAAACACTAGAGTTTCTTATCCAATTAATCATATTCATAATATAGTAAAACCAGTTTCTAAAGCAGGGCATGCTACTAAAGTAATCTTCTTAACAGCGGATGCTTTTGGTGTAATGCCACCTGTTTCTAAATTAACACCAGAACAAACCAAATATTATTTCCTTTCAGGTTTTACCGCTAAACTAGCGGGTACTGAAAGAGGAGTAACAGAGCCACAACCTACCTTTTCAGCTTGTTTTGGGAAAGCATTCTTAACATTGCACCCAACACAATATGGAGAAGAATTGGTAAAGAAAATGGAGCAACACAACGCAAAAGCGTATATGGTTAATACTGGTTGGAATGGAACTGGAAAGCGTATTTCAATTAAAGATACCAGAGCAATTATTGATGCGATTTTAGATGGATCAATCGAAAAAGTAGCAACAAAAATAATCCCAACTTTCAATTTTGAAGTACCAACTGCACTGCATGATGTAGATGCTTCGATACTTGACCCAAGAGCTACCTATGCAGATGCTTCGGAATGGTCAACAAAAGCGAATGATTTAGCGTCACGATTTATAAACAATTTTAAACAATATACAGATAATTCCGAAGGACAAAATTTAGTAAAAGCAGGCCCTCAAGTTTAGCGAAAAGTTTGTCTATTGGATGTTTACAAGTCGATTTTCGGATTAAATACATTCATTTAATTCTAAAATCGACTTTTTTTATACTAATGATTGTTCAGAACTAAAACGTTTTCTTATTGGAGATTAGGAATATTACACCTCTAATTTTATGAATTCAACTGTTTTTTAATTTACTTTTTACCATATTCTTAAATCGTAGTTGCTTTGGTAATATGTTACGCAAAATTTATTTTCTTTGCCCCATAACATTAAAAATGAAATAGTTATGTCAGTAAAGAAACAATTTATAAAAACGAAACCAGTTTGCAAAGTAACTTTTACAGTAGAAGCGAAAGAAGCAAATAACGCAGCAGTTGTTGGAGATTTTAACAATTGGAACCCTAAAGAAGGTGAATTGAGTAAACTTAAAAATGGTACATTCAAAGGGATCTTTGATGTGAATAAAGATGCTTCTTACGAATTTAAATACGTAATTGATGGAGCTTTTGTAAATGAAGTTGAAGCTGATTCTTACAGATTCAATGAATTTGCAGGTGCTGAAAACAGTGTATTGGAAGTGTAATTATACTTTCAAATAAAAAAAAGTCGCTCTAGTAGCGACTTTTTTTTGGTATTATTTATAAAATTCCCAAAAAACTCAAATCACTTTCGCTTTCCAATTCTTCGGGAATTTGATTTTGTTTAAACAACCGTGCTGTCAATTCTCCTTTCAAAGTAATTTTATTTCCGTTTACTTCCAGCCAACTTCCCTCACGCAATCCTAAAACAGGAACCGAATGGAATGCATGAAATTCTTTGATGCGGGTTTCACGTGTTTCTCCCATATGTTTCGATTGTAAATCGGCATCTAAATAATGAGGGTTTAAATTAAATGGAATCATTCCTAATGTTTGAAAACTCGGCGGATAAATAATCGGCATGTCATTGGTAGTTTGCATCGTCAATCCAGTAATATTACTTCCAGCACTTGTTCCTAAATAGGGAGTTCCTTTTTTTAAAGTCTCCGATAAGATCTCCATCACATTGTTTTTATACAATTGAAAAACCAACAGAAATGTGTTCCCGCCTCCAGTAAAAATGCCTTCTGCTTCTTGAATTGCTTGAATTGGATGCTCAAATTCATGAAGTCCTTTCACCTCAATTTTTAAATTTGTAAAAACAGCACGAACCTTTTCAGTGTATTCTTCATGAGATACGCCACCTGGCCTAGCATAGGGTATAAATAAAATTGATTTACATTTTTCAAAATGAGTTTTTAAAGTAGGTAACAAATAGTCTAAATAATCACCGCCGTGAAGCGTAGAAGTACTTGCAATAATTAGATTTTTCATAAATTTTTTATTGGGGTTAAAGATAAAAACCTTTTCCATTCAAAAAGGAACTATTTGGGATTAAAATTAACAGTCAGTTACCATTTTATTGGCAAATTATTGTGAGGAGTAACTCTTATTTTTGTTTTCAATTAATAAAGACCTAAATCACTTTAATTACAACAGTAAATTATAAAGAAACACGCTTTAAATTACTAACTTTGTTAATAGCATGAATCTTATTTTCATTCGAAATTTTCCCTGTTTATAATAACTAATTGAACTAAATAATATAAAAATGAAATCAATATTAGGGATTTTTATTTTGTTTTTGATGAGTCAAATTTCAATAGCCCAAGAAACTTCGAGAAGAATTGTTCACGGACAAGCGGTTAATGATTCTATAAAAGTTGAAAATGTAATTGTTTTTAATATTAGTGCCAAATTAGGCGCAGTTACTAAGTTGAATGGAAACTTTGAAATCAAAGCAAGAGAAAATGACACTTTAGTTTTTTCTAGTTTGTTTTTTAAATCTAAAAAAGTAGTAATTAGTAAAGAAGACATTTCTTCATCAGTAGTTCTAGTGAATTTAACAGCTTTTACCAATCAATTAACGGAAGTTGTTGTTGAAAATAAATCAAAATCAAAAGAAAAAATCAAACCTAAAATAGGTTCAACTAGAGACATTGTTGATACCAAATATTTTGACGATAATCAATCGTCTCCTAAAAACACTGTAATGCCATCTAATGTTACTGAAAACGGAATGGATTTCGTTCGAATGTATAAAGATGTCATGCGATTTCTTCGAAAAAAGAATCCAAAAAAGAACGATTTAACTTCTTCGGTGACATTTACAGAATCCGTGATAAAAAAAATTAAATACCCCTTTTTTAATACCACTTTAAAACTTCAGGATGATGAAATAAAACTTTTTTTAGTGTATTGCGAAAACGATACTAAAGTAAAAACGATACTAGATACAAAATCCGATTTCATTCTTATGGATTACTTAATTGAAAAAAATATTGAATTCAAAAAAATAACTTCTCTAGAAAATAAATAAAACCTTAGCATTGAATTATCAATTTTCATCAATCTTCTTCTTATTATTTTGCTTTCAAACTATAGTTTCCCAAAAATTGCTTTCTGGAAAAATTCTAGTTGATGGGGAATTAACAGAAAAAGTCAATGTATTGAATGCCACAACTAATAAAACAACTCTCACAAATGATTTAGGAGAATTTACAATTCCAGTTTCTATTGGTGATGCATTACTATTTTCAGCAGTTAATCTCGAGACGAAAAGAATTATTGTTGACGAAAAAGAATTCAATTCCGCATCAAATATCGTCAAAATGAGTACGAGAATTATTCCTTTAAACGAAGTAAAAGTCAATGAAAAGAGTTCGATTACTGCAGAAAATCTGGGAATTATTCCTCATGGACAGAAAAAATATTCTCCAGCAGAACGTAGAGTTCACGAAGCAACAACGGGAGGTGGGATAGTTCCGTTAAATCCTATTTTAAATGCTATTTCAGGTCGAACGACAATGCTTAAAAAAGAAGTAGTTGCTGAAAAAAAAGAACGTTTGTTGTTGCGACTCGATGGTTGGTTTGAAGAAAATTTTTATATGGATTATCTAAAAATACCCAAAGAATACATCAAAGGATTTCATTACTTTTTAATAGAAGATGTTGATTTTGTTAGAGCTTTGAAAGCAAAAAACAAAACACTTACTAAATTTTTAGTCAAGAAGTTAGCCCTTGATTATAAAGAAACGGTTACTATAAAACAGAAATAACTATTTTTGAAATATGAAAAAATTACGAATTTTAAGTTTATTGTTACTATTTACACTTACGTCATTTACAATACATAAGTTTTATATAGCAATCTATCAAATTAATTTTATTTCCGATAAGAAACGATTGGAGATTACATCCCGAATATTTGTAGATGATTTAAATGCTGCTTTATTTAAAAATTATAAAATCAAAACACATATTGGAGAACCCACAGAAACCCAAGAAGATATTACAATGATGAATCAATATCTTTCAGAACATTTCAAAATCAAAGTAAATGGGAATCCAAAAAACATCCAATTTATTAGTAAAGAAATGGAGAACAACGTAGTCATTGGATATTATAAAATTGTAGACGTTGCTGCTATAAAAACGCTTTCCATTCAAAATACGTCTTTAATGGAAGTTTTTTCAGACCAACAAAACATCATACAAACCAACTTCAACGGAAAGAAACAAAGTCTTTTGTTAACCACTGAAAATCCAAATGGGGTGTTAAAATAGTTTCAAATCTAAACTGCTCGAAAAAAATACTTTATTTTTAACACTTTAAAATAAAATTATGAAAAAATATACAATTGTTGGTTTGATGGTATTCGTTTTTTTTGCCACTATTCATGCGCAAGAAGTAGCAAAGCCAAAACAAAAAGGACATGTTGACGAAAACAAATTCAGACAGATGTATGATTTGTTGGCAACTCCCAATATATATAGAACTGCATCGGGCGCTCCTGGACCAGAATATTATCAACAACAAGCGGATTATAAAATTGAGGTTGAGTTGGATGATAAAAACACAAAGCTTTATGGTGTAGAAACGGTAACCTATACTAATAATGCAAAAGAATCTTTGGACTATTTGTGGATGCAGTTGGATCAAAATATAGCCGCAAGAACATCCAAAACACCTTTAATTGATAGCAACACGACCGATCCGGCGATGAGTACACAATCTTTTTCTAGAAAATATTTAGAAGAAAAATACGATGGTGGATTCAAAATAGAGTTCGTTAAAGACAGCAAGGGAAATCCGATTCCTTTTACTATCAATGAAACTATGATGCGTATTAATTTGTCAAAACCACTAGCTCATGGAGAAAAAATGGTTTTGAATATCAAATGGAATTACATCATCAATAATTATATGTTAGATGGCGGTCGATCAGGATATGAGCATTTTGAAGACGGGAATAATTTATATGTTTTAGCGCAATTCTACCCAAGAATGGCAGTTTATAATGATGTGGAAGGTTGGCAAAATATGCAATTCTGGGGAAGTGGTGAATTTGCTTTGCCTTTTGGGAATTTTGATGTCAGCATCACGGTTCCAGCAGACCATATTATGGAAGCAACTGGAGCTTTACAAAATAGAGCCGAAGTATTTTCTGCAGAACAAGTAAAGAGATATGCTTTAGCTGAAAAAAGCTTTGACAAACCAGTGATTATTGTAACTCAAGCGGAGGCTGAAGTTGCAGAAAAAGGTTTTTCTGCACAAAAGAAAACATGGAAATTTAAAGCTGAAAATGTTCGTGATTTTGGTATTTCAACCTCACGAAAGTTTATTCTTGACGCTATGGCCGTAAAATTTGGAGATAGAAATGTAATGGCGGTTTCAATCTATCCAAAAGAAGGGAATCCGCTATGGGAACAATATTCTACTAGAGCTGTTGCCCATACTTTAAAAAGCTATTCAAGTTATACTTTTGATTATCCTTATCCAAAAGCAGTTTCGGTAAGTGCTCGCGATCAAGGAATGGAATATCCTATGATTTGTTGGAATTTTGGTCGTCCAGATGCGGATGGCAAATATACAGATCGTCTAAAATATGGAATGTTAGGCGTTATTATTCACGAAGTAGGACACAACTTTTTTCCGATGATTGTTAACTCTGACGAGCGACAATGGACCTGGATGGATGAAGGATTGAATACGTTTATGGAATATTTAGCTGAAATCACATTCGATCCTAATTTCCCAGCGGATAGAGGTCCAGCAAAAACCATTATTCCTTATATGAGTGGGGATCAATCTAAAATAGATCCGATTATGACCAACTCAGAAAGCATCAAACAATTTGGGAACAATGCTTATGGTAAACCTGCAGTTGGTTTGAACATTCTTAGAGAAACGATTATGGGACATGATTTGTTTGATTATGCATTTAAAACCTATGCCAATCGATGGAAATTCAAACATCCAACTCCTGAAGATTTCTTTAGAACGATGGAAGATGCTTCAGCGGTCGATTTAGATTGGTTTTTTAGAGGTTGGTTTTATACGACAGATTACAATGATATTGGAATTAAAGAAGTGAAAAAATATTATGTGTCGAACACTCCATCCAAAGATGTTTCGGATTTCTTAGCCAAAAAGAAAAGAAGAAGATCAGGCGTTGATGGACCAATGGTGTATATGATTGCCGAAGGAAGCGAAGATTACAAACCAGAAATGAACAAGCCGTTTGAAATTAAAGAAATAAAAAATCTTGACGAGTATGTTCAAGCTACTTTTACGAAAGAAGAGCAAGCCAAACTCAACAGTCCAAAATACTTTTTTCAAGTAACTTTTGACAAACCAGGTGGATTGGTAATGCCAATTCTTGTGGAAGTAACTTATGAAGACGGAACAGTAGAAAACTTCAAATTCCCAGCTCAAATATGGAGAATGAATGACAATGAAGTATCTCGTACTTTTGCAACTCAAAAAGCCATTACTAAAATTGTAGTGGATCCAAAATTAGAAACAGCTGATATTGATACAACTAACAATACTTGGCCAAAACAAGAAGTTAAATCTAAATTTGATTAACACGATTTTAAACAATAGTTGAAGATACTTTTCTTTAACTTTTTAACTTTGCAAAAAAAATAGAATAGTATGTTCGGAATTGGTGGTGGTGAATTAGTTTTAATTCTTTTTATCATGTTGATGCTTTTTGGGTCAGAAAAAATCCCAGAAGTGGCGCGTACAATGGGAAAAATTATGGCACAATTGAAAAACGCAACGAATGATATTAAAAGTGAAATTCAAAAAAGTGCAGAAACCAACGGATTAGACAAAACTTTCCAAGAAATGCACGGTAATTTCACAAGTGTAACTCAGAATATCGATGCCGAAATTAGCAAAGCTAAAACCAAAATACTTACCGATGTTACTCCAAAAGAGGAACCAATAGAAGAAGTTGAAGACACTGTAGGCCCAATAAAAAGACAAAAATAAATGCTTGAGAAAGTCCTATCCTTAGATAAAGAATTATTTGTTTTTTTAAACGGTTTAGGCACCGAAAACTATGATTTTCTTTGGTTAATGATTACTAAACAATTCAATTGGACTCCATTGTTTTTGTTGGTTTTTTATTTACTTCAAAAAAAAATAGGCTGGAAACAATTAGGAATTTTGCTTCTATTTATTGCGAGTTTAATTTTACTTTCAGATCAAACGGCCAATCTTTTTAAAAACTTTTTTCAACGCTTGCGACCTTGCAATGATCCTGAAATAAAAGACATCATCCGAATCGTCAAAGACAGCAATACCTTTAGTTTTTTCTCTGGGCATGCCATCAATTCTATGGCAACTACCGTATTTGTATTTCTGTTTTTTAGAAAACACTACCGATATGCTTTTTTGCTATTTTTATTTCCGTTGATTTTTGCGTACAGCCGCATTTACCTTGGATTGCATTTTCCTTTAGACATCCTAACAGGCTATGCATTTGGAGTTCTTTTCGGACTTTTATTTTACAAACTACACCAGTTTTTAAAGCCCAACTATTTTCCTGAAGTTTAATTCGGAGCTATTTCCTGCTCTACGCTAAATCTTTTTAAAAGGCTGGGAGCCTTATAAAAAGGATACCGCTGCGATCAGGGCTAGAGCACTCGACTAACAGTCAAACCATCTCGAATTGGAAGTAAAACGGTTTCAACACGAGGGTCGTTTTTCAATAATTCATTGTATTCTAAAAGTACTTTTGTACTGATATCATTCGGTTGTAACGGTTCTAAAACTTTTCCGCTCCAAAGAACATTGTCGGATAAAATAATGCCACCGCGATTCATTTTGGGTACAATCAATTCAAAATAATTCAAATAATTTTCTTTATCAGCATCGATAAAAACCAAATCAAACTTTATCTCTAAAGTCGGAATGACTTCAATAGCCTCACCTAAATGCTGTACAATTTGATTCCCCCAGGGCGATTTGTCGAAATACTTTCTTTGAAAATCAACCAATTCTTCTTTAATATCAATCGTGTGAAGCGATCCGTTTTCTTGCATTCCTTCACACAAACACAAAGCCGCATAACCTGTATATGTTCCAATTTCTAGAATATTTACTGGTCGAATTAATTTAGACAGCATACTCAAAACTCGCCCTTGAAAATGGCCACTCAACATGCGTGGCAATAGTATTTTCTGATACGTTTCTTTATTTAATGCCGCCAACAATTCCGGTTCTTTTTCAGAATGTTGTTCGATATAATCTTCTAATTCTTGAGAAATAAAATGCATTGTAGTTGTTTTCAACAAAGTTATCAAAATATCAAAACTACACACATGCATTTATACGAATGGATGAAATATATCAATAAATAGTCGTTAAATTTGCACCATGCAAATGGAGAAAAAAGATATTCGCGCCTTGTCGAAAGAACAATTAAGAGATTTTTTTGTCTCGAATGGAGATCAATCTTTTCGAGGGAATCAAGTATACGAATGGCTTTGGAGTAAAGGAGCACATCGTTTTGAAGACATGACCAATGTGTCTAAAGCTACACGTACGATGTTAGCAGACAACTTTGTTATCAATCATATCAAGGTAGATCAGATGCAACGAAGCGAAGATGGCACGGTAAAAAATGCGGTTCGTTTGCATGATGGTTTGGTGGTCGAATCGGTATTAATTCCAACAAATACCCGAACTACTGCCTGTGTTTCCAGCCAAGTAGGTTGTAGTTTGGATTGTAATTTCTGTGCTACCGCACGCTTGAAAAGAATGCGCAATCTCGAACCTGCGGAAATCTACGATCAAGTTATTGCGATTGATAAAGAAAGTCGACTGTATTACAATCATCCGTTATCGAATATTGTTTTTATGGGAATGGGAGAACCGTTGATGAATTATAATAATGTCATCAAAGCAATCGAAATGATTACCTCCGAAGAAGGATTAGGTATGTCACCTAAGCGCATTACAGTTTCCACTTCGGGAGTTCCTAAAATGATTAAGAAGTTGGCAGATGATGAGGTAAAATTTAAACTTGCGGTTTCTTTGCATTCCGCTATTGATGAAATTCGATCTCGAATTATGCCATTCAGCGCTAATTTTCCTTTGGCGGATTTGCGGGAATCTTTAGAATATTGGTATCATAAAACAAAAAGTAAAATCACCTACGAATATGTGGTTTGGAAAGACATCAACGATAACAAAGTTTCCATTGATGCCTTGGTGAAATTCTGTAAATACGTTCCATGCAAGGTCAACCTTATCGAATACAATCCGATAGATGATGGCGAATTTCAACAGGCTTCAGATGAATCTATCAATGCTTATATAAAAGCTTTAGAAGCAAACGGAATCGTAGCGAAAGTGCGCAGAAGTAGGGGTAAAGATATTGATGCCGCTTGTGGCCAATTGGCGAATAAGGAAGCATAAAAAAAGGTTCCAATTTGGAACCTTTTTTATTGAAAAGAATTATTACTTAATTTCTTAAATTGAAAGTTATTGGTGAACCACTATTGATAGTAATTGTACCCGTATTGTCACAAACTCCATTTCCGTAATCTATTACTGCAGTGTTATTGTTGTTATTATTAACAACAGTGATAATTCCGCTAACAATTTCATAATGATTTTCATTGTCTAATTGATTAGTACAATAAATGATTCTCAAAGGAGTTTCTGCGTCTATTGTATTGGTATGAGAAGCACCATTAGAATTAGTAGTAGTCCAACTTCCCGTTACAGAAAACTCATTAGTAGTAAGATTATATACTCTAACTCTATGACCAGTTCTAGTAAAAACTCTTCCGTCTGGAAGGGTAATAGTCATGTTTAAATCAATGTCTGCTTTGATATTACCATTTTCAAGTCTTGTTTTTACTACAGTTCTATCTCCTTCAACATGTCTGTCATTATGATAAAAATTCACAAACGAAAAATGTAAAGTTCTTGTTTCGGCTACAAAATCATTTTGAAAAACTATAATTATTTTTCCACGGACTCTATTTCCATTACTAAGTGTACAATTTGTATCTCCATAATTTAAAGTTCTTGTATAGGTATCTCCGTCTTGAGTTGTTGTTACAGTAAGACAACCAGAAGCTAAGTTAGTATATCTGCCTTCTGCAGTTTCATTTGATTGACTCTCTACAATTTGCGCAACATCATCACCAATATTGTCGATTTTTGCATTATCTGCTATGTCACTTGAGCTGACAGTCGTTTTTTCATTGTCTTTGCTACAGCTTATAAATAATAAAGCAGCAAAAAAACCAAGTGCTAAAATTTTTGTTTTCATAATTGTTATTTTTTAAAAGTTTGGTTTTGGACTTCTTCGTTTTCGAATGGTTTAATTCGAATAGTAAAAATATTAAATTTTAACTTTTAAATCTCTAGAACTTAATACTATCTTTGAAAATCCATGAATGTTACTTCGCAAATAAAACAACCCATTTTAATTGAGATGGAGCTTTTCGAGAAAAAGTTCTACGAATCAATGACTTCTAAAGTCGCTCTTCTGAATAGAATTACCTATTATATTGTCAACCGAAAAGGAAAACAAATGCGTCCTATGTTTGTTTTTCTTACCGCCAAAATGTTGAACAATGGTGTTGTAAACGAACGAACTTATCGTGGCGCATCCGTTATCGAATTAATACATACCGCAACCTTAGTACATGATGATGTAGTAGATGACAGCAATAGAAGAAGAGGTTTCTTTTCAATAAACGCATTATGGAAAAACAAAATCGCAGTATTGGTTGGTGATTATTTGCTCTCCAAAGGATTATTACTTTCTATTGACAATGGTGATTTCGATTTGCTGAAAATTATTTCGGTTGCTGTTCGTGAAATGAGCGAAGGGGAATTACTTCAAATTGAAAAAGCACGACGATTGGATATTGTTGAAGATATTTATTACGAAATCATTCGAAAAAAAACAGCCACTTTAATTGCCTCTTGCTGTGCTCTTGGAGCCAAATCTGTTATCGAAGATGAAACTCAAGTAGAGACCATGCGAAAGTTTGGCGAACTCATTGGAATGGCTTTTCAAATCAAAGACGACTTGTTCGATTATACTGAGGATGCTATTGGAAAGCCTACAGGCATTGATATCAAGGAACAAAAAATGACATTGCCTTTAATTTATGTCATCAATAATTGTAGTGCTAAAGAAAAATCATGGTTGATAAATTCTATCAAAAACTACAATAAAGATAAAAAGCGTGTGAAAGAAGTGATTGCATTTGTAAAAAACAACAATGGACTTCATTATGCCGAAGAAAAAATGATAGCTTTTCAACAAGAAGCACTTCAATTACTTCAAAAATTCCCCGATTCCGAATACAAAAACTCACTTACATTAATGGTAAATTACGTAATAGAAAGAAAAATATAGTTTTTTTAAATTACTGAAATACAGCGCCTTAAATTTATTTTCATTTTTTTTTCAATTGACATGCAACTATTTTTATCAGTTGTGCGTCTATGCTAACAGTAACACTTTATAAAAGGTTTTGAAAATAATCGATTTACATCAAGAAGAGAAGAATAGAATTCAATTGGCTGTCGAAAACAATCGACAAGCACAACAACTGATCTATTTTAAATATGCACCAAAGATGTTAAGTGTATGCCGTCAATATTTAAAAGACACCCATCACGCCGAAGATTTGATGATTACGGCATTTATGAAAGTATTCACCAACTTAAAAAAGTTTGAACACAAAGGAAGTTTTGAAGGTTGGATTCGAAGAATTATGGTCAATGAATGCATTTCCTATATCAGAGCAAACAAGAAAATTAGTTTTTTAGAAGACGAAAATTATCAAGAAGAAAGTTTTAATGCAACGGAAAGCCAATTTAATGTGGAAGAAATTCAACTCTTGATTGATACTTTGCCAGACGGATATAAAATGATATTCAATTTATACGCAATCGAAGGTTTTAAACATCAAGAAATTGCAGCATTGTTAAACATCAATGAAGGTACTTCAAAATCACAATTATCACATGCAAGAAGATTATTGCAAAACGAAATTAGTAAGTTAAAATCACACCACAATGGGACTAAATAAAATAGAAAAAAAATTCAAAAACCAACTCGATCAGCGAGAAATCAAACCATCTCCAGCAGCTTGGGACCGATTAGACGCTATGTTGACCGTGGCTGAAGAGAAAAAGGCAACGCCAATGTATAATTGGATGTATGTTGCTGCGAGTATCGTCGGATTCCTAGCAATTGGTTATATTTTCTTGAACAATCCAACAGAACTAGTGGATGTAAAAAGAAATGAGGTCGTAATAGATAATAATGTACCAACTAAACCAAACGATTCTATAGTAAAACAACAACAATCCCCAATTCAAATCCAAAAAGAAGAAGTTATAGCTGAGAGCTCAATTTCAAATCAGAATGAAAGAAAGTCAATTACGCATCCTAAAAAAATCAAAAGTCAATTTTTGGAACAGAAGAATCAAATCGCAAACAAGAATAGTATAGAACGACCAAACGAAAAATCAATCATTAATCAAAAAACGAATGAAATCAACTCAAATCAACCCATTCAAATCACCAATGAAACTCAAATCGCTACAGCAGAATCTAAATTAAAAAATCCAACTATTAAAGTAAATGCATCCAATTTGCTTTCCGAAGTCGACAACGAATTAGAACTTTCTTTTCGCGAAAAAGTAATTCGTAAAATCGACAAGAATTACAAAACCGTAAAAATAGCCTTAGCCAATCGCAATCAACAATCAAATACTAATTAATCAAAAAACAATCATGAGAAATTTTACATTTTATCTAGCAGGAATTTTAATTCTATTTTTAACTCAAGTCTACGGACAAGAAACTTTCGAATCGAGAGCGAAAACCATCGCAAACAAAATAGAAAGCATCACCAAAGAAGAAAAAGCAGCACTTAAAAACGAAGTAGAATTGGTTAACGTCGATTTAGAAAAAAACCAAATTACAAAAGAGCAAGCCGACGAAAAGAAAGCAAAATTTGCAGAAATCAGAGCCAAAAACATCGAAACCAGAGTCGCTGAAATGCAAGTGGAACTCAATACTTTAGTACAAGAAAAAGTAGATGGTAAAATCAAAGAACAAGATTCAACAAGAAGATTCTCCTTTACTTTCCCCAATATGAAAATTAGAGACCGATTAAAAGACGGTGAGCGCAGAACAACCTCCCAATTTGTCTTTGCTTTCGGACTCAACAATCTAGTGACAAACAAAGCAGTCGCCAACTCGGACTACAGATATTGGGGTTCTCATTTCTACGAATGGGGTTTTACATGCAACACTCGAATCCTCAAAAATAACAATCTTCTCCATGCCAAATACGGACTGTCTTTCATGTACAATAACTTGCGTCCCACCGAAAATCGCTATTTTGTAGAAAACGGTAAATACACCAATCTCGAAGTGAGCGCAACCCATCTCGATGATTCACGTTTCCGAAATGTATATATAGTGTTACCGCTTCACTTAGAATTCGATTTCTCTGGCAAAACACAAAAAGACGATAAAACCATTTTTAGAACCCACAAATCATTTCGCTTCGGAGTGGGAGGTTATATTGGAGGCAACATAAAATCTAAACAGATTTTATGTTATGAAGACGAAAACGGCAACGATGTCCGACAAAAAACCAAAGGCGATTTCAACGTCAACGATTTTATCTACGGAACAAGCGCCTATATCGGTTATAAAGCAACGAGTTTGTATGTCAAATACGATTTGAGTCCACTCTTCAGAAACAACGAAATCGAGCAAAACAACATTTCCCTCGGACTCCGTTTCGATTTCAACTAACATGTTCAACCTTTGTTTCTATTCCCAAGAAAGCATTTCGAAAGAGATGCTTTTTTTTAGGAGCCAGGAACCTGCTGTCCACTATATCTTTTTTTGGAACTCTGAAAGGCTTTGAAACCCTTTCAGAGTTCCAAAAAAAGGATGCCGTTCCCATCAGGGCTAAGGCTATATCTTACCAACAACAATCACTAAACATCAACAAAAAATTCCTAACTTTGAGGCTTTCATTCAATTCAATCCGTTTCCTATTTTGATTTCAAAATCGTCCATAGATACCGTTTTCGAAACCGCTCGAGTTGAAGAGGTAATCGGTGATTTTGTTCAACTCAAACGAGCCGGAAGTAATTTCAAAGGTCTAAGCCCTTTTTCAGACGAACGTTCCCCTTCCTTTATGGTATCTCCGGTCAAACAAATCTGGAAAGATTTCAGTTCCGGAAAAGGCGGAAATGCAGTCGCCTTCCTCATGGAACACGAGCACTTTACCTATCCAGAAGCGATTCGTTATTTAGCAAAAAAATACAACATCGAACTAGAAGAAACCGAACAAACTCAGGAAGAAAAAGCCAATACCGACGTACGAGAAAGTATGTTTTTGGTGTCTGAATTTGCAAAAAGTTATTTTCAAGATACACTCCTCAATTCCGAAGAAGGAAAAGCCATTGGCTATTCTTATTTTAAAGAACGTGGCTTTACCAACGAAACCATCAAGAAGTTTTCGTTAGGCTACTCCCCGGAACAATGGGATGCTTTTTCGAAAGAAGCATTAGGCAAAGGTTTTCAACTCGAATTCCTCGAAAGTACCGGATTAACTATTGTCAAAGAAGACAAACTGATCGACCGTTTCCGAGGACGAGTTATGTTTCCCATTCAAAGTATGTCCGGAAGAACATTAGGATTTGGTGGTAGAATTCTAACCAACGATAAAAAAGCAGCCAAATATCTCAATTCAACGGAAAGCGAAATTTACCATAAAAGCAAAGTATTGTATGGAATTTATCACGCCAAACAAGCCATTGCCAAACAAAATAATTGTTTTTTAGTAGAAGGTTATACCGATGTAATTCAATTTCATCAAGTCGGAATAGAAAATGTAGTAGCTTCTTCAGGAACCGCTTTAACGCCAGACCAAATTCGATTGGTCAATCGACTTACAAAAAACATAACAGTATTATACGACGGCGATGCCGCTGGACTTCGTGCTTCCATCCGCGGAATCGATTTGATTCTCGAAGAAGGCATGAACGTTCGAGTTTGTACTTTCCCAGAAGGCGAAGATCCCGATAGTTTTGCAAAGAAGACTTCCTATGAAGATTTGGTATTGTATTTAGAGGAAAACGCAAAGGATTTTATCCAATTCAAAGCGTCACTTTTAATGAATGAAGCTAAAAATGATCCTATCAAAAAAGCCGAATTGATTCGAGATATGGTCACCAGTATTTCTAAAATTCCAGACCGCATCAAAAGAGAAATTTACATACAAGAATGCTCTCGAATAATGGATATTTCGGAACAAGTGCTATTAAATACCTTAGCGCAATTGGTTCAGAAAGATGTAACGGAAGCTGGAAAAAAAATAAAACAAGAACAAAAGGCTTTTGAAGTTGTCAAAAATGAGAACGCAATTGCGATACAAAAAGTAGATATACTCTACGAATTGGAAAGAAAAATTATTGAAATTCTATTGCTTTATGGTGATAAAATGGAAGAATTTGAAGATGTTATTTTAAAAGCAAACGAGGAAGGCGAAATCGAAGAAGTATCCGAAAAGAAAGAATATAAAGTCTTTCAACGAATTTATTTAAGCCTTCAAGAAGATGAAGTAGAGTTGGCAAATCCTTTGTTTCTAGGTATTTACAATCAATTAATACAGTTTTTTCTTCAAAACGAAGTCTTCAATTTGGAAGAATATTTAATGCATTTATCACCCGAATTTGCACAAGAAGTCACCAATATCATCATGGAAAACGAACTCAATGAACTCAGTAATTGGGAAGGCAGAAATGTGTTTGTAAAAATGAAAGATGTCACAACAGCTCAGTATGTTTCAGAAACTATATTAAGCATTCGATGGTATCTTGTGGGTCAATTAGTAGAAGAATTAAAACAATCCTTGACTAAAGAAACAGAATCAGATAATACTGAATTCTTAAAAACAACAATGGATTATAATGGGCTAATTAATTCGTTTTCAAAAAAGTTAGGTAGAGTATTGTCTCGTTATTCTTAAACAATTTCCAAAGTTTTCGCTTTATTCACCAAATCGACTAAGTTGGTAACATTTAGTTTGGTTAACAATCTCAATTTATAAGTACTAATCGTTTTTTCGTTCAAACCTAGAATCGAAGAAATTTCATTATTCTTTTTCCCATTACTCAAATAACGCAACACTTCAATTTCACGATTCGAAAGTTTTCGATACAAACGTTCGCTTTTGTTTTGTTTGGCAATCAACGCTAAACTTTTTTTGATGGTATCATTTAGAATAGTTTGCCCTTGATGTACTTTCAAGATGGCAACCCCTAAAGTTTCGATTTTAGCAGTTTTGTGAACATAACCAGCAACGCCAGCTTTTATAGCGTTTGGAGCATATATTTGTTCCGAATAACTACTAAAAACAATGATTTTTGTTTTTGTATAATTTTTAATAACCGCCTTCAATTCATAAATACTAGACAGCCCATCCAAATCTAAATCCAAAACCAAAACATCAATTTCTTTCGTGTAAAGAACATCTTTAACCATCGAAAAGTTACCTACATTCGATACAATTGCAATTTCGGAATGATCTTTAAAATACGATTTAATCCCAAAATGCACAACAGGATAATTATCTGCTAAACAAACTTTAATCATAGTGGTATTGTTTTAAGAATTAAATTCTCTAAGAAGAGATAAATTTAGTTAAAAAAAACTTAATAGTTCAAATATTTTAGATAAAGTGCCATTAAACTCGTTGAAGTAAACAAACCGGTATTGGATTCATTTTATGTTGGTTAATCGTATTCAATCGTTTGTAAATAGCAAATACTACTTTTTCTCGGTCTTTAAAATCGTCTATTGTTTTTCCATTTTCATCTTGCAACATGGCCCATTCCAATTCATCATAACTTGCACCCAATTGGTCTTCATCGGTTCGGTCATCACCAAACAAACCGTCTGTTGGAGCAGCATTCAAAATAGATTCAGGCACTTTCAAATAAGCGCCTAATGCAAAAACCTCCGATTTCATTAAATCCGCAATAGGACTCAAATCAACGCCGCCATCGCCGTATTTGGTGTAAAAACCAACTCCAAAATCCTCTACTTTATTCCCTGTCCCTGCAACCAAAAGCCTATGAATTCCAGCAAAATAATACAAGGTTGTCATCCGTAATCGGGCACGCGTATTGGCTAAAGCCAAATGCATCTTTGGTTCATCTGTTGTTTGGGGAACTTGATTTTTAAAATCTTCAAAAATAGAGGACAAATCTGTTTCAACGCTACTTACATTCGAAAAACGTTGTTTTAATTGCTCAATATGTTCTTTTCCTCGATATACCTGATGTTGCACCTGATGAATCGGCATCTCTACACAAAGAACTTTCAAACCTGTTTGCGCACATAAAGTTGAGGTTACAGCAGAATCAATTCCACCAGAAACTCCTACAACAAATCCATTCACTTTCGCGTTGGCAGCATAGGTTTTTAACCAATTTACAATGTGTTGATTGACTTTTTCGACATCAATCGTATTTTTTTTTGACATAATTTTTCGATAATAATATAAACCAAAAGGTATCTTTGCAAAAATAATAATTATTGGAAGCTATTTCCTGCTGTTCGCTATATCTTTTCCTTTCGTTAAAAAACTCAAGAAAAAGGATGCCGCTTCCATCAGGGCTAATTTACATACACTATATGAAACAACCCTTTTTTTTACTAGTATTTTTCTGTTCATTCGCATTTTTTTCTTGTGATAAAAAAAGTAAAATAGAAAAAGCTGTTGAGGAAATCCCGCTAGAAATAAAAGTCAATCGTTTCGACAAAGCTTTTTTCGAGTGTTCACCACAAGATTTACCCAAACTCAAACAAGAATATCCTTTTTTCTTTCCGGTTGACAATGATGATAGTGTTTGGTTAGAAAAAATGCAAAACCCTCAATGGAGAGAATTGTATACTGAAGTTGAAAAAGTATATTCCAACTTTGATGGAAAAACTACCGAAATAGAAGACCTTTTCAAACACATCAAATACTATTTCCCAGAAACAAAAACACCAAAAGTGTATACGATAATATCCGAAATGGATTATCATAACAAAGTCATCTACACAAAAGAAATGTTGATTATTTCTTTAGAGTTATATCTCGGAAGCAAACACCGTTTTTATGAATTCCCTGCGTATATCAAGCAAAACTTCGAACCGAGTCAAATTCTTCCGGATGTCGTATCGAGCTTTTCAAAAACAAAAGTAGTTCCTCCAACCGATTCCTCTTTTCTTGCCCAGATGATCTATTTTGGTAAAGAATTGTATCTAAAAGACCAATTGCTTCCCGAAACTTTGGATGCCGAGAAAATCGGATATACAAAAGAACAATTCGCATGGTGCCAGGAAAATGAAAACTATGTTTGGCGCTATTTCATCGAAAATAAAATGTTGTATGATTCCGATCAAAAATTTATTTCTCGATTTATTAATCCAGCTCCATTTTCCAAATTCTATTTAGAAATAGATAATGAAACCCCAGGTAGAATTGGTATATGGATTGGTTGGCAAATAGCTCGTTCCTTTATGGAAAATAATAAAGTATCCTTAAACGATTTTTTAAAAATGGATGCTAAAGAAATATTCGAAAAATCTAAATACAAACCCAAAAAATAATGTCAAATACAACTATTTCTGAAATTAAATTCTTAGTCAATTTAGACGAAAATCGTGTTCCTGAAAAACTTTCTTGGACTGCTCAAGAAGGCGGCGTAAATGCTGAAGAAACCAAAGCGATTTTGCTTTCCATTTGGGATAGTAAAGCGAAAGAAACCCTCCGTATTGATTTATGGACCAAGGATATGCCAGTTGATGAGATGAAATTATTTTTTCATCAAACTTTAGTAGCGATGTCAGAAACCTTTCATCGTGCTACAGGCGATGAAAAAATGACGGCTACTATGAAAGATTTTTGTGATTATTTTGCTGAAAAATTAGAATTGAATTCATGATATAAATTTATTGTTTAGTTTTACCATCAACTTTAAACTTTTCAATATGAAAAAAATTTCAATTACATTATTTCTATGCGCTCTCTTTTCAGTTAGTTGTAGTAGTGATAGTAGCAATGATTCTAATCCAGCAGCTGGTGATTGCACTTCAACGATTCCTTTTTTAGCAACTGGGAAATCGTTTACTTACAAAACAACCCAATTTGGTTTTGAGACTGGAACACTCAAGTATACTGTTGGGGCATGTAACGGAAATGGTTTCTTAGCTTCGAGACAAGTATACGACACCAATGGAGTGCTCTCAACAGCCAATAGTGGAACAGATTTATGGAAGCAAGATGGAGATTTCCTCGCAACAGACTCGAATAATAATGGAGATTATTTTGCTAAAATTTATAAAAGAAATGCTACTCTTGGAGAAACTTGGGTGTATACAAGACCAACAGACGGAGCAATAATAACACATCAATTAGTCGATCTTGATTCTTTGATTACCGTTCCTTTAGGATCATATCATTGTAAAGTTATTAAATATACAAATTCAGCAACTATCAATGAGTCTCATATTTTTTGGGTAGATGACCTTGGTCAAATAAAAGAAGATGCAGATGGTTTTTTTGTATTGGAACTTACTGCTTTAAATTAAATAACAATAATTAAAAAACAAAAATCCCAAACCTTAAATTTAGATTTGGGATTTTATACTTTTAGAATTTGTTTTAAAACTCATTATTGCTCTTAAAAATATCTTGATTGATCTCCTCAATATAAGAAAGTAGCTCTTCTTTTCCAGTACTTTCAGTTGCTGAGGTTACAAAATAGGGAGGCATTTCAGCCCAATTATTAGCTAACATTTGTTTGGAATATGCCGCAATATGAGAATCAATTTTTACTTTACTAATCTTATCTGCTTTAGTAAAAATGATGCAAAACGGAATTTCACTTTCACCCATATATTCCATAAATTCTAAATCGATATTTTGCGCTTCATGACGAATATCAATCAATACAAAAGCACAAACCAATTGTTCTCTTTTTTCGAAATAATCGGTGATAAATTGTTGAAAAACAGATTTTGTTTTTTTAGAAACTTTTGCATAACCATAACCTGGTAAATCTACTAAAAACCAATTATTATTGATTTTAAAATGATTAATTAACTGCGTTTTTCCCGGTCTTCCTGAAGTTTTTGCTAGGTTTTTATGATTCGTCAACATGTTAATTAATGAAGATTTACCAACATTTGACCGACCTATAAAAGCATATTCTGGCAAAAGATCTTTGGGACATTTTGCTACTTCAGAATTACTGATGATAAATTCTGCGGTATTAATTTTCATTGTTGGTTTTTTTTATTAAAGATAACTAAAACTACTAAAATAGTAATGCTATCTATGAATCGCTTATATAATAAATAGTGTGAAGATTATAAACGCTGGTCTTTCAGCCAATGAAGCATTAAAGAATTGAATTCGTCTGGATGTTCCATCATAGCGGCATGACCGCATTTGTCTATCCAATACAAAGAAGAATGGGGTAATAATTTGTGAAATTCTTCAGCAACTTCTGGTGGTGTAACATTGTCGTTCTTTCCCCAAATAATGCATGTTGGAACGTGCATTTTAGGCAAGTCTTTCGCCATATTATGCCGAATAGCACTTTTGGCAATCGTCAAAGTTTTGATCAATTTGATTCGATCATTTGCCATAGAATATACTTCATCTACGATTTCTTTTGTTGCTATTTTAGGATCGTAAAATACAGCTTCTGCCTTTTTTTGAATATAGTCATAATCTCCTCTTCTTGGATAACTATCCCCCATAGCACTTTCATACAAACCAGAACTTCCTGTAATCACTAAACCTAACATTTTTTCTGGGTACATTTTAGTGTGATATAAGGCAATATGACCACCTAAAGAATTTCCTAAAAGAATCACTCGGTCAAATCCTTTATACGTGATAAAATCTTTTACGTACTTGGCAAAAGCTTTTACATTGGTTTTCAAAATATTCTGAGTATAAATAGGGAGTTCAGGAATAACCACTTTATAACCTTGCATTGGAAAATAATCCGCAACACCTTCAAAATTACTTAACCCACCCATTAAGCCATGAAGAATTACTATTGGAGTTCCTTCTCCAGCTTCAAAATATTTGTATTTACCTTCTTTCTTTACGATAGAACTCATAGTTTTTCTTGCCATTTCTTGTGGGCACAAATATAGGTTTTTATAGATGAAATGAAAGAGTTCCTCCATTTTTAAAAACTAGATATCCGAAATTTCATAAATAACTACAATTTCTTTTCTCTTGAATAATAAACAATTTTCAGAAGTTCTTTTTGAATTTATGACAACAGCCATTTTCCCTTCTAGATTTCATAACGATTTGCTAAAGAAGTTGTTAAAAAATTTCAATTGAAAAGTAAATAAAAAACCAATAAGTGGGAAAACTTATCAACAAAGTGGTATTTTGTGGTAAATAGTGGTAAATATTTTTATATTTTTGCTCCTAATCATTTTAAAGCCATTTATTTTTGAATTCAATTGTTGGAACATACGAATGTAAAGTCGATGCTAAAGGAAGGTTGCTGATTCCAGCTCCTTTGAAAAAGCAACTGTCGATTGCTCTTCAAGACGGATTTGTCTTGAAGCGTTCTGTGTTTCAGCCTTGTTTGGAGTTGTATCCAATGCAAGAATGGAACTTAATGATGCAAAAAATAAACAAACTCAACCGATTTGTTAAAAAGAACAATGACTTCATTCGTCGTTTTACTGCAGGAGTGAAAGTGGTTGAAATAGACAATCTAGGCAGGTTGTTAATTCCGAAAGATTTAGTGGTTTTTGCTCAAATTTCTAAAGATATAGTGCTGTCCTCAGCAGTGAATATCGTTGAGATTTGGGATAAAGATTTGTATGAAAAAGCAATAGATGATTCGGTTATCGATTTTGCAGATTTGGCTGAAGATGTAATGGGAAATGTAAATGACGATGATAATGGAATATCATAATCCAGTTTTGCTCAATGCATCTGTTGATGGATTAAATATAAAACCAGACGGCATCTATGTCGACGTCACTTTTGGTGGAGGCGGACATTCTAAAGAAATTCTAAAACGATTAGGTCCAAACGGAAAATTGTTTGCATTCGATCAAGATGAAGATGCTTTAGCGAATAGCTTACCAGATGAGCGATTTGTATTGATCAATGAAAATTTCAGATACTTAAAAAGATTTCTAAGATTTCATAATGTTAAATCTGTCGATGGAATTCTTGCAGATTTAGGAGTTTCTTCTCATCAATTTGATGTTGCTGAAAGAGGATTTTCCACTCGTTTTGATGCAGAGTTAGACATGAGAATGAGTCAAAAAAATGATTTAAATGCTTTTAGAGTGGTCAATGAATATGATGCTGAAAACCTAAAAAGAGTTTTTTTAGAATATGGTGAATTGAAAAATGCGCCAGCCATTGCAAGAGTAATTATTGAAGAAAGAGAGATTACTTCAATAAAAAATACGGAACAATTAAAATTGGTTTTGAGTCGATTTTTGCCAGCTCATAAAAGCCATAAGATACTGGCTCAGATGTATCAAGCCATTCGAATTGAAGTCAATCAAGAAATGGAGGTTTTAAAAGAATTTATAGAGCAATCTTTAGAAACATTAAATACCGGAGGAAGATTGAGTGTGATTTCCTATCATTCTTTAGAAGACAGATTGGTGAAAAGATTTATCAAAAACGGCCTATTTGAAGGGGAACCAGAACGTGATTTTTTTGGCAATTTTTCAGTTCCATTTAAAACGATAGGAAAATTGATTGTACCCGATTCAAATGAAATCAAAATAAACAATAGAGCTCGTAGTGCTAAGTTGAGAATTGCAGAAAAGTTGTAAGTGCTAAATTCTAGGTCAAACGTAACCTACAACCTACAACCTACAACAAAGAATATGAAAAACGGAGTATACAGCATATTAAAAGCTAGATTTCTAATCAATGAAGAGGCCAACGCAGCTAAGAATTGGCGTTTTATCGTGTTTCTTATTGTTCTGGCGATTATTATGATTGCCAATACACAACGTTACGAGCAAAAAGTATTTAAAATAATTGAGCTCACGAACAATGTTAAAGAATTGCGCTCTGAGTTTGTAGACAGGCGTTCGGAATTAATGAAATTAAGAATGGAATCGACAGTATCGGAAAAAATGGAATCGAAACAGATCTATCCATCATCAGTTCCTCCCACCAAGATAAAAGTAAAAAAAGAAGAAGAGAAAAGTTTCTTTAAAAAATTATGGCAGTAGAAGATAAATATATTTCCTATCGTATGTATCTGGTTGCTTTTGCGATGTTCCTCATGGCAATAGCAATTACTGTTAAGTTGACTAATATTCAATGGGTCGAAGGCGACTATTACAGAAAATTAGCAAAGGAAAGAACCGTTAGAAATTTTGTGATTCCTGCCAATAAAGGCAATGTATATTCCGCTGATGGAAGCCTACTCGCTACTTCAATTCCAAAATATACCATTCGTTTTGATGCTGTGGCTCCTAAAAGTGAAGCTTTTGAAAAGAACGTAAAATCTCTTTCGGATTCATTAGGCGTTTTATTGAAAAAATCAAGCAGTACTTTTCATTCAGATTTACGTAAAGCTAGAGCTACTAAAAACAGGTATTTCTTGGTGGCGCGGGACTTAAGTTATACGGAATATATCAAAATAAAAAGCTTTCCATTGTTCAATTTAGGCGCGTATAAAGGCGGAATTATTACCGAACAAAAAACAGTTCGGGAACATCCCATCGGGAAAATTGCGGAAAGAACAATCGGATACGAAAGAGTAACCCCAAACGGTGCTAAAGACGGAAAAGGGATTGAATGGGCTTTCAGAAAATACCTTAACGGGAAAGACGGCAAAATTTTAAAACAAAAAATCGCAAAAGGTCAATGGAAACCAATTCGAGATGTCAATGAAGTAGACCCGCAAGATGGTTACGACGTGATTTCAACTATTGATGTATACATTCAAGACATTGCGCATCATGCTTTGTTAAAACAGCTTCGGGCTTTTAATGCGGATCACGGTTGCGTGGTGGTTATGGAAACCAAAACAGGGAATATCAAAGCCATTTCCAATCTAGGAAAAAACCCTGAAAGCAGCAATAAAGCGGAAGACAGTACCTATTTTGAAACAACGAATTATGCGATTGCAGAATCTCACGAGCCAGGGTCGACCTATAAATTAGCGGATCTAATGACTTTGTTAGAAGATAAAAAGGTCGATACAAGTGCAGTGTTTGACAGTCAAGGTGGAACCATTATGTATTCTGGTAAGAAAGTTCGCGATTCGCACGAAGGTGGTTATGGAAAAATATCTCTAGCCCGAGGTTTTGAAGTTTCTTCTAATACAATTATGGTTCAAGCAGTCTATAATAATTATAAAAATGATCCATCGCAATTTGTCAATCACTTAAATAATTATGGATTGAATAAACCTCTAGGACTTCCTATCAAAGGGGAAGGAATCCCATACATTCCGCAACCTGGCGATAAAAATTGGAGTGCTATTTCTCTCCCATGGATGGCTTTTGGTTATGGAGTTTCAATCACGCCTTTACAAACACTTACTTTCTACAATTCTGTTGCCAACAATGGTGTGATGGTCAAACCACAATTTGTTTCTGAAATAAAAGAATGGAATAAAACGATCAAAAAATACAATACCGAAGTCATAAATCCAAAGGTTTGTTCAAACGAAACCTTACTCAAGCTTCAAGCTGTTTTGAAAAATGTTGTTAAAAAAGGAACAGGTTCTAAATTGTATTCTAAGGACTTCTCCATGGCAGGAAAAACAGGAACGGCGCAAGCAAATTATGCCAAAAACGGTGGAGTAGAGAAGCATTATATTTCCTCTTTTGTGGGTTACTTTCCTGCTGAAGCACCAAAATACTCTTGTATCGTTGTGGTTCATGAACCGAATACTTCTAACAACAATTACTACGGAGCCGATGTTGCTGGACCGGTATTTAAAAGAATTGCTCAAAAGATTTTCACGGATGCTCCATCCACCAACGAAATAAAAAAACTCAATAAGAAAAATAGTATTCAAGAGAATAACTATTCAAATTATTACACCAAAGTTCAAAAGAAACAAAATAGCATACCCAATGTGAAAGGAATGTCTGGGATGGATGCGGTTGCATTGCTTGGAAATTTAGGGTTAAATATTAAAGTCAAAGGTACTGGGAAAGTAAAATCTCAGTCAATTCAGCCCGGACAAACTTTCAATAAAAACACCATAATAATACTCGAATTATCGTGATAGTCTTAAGAGAAATAGTATACAAAGTAAGTATTGAAGTCGTAAAAGGTTCAACCGATATCGCTATCAATACCATTCATTTTGATTCCAGAAAAATTGGATCAAATGATCTTTTTATAGCAATAAGAGGAACTCAATCTGACGGTCATGATTTTATTGAGAAAGCAATACAACAAGGAGCCGTTGCTGTAGTTTGTGACACTTTTCCATCAGAAATAAAAGACGGAATCACTTACATTCAAGTAAAAGACACTAATAAAGCACTAGCATTTATTGCTGCTAATTATTTCGGGAATCCATCTCATGAACTTAAACTAGTCGGAATAACAGGCACCAACGGGAAAACGACGATTGCTTCTTTATTGTTTCAATTGTTTCAAAATGCGGGCTATAAAGTTGGTTTGCTTTCTACGGTTAAAATCATGGTAGATGTGATCGAATATAAAGCAACGCATACCACACCTGACTCCATAACCATCAATCAATATCTCAGAGAAATGGTAGATGCAGGAGTGACTCATTGCTTTATGGAAGTGAGTTCTCACGGTATTCATCAACAAAGAACAGAAGCGCTTCATTTTGAAGGAGGAGTTTTTACCAACTTATCCCACGACCATCTCGATTACCATCTCACTTTTGCGGAATATAGAGATGTGAAAAAATCATTTTTCGATCATTTGCCAAAAACCGCATTTGCGTTAGTAAATGTAGATGATAAAAATGGTGCTGTAATGTTACAGAATACGGCTGCTCGTAAACTAAAATATGCTTTAAAATCTTATGCGAATTACAAAGTTCAGATTTTAGAAAATCAAATGTCAGGCTTGTTATTGAAAATCAATGAAAATGAAGTTTGGGTCAGACTGATTGGCACCTTTAATGCCTACAATTTATTAGCAATTTATGGAACGGCAGTCGAATTAGGTCTTGATTATTTCGAGGTTTTGAGATTGATGTCTGAATTAGAAAGTGTTTCAGGACGTTTTCAATTTATTGTTTCAAATGAAAAAATCACTGCCATTGTTGATTATGCGCATACACCCGATGCTCTAGAAAATGTTTTAAAAACGATCAATGACATTCGTACCAAAAACGAACAATTGATTACCATTGTTGGTTGCGGTGGCGATAGAGACAAGACCAAGCGCCCAATTATGGCAAATATCGCCTCCACTTTAAGTGATAAAATCATCATTACTTCGGACAATCCTAGAACTGAAAGTCCAGAAACTATTATCGCTGAAATGGAAAAAGGGGTAGAACCTCAAAATTTCAAAAAGACTATTTCCATAACCGATCGTAAACAAGCTATCAAAACGGCGTGTCAGTTGGCACAACCCAATGATATTATTCTCATCGCAGGAAAAGGTCACGAAACGTATCAAGAAATTAATGGCGTTCGCCACGATTTTGACGATATGGAAATTGTAAAAGAACTATTAACGCAACTCAATAAATAGAAGACTATGCTGTATTATTTATTTGAATACCTCGACAAAACTTTAAATATTCCTGGAACTGGCGTATTTCAATATATCACGTTTCGCTCAGCATTGGCGGTTATTCTTTCGTTGATGATTTCTACGATTTTTGGAAAACGAATCATCGGTTTTCTTAGAAATCAACAAGTGGGTGAAACTGTTCGTGAACTAGGTTTGGAAGGCCAAAATGAAAAAGCGGGAACACCAACCATGGGTGGTTTGATCATTATCATCGCCACCTTAATCCCAGTATTGCTTTTTACAAAATTGAATAATATCTATATCATTCTTCTTGTTGTTACGACTTTATGGATGGGAACCATTGGTTTTATTGACGATTATATCAAAATTTTCAAGAAAGACAAACAAGGACTAAAAGGGATATTTAAAGTAATCGGGCAAGTTGGTTTGGGATTAATTGTCGGTTCTGTTTTGTACTTGCATCCCGGTGTAACGCTCAGAAACGAGCACAATAAAACCATCACGTTTAACCAAAAAGAAAATGTGATTTCACCGATGGCAATAGAAGAAAAGTCAACCGCGACCACCATTCCATTTTTCAAAAACAATGAATTTGATTATGCGGAACTATTGGCATGGACAGGCGAAGGCTATGAAAATTGGGCTTGGTTAGTATTTATTCCAATCGTTATTTTCATTATAACTGCCGTATCCAACGGTGCGAATCTAACCGATGGCATCGACGGTTTAGCCGCTGGAACTTCGGCCATATCAGTCGTTGCGCTTGGGATTTTCACTTTCGTTTCGGGGAATATTATTTTCTCGAGTTATCTCAATATAATGTATATCCCAAATTCGGGAGAAATGACTGTGTTTATCGCCTCTTTCGTAGGGGCACTAATCGGATTTCTTTGGTATAATTCTTATCCAGCATCTGTCTTTATGGGCGATACAGGAAGTTTAACCATTGGTGGAATCATTGCCGTTTTAGCCATTTCAGTGCGTAAAGAACTTTTAATTCCATTGTTATGCGGAATTTTCTTAGTCGAAAATTTCTCTGTGGTTTTGCAAGTAAGCTACTTCAAATTCACCAAAAAGAGATTTGGCGAAGGAAGAAGAATCTTTCTCATGTCGCCTCTACACCATCATTATCAAAAGAAAGGTTATCACGAAAGTAAAATCGTAACTCGATTTTGGATTGTCGGAATCTTACTCGCAATTCTATCCATTGTGACTTTAAAATTAAGATAGGAAATAAAGTATGAAAAGACTTGTAATTCTCGGTGGAGGAGAAAGTGGAGTAGGCACAGCACTACTCGGGAAACAAAAAGGTTACGAAGTTTTCGTTTCTGATTTTGGGAAAATAAAAGAAGATTACAAACAAGTTCTTATCAATAATGAAATACAATGGGAAGAAGAAACCCATACTGAAGCAAAAATTTTAAATGCCGATGTGGTGATGAAAAGCCCCGGAATTCCAGATAAATCGCCGATAGTAAAAAAGCTGCATGAAAAGCAAATTCCCGTAATCTCTGAAATTGAATTTACAGCGCCTTTTACCAAAGCAATCACCATCGGAATTACCGGAAGCAACGGAAAAACCACCACGACAATGCTCACCTATCACCTGCTAAAATCAGGAGGTTTGAATGTTGGGCTAGCGGGAAACATCGGAAAAAGCTTTGCATGGCAAGTCGCAGAAAACGACTTCGATTATTATGTCTTGGAGTTAAGCAGTTTCCAATTAGACGGAATTATCAACTATAAGCCGCATATCGCCATACTCGCCAATATAAGCCCGGATCATTTAGATCGATACGAATACAAATATGAAAATTACATCGCTTCAAAATTCAGAATAACAATGAATCAAACCGCGGATGATTATTTCATCTACGACGCCGATGACGAAGCCATCACAAACTGGTTACAACAAAACAAAACAAATGCTCAATTAATTCCTTTTTCACTCACTAAAACGTTTCAAAAAGGAGCCTATCTAAAAGACAACAAAATGGAAGTAATTATCAACGAAGAAGAATTCATCATGGAGACCGAATATATTGCGCTCGAAGGAAAGCACAATATGAAAAACGCAATGGCAGCAACATCGGTAGCCAAATTAATGCAGATTCGCAAAGAAACCATTAGAGAAAGTCTGTCTAATTTTCTAGGCGTCGAACATCGTCTCGAAAAAGTGCTGAAAATTCAAAATGTACAATACATCAACGACTCCAAAGCTACCAATGTCAACGCGACTTTCTTTGCGCTGGATAGCATGACTTCGCCAACGGTGTGGATTGTCGGTGGTGTCGATAAAGGAAACGATTACTCGGAATTGATGTCGCTCGTGCACGAAAAAGTCAAGGCGATTGTGTGTCTAGGGGTCGATAACAAAAAAATAATCGACTCTTTTGGGAATGTTGTCGATGTAATGATCGAAGTCGATACGATGAACGATGCCGTAAAAATGGCGCAGCGTTTAGCCGAAAAAGGCGATACAGTTTTATTATCACCTGCTTGTGCGAGTTTCGATTTGTTCGACAATTACGAAGATAGAGGGAATCAATTTAAAAACGCTGTTAAGAATTTATAGAAGCCGGGAACCTGCTATCCGCTAAATCTTTCGCGCCGAACCACGGCACAAAAGGATACCGCTACTATCAGGGCTAAATATGCGAATTGGAAAATTAGTGAATGTGCGAATTAAAAAGATTTCAAATCCGCTAATTCGTTAATTGAAAAACCCGCTAATTACAAACAACAATCTAATTGAAAAATTAGCGAATGTGCGAATTAACACGATTTCAAATTCGCTAATTCGCTAATCGAAAAACCCGCTAATTACAAACAACAATCTAAAAATGCTACAATTAATTAAAAATCTAAAAGGAGACAAAGTAATCTGGACCTTCGTGGCCTTATTAGCATTGTTTTCGTTTATGCCGGTTTTTAGTGCTAGTAGTAATTTGGCCTATATGGGTCACGGAACTGGAAATACACTGGGCTACTTAGTAAAACATTTCGCTCACATCTGTATCGGTTTTCTAATCATTTATTGGATTCATAAAGTCCCATATCATTATTTCAGAGCCATTTCAAAAATAGCTTTACCAGTCGTTTGGCTGTTATTAGGATATACTCTTGTCAAAGGAACCGTAATCGCTGGAGCCAACGCAAGTCGATGGATTCAAGTACCATTCATTGGAATTACATTTCAAACGTCTACCTTAGCCTTAATCGTATTAATGGTTTTTGTGGCTAGGTATTTATCTAAAAAAAGAGAAACACCGATTTCTTTCAAAAGCTCTTTGTGGGAACTTTGGTTGCCTGTATTCATCACACTTGGATTTATTCTTCCAGCCAACTTTTCGACTGCTGCTTTAATGTTCTCTATGGTATTGATGTTGGTTTTCATTGGGAAATACCCATTAAAATATATAGCAATCATAATTGGTGTAGGAATTATTTCCTTAACCTTTTTCGTTTTAGTGAGTAAAGTTTTTCCTGAAGCTAGTTTCTTTAGTAGAGTAAAAACATGGGAAAGTCGTCTCGAAAATTTCACTACAGACAAACCCGATGAAGACGATTATCAAATCGAAAAAGCCAAAATTGCCATTGCATCAGGAGGAATTCAAGGATTAGGACCAGGGAAAAGTGTTCAGAAAAACTTCCTGCCACAATCTTCCTCAGATTTTATCTATGCCATCATCGTAGAAGAATATGGGTTAATTGGAGGATTAACCATTTTAGGTTTGTATATGCTATTGTTTTTCCGGTTTATCGTAGCAGCTCATAAAGCCAATTCCCTTTTCGGAAAATTGGTCGTCGTCGGTCTCGGTTTTCCAATTGTCTTTCAGGCATTAATTAATATGGCAGTTGCAGTCGAGTTATTACCAGTAACGGGACAAACCTTACCCCTAATAAGTAGTGGAGGAAGTTCCATTTGGATGACCTGCATCGCGCTCGGAATTATCATCGGTGTCACCAAAAAAGAAGAAGAAATTGCAGCAGAACTTACCGAAAAAGAACAACGCGAAGCCACGCTCAAACGCATGATCGATGCTCAAATTGAACGGGAAGAAAAAGCAGAGGCAGCATTACAAGAAATAGAAGCTAGCGAGAAAACGGAAAGTTATTCCATAGAAGATAAAACCAACCCGATGAACGCTGTTCTCGGCAAAAAATAAACTCAGAAACTTAGGCACTCAGCGCCTCAGCAACTAAAAAAATGACAAAACTAAAATTCATACTAAGCGGCGGAGGAACTGGTGGACATATCTACCCGGCAATCGCTATTGCGAATGAATTGAAGTCTAGGTTTCCCGACGCAGAATTCCTTTTCGTCGGCGCGCAAGATAAAATGGAAATGCAAAAAGTCCCTCAAGCGGGTTACGCTATCAAAGGACTATGGATTGCAGGATTGCAACGAAAAGTTACGATTGATAATGCGATGTTTCCTGTTAAATTGATGAGCAGTTTGGCAAAATCGAGAGCGATTATCAAAGAATTCAAACCGAATGTAGTCATCGGAACTGGCGGTTTTGCCAGCGGTCCGTTGTTGCAAATGGCGAATAGTGCAGGAATTCCAACGGTGATTCAAGAACAAAATTCGTATCCAGGAATTACCAATAAATTACTAAGCAAAAAGGCCGATTCGATATGTGTGGCGTATGAAAATTTAGAACGCTTTTTTCCAAAAGAGAAAATCAAACTCACAGGAAATCCGGTGCGTCAAGATTTAATTGCCATTGATAGCAAAAGAAATGAAGCGCTTTCCTATTTCAAACTAAACCCTGAAAAGAAAACACTTTTAGTGCTTGGAGGAAGTTTAGGAGCTCGAAGAATCAATCAACTTATCGCCAAAGAACTCGATTTCTTTGCATCGAAAAACGTGCAAGTTATTTGGCAGTGCGGTAAGTTTTATATCGAAGAATACCAACAATTTAATAGTCGAGAAAATGTTCAAGTGGTAGCCTTTATCGACCGTATGGATTTAGTCTATGCCGCTGCAGATTTTGTGGTTTCACGTGCAGGCGCATCCTCTGTTTCTGAATTGTGTTTGGTTGGGAAGCCCGTGATTTTTATTCCGTCACCCAATGTTGCCGAAGATCATCAAACGAAAAATGCCAAAGCAATCGTAGATAAAAAGGGTGCGTTGCTGTTAAAAGAATCAGAACTCGACGAAAAATTCGAACCGGTTTTTAGCAATCTAGTCGAAAATGAAAATGAGCAAGCAACATTATCGAATAATATCAAAACCTTGGCGAAACCTAATGCAACAAATGATATCGTAGAAGAAATTATCAAATTAATAAAAGTATAATAAAAACAAACTCAGTATCTCAGATACTTAGTCGCTTAGCAACTCAAAATGAACTTAAACCAAATACATAACGTCTATTTTATAGGTATCGGTGGCATCGGAATGAGCGCCTTAGCACGATACTTCAAGACTTTAGGCAAACATGTTTCTGGCTACGACAAAACCGAAACAGAATTAACGAAAGAGTTGGCGGCAATTGGTATTAAAATTCATTTCGAAGACAGTATCGCTCAGATTCCAAAGGACTTTTATCAAGAAAATACATTAGTGATTATAACTCCTGCGGTGCCAATTCATCATTCTGAGTGGAATTATTTTATTGAAAGAGATTTTCAAATAAAAAAAAGAGCGGAAGTTCTTGGAATCATTACCAAAGATACTTTTTGTTTCGCCGTAGCAGGAACACATGGAAAAACAACAACCTCAAGTATTTTAGGTCATATTTTATATGAAAGTGGTGTTGATGTTACTGCTTTTATAGGTGGAATTGTAGAAAATTATGATTCCAATTTAATCGGAAATGGTAAAACAGTTACCGTTGTTGAAGCGGATGAATTTGATCGTTCGTTCTTGCATTTGCATCCCAATATTGCTTGTGTAACTTCTACAGATGCGGATCATTTAGATATTTATGGAGATAAAGAATCTATTGAAGCGTCTTTTCGAGAATTTGCAGATAAAGTAGAAAACAAGCATAATTTGTTCATCGCAAAAGGTTTGAATTTGCAAGGAATTGAAGTAGCAATTAACGAAGAAGCAACTTTCAAAGTATTTAATGTCCGAATAGAAAATAGCGAATACCTTTTTGATGTTCAAACGCCAACGGAAATCATCAAAGACCTTCAATTTAGTTTGCCGGGCAATCATAATTTAATGAACGCTTTGATGGCATTAGCAATGGCAAAAACGTATGGAATTGCTACGGAAGACATTCGCAAAGCATTAGCCTCTTTTCAAGGAATTCGCAGACGTTTTTCAATTCAAATAAAAAGAAATGATTTGGTTTATATTGATGATTATGCGCATCATCCTACAGAAATTAATGCCGTACATCAAGCAGTTCGAGAATTGTATCCCAACCAAAAAGTATTGGCGATATTTCAACCGCATTTGTTTAGTAGAACCAAAGATTTTGCTGATGGATTTGCAACGAGTTTGTCCGCTTTTGACGAAGTGCTTTTGTTGGATATTTATCCTGCTAGAGAATTGCCAATGGAAGGAATTACATCCCAATGGCTGCTTTCTAAAATGACTAATCCAAACGCTAAATTAGTCTCAAAAGAAACGTTAATTAACTCCATTTTAGCAAGTGATGCCACTGTAATTGTAACCATAGGAGCAGGAGATATTGGCGAATTAGTAAAATCCATTAAAGAAGCATTGTCATGAGTTGGTTTACCTGGTCAAATATCCGATTAATACTGATGTTCGCATTGGTTGTCTTTCTATTTTCTTTTACTTCAATACGAAATAAAAATAGAAAATTGACCAAATCAATGGTTGTTTTTGTTGACAATTCGAGTCCATATATTAAACAGGAAACGGTTAATAAATTGTTAATAGAAAATAAAACAGACGCGCAAAGCATTCGAAAAGTTAAATTAGATTTGAACCAATTGGAGAAGTCTATCAATTCGAATCAGATGATTGAAAAATCAGAAGTATTTGTGAGTATTGATGGCATATTAAAAGCAGAGGTGAAACAAAAAACACCCGTTGCTAGAATATTCAATGAGGAAGGTTCGTTTTATATTGATTATCAAGGAAATATAATGCCTTTGTCAGAAGAGTTTACAGCACGAGTTCCAATTATTTCGGGGGATATTAACAACGTAAATAAAGACGATTTCAGCAAATTGTTGCGATTCATTTACAATGATGATTTTTTGAAAAAAAATATCATTGGAATACAAATCACGACGGTTGGAAGTCTAAAAATGCAAACAAGAAATTTCAATTATGAAATTTTGTTCGGCAAATCGATCAACATGGAAAGAAAGTTTAATAATTATAAAGCTTTTTTTCAAAAGGCAGTTGTTGATAGTTCTTTGTATCATTATAGAAAGATTAATCTGACGTTTACGCAACAAGTAGTTTGCACTAAATAATAGCATATGGAAAAAGAGAATATTGCAGTAGGTCTTGACATCGGAACAACAAAAATTGTTGCAATGATCGGCAAGAAAAACGAATATGGTAAGTTGGAAATTTTGGGTGTTGGAAAATCCAAAAGCCTTGGCGTAGCTCGAGGTGTAGTCAACAATATTACCCAAACGATCCAATCTATTCAGCAAGCTATTTTAGAAGCAGAAAATAATTCAGGATATAAAATAAAAGATGTGGTTGTGGGTATTGCCGGACAACACATTCGCAGTATTCAACATAGCGATTACATCAGTCGTAGCAATGCTGAAGAAGTAATCGGAGGAAAAGACATCGACTTATTGATCAATCAAGTGCATAAATTGGCGATGCTTCCAGGCGAAGAAATCATCCACGTTTTGCCACAAGAATTTAAAATTGACGGACAATCGGATATCAAAGAACCAATTGGAATGTATGGTGGCCGTTTGGAAAGTAGTTTTCACGTAGTAGTAGGACAAGCTTCTTCTATAAGAAATGTGGGAAGATGTATTCAGAGCTCTGGAATTGAATTGTCAGGATTAACTTTAGAACCATTAGCTTCTGCGGATGCAGTTTTAAGCCAAGAAGAAAAAGAAGCAGGTGTTGCTTTGATCGATATTGGAGGTGGAACTACGGATTTAGCGATTTTCAAAGACGGAATCATTCGTCATACCGCTGTAATTCCATTTGGCGGAAACGTAATCACAGACGATATTAAAGAAGGCTGTTCCATTATAGAAAAACAAGCGGAATTATTAAAAATAAAATTTGGATCTACTTGGCCAGGAGAAAATAAAGACAACGAAATTGTTTCTATTCCAGGTTTAAGAGGACGTGAGCCAAAAGAAATTTCATTAAAGAATTTGTCTAAAATAATTCACGCACGTGTTGTTGAAATTATCGAACAAGTTTTTGCTGAAATTAAAGCGTACGGTCATGAAGATCCACGTAAAAAATTAATTGCTGGAATTGTATTGACTGGTGGTGGCGCGAATTTAAAACACATCAAACAGTTGGTAGAATATATCACCGGCATGGATACTCGAATTGGTTATCCCAACGAACATTTAGCAGGGAATTCAGATGAAGAAATTTCTAGCCCATTATATGCAACAGCCGTTGGGTTAGTCATGAACAGCATCGAAAACAAATCGCAAAGTGCTGTAAGAAAAGAAACGACAGTGGTTCCTGAGAAAGTGACCTTTCCAAACGAAAGAACTTTCGAACCTTTCGATATCCCAAAAGCCTCAGAAGAACCTGTTTTTGAAAAAGTAGAAGAAGTAAAAGAAGTGGAAGAAACGATTTTTAAAGACGAATCCACGGAAACTAAAATCAGACGCTCCTTTTTTGACAAATATGTCGATAAGATTAAAGAATTTTTAGATAACGCAGAATAAGGTTTCGACCTAACATCATAGAATAAGAATATCAAAAACCAAAAAATATGACAAGCAACTCAGATTTTGGAAACATTTCGTTTGATTTACCTAAAAATCAATCCAATGTAATTAAAGTAATTGGAGTCGGTGGCGGCGGAAGCAATGCCATCAATCACATGTTCAAACAAGGCATCAAAGGCGTAGATTTTATCGTTTGCAACACCGATGCTCAAGCTTTACAAAATAGCTCTGTTCCTAATAAAATTCAATTGGGAATGCATCTAACCGAAGGACTTGGCGCTGGAGCTAATCCTGAAGTAGGGCAACAATCGGCTATCGAAAGTATTGCTGAAATTGAAAAAATGTTAGACACCAATACGAAAATGGTATTCATTACTGCCGGTATGGGTGGAGGAACAGGAACAGGTGCTGCTCCAGTGATCGCCCAATTGGCAAAAGAAAGAGACATTTTAACCGTTGGAATTGTTACCATTCCTTTTCAATTCGAAGGGAAAGTAAGACAAGATCAAGCGTTATTAGGAGTAGAAAAATTACGCAAACAAGTCGATTCTTTGATTGTTATCAATAACAACAAACTAAGAGAAGTCTATGGTAATTTAGGTTTCAAAGCAGGTTTCTCTAAAGCGGATGAAGTTTTGGCTACAGCCTCTAGAGGAATTGCGGAAGTAATCACACATCATTACACTCAAAACATCGATTTAAAAGATGCGAAAACCGTATTGTCTAATAGCGGAACTGCCATCATGGGTTCGGCTACTGCTATCGGAGACAATCGTGCTAAAGAAGCCATTATTGCGGCTTTAGATTCACCACTTTTAAATGATAACAAAATTTCAGGAGCTAAAAACGTATTGTTGCTTATCGTTTCTGGTTCAAATGAAATCACTATAGATGAAATTGGAGAAATCAACGATCATATCCAAACTGAAGCTGGCTTTAATGCCAACATTATTATGGGAGTTGGTGAAGACGAAACACTTGGAGACTCCATTGCAGTAACGATTATTGCAACAGGATTTAATGTGGAGCAACAAAACGAAATCGTTAATACAGAACCTAAAAAGATTATTCATTCTTTGGATGGTGAACATAAATTAGAGCACGATTTATCCAATAAAACGATTCCTGCATTTCAAATTGATTTGGAAGTAGCAAAGCCTTCAGCTGAAGAAAAAATTGTTTTCGAATTAATCGAAGATGAATTTGTAGAAGTTAAAGAACCAGTTTTAGATGAAAATGAATTGATCGCCATTTCAGAATTTATCAAAAATCTAGACGTTACTTTCGAAATCGTTTCTCCTGAAAAACCATTTGATTTTGAAATTTCAAAACCCGTAATAACGGATGTAAAGGAAATTAAAGTAATCGATGCAACCGAAGTAAAAGAAGAGCAAGTAACCTTCTCTTTTGATATGCCAATTGTTGCCTCAGAACCTGAAATTGACGAGAACAAAATTCTTTTCGAATTGACAAATGAAACTAAGAATATCGAAGTCAATCAACCCGTTCAAATGGTGCCCATAACAGAATTGAATGAAAACGGTATCATCAAATATTCTTTAGAAGAATATATGGAAGTTGAAAATGAATTGTTGAATTCGAAACCAGTAGAAAATATTGCAGCAGAGCCAATCGCTGAAGAACTTAACATTACCGTAAAGAAAATTGAGGAATTATCTAATTTCTCTTCAGCCTATGAAGAAGTTTCTCCAATGGAAATGTCTATAGAAGATACTTTAAAGTTTAGAGCTGACGAAAGAAGAAGAAAATTAAAAGATTTCAATTACAAATTTCACAACAATCCATCTCGAATGGAAGAATTTGAAAAAGAACCTGCTTACAAACGTTCAGGGATTGATATTACGACCAATCCACAAGATAATACTGCCTCGCGTACGTCTTTCGGAACGGATAGTAACGACGACATTCAATTGCGTTCAAACAATTCGTTTTTGCATGATAACGTAGATTAACTAAACCAAATTAGATAGCGATTAACCCGAAAATTCCCTGAAGTTTTCGGGTTTTTTGTTTCAAAAAAATTCTTACATTGTACAACTTTTTAACTTTAAACATAATAATAATGAAAAACACTAAAAAATTCGGATTGTTGGTAATGGCATTGGCAATCAATACGGTATCTCATGCGCAATTAGGTGGAATGCTAAAGAAAGCCGCTAAAAATGTTGCAACAGATCAAGCTACTAAAGCGGTGACAGGTTCAACTTCTTCTAGTTCTTCTTCTAGTTCAAATTCTGGTTCAGGATCAGTGGCATCAAGTGTAACGTTAGACTGGAAACAGTATACGATGACGCCTTCTATCACGATGAA
This sequence comes from Flavobacterium sp., assembly GCA_043783565.1. Lineage (GTDB taxonomy): Bacteria > Bacteroidota > Bacteroidia > Flavobacteriales > Flavobacteriaceae > Flavobacterium. The sequence goes on along the minus strand of JAYVZG010000004.1, from coordinate 28,852 downwards.
ATCTTTATTGGAAGGTACAGAAGTATCGGATAACGGAAATTTAAGAATGAACTTCTACAGAGCGACATTCATTCCTAACAAAAAGACATCAGGAGAACCGGTAGATATGATTAGAGACGATAATGTTCTGACTACTAGAGTTTACTTGAACGACCAATTGATAAAATCTCCTGCATACAATGATGGTAGCTATTTCAATGACGGAAAACAAAATACATATCAAGATGACGGGAATCGACAGTCAGACATGATGTTGACGCAAGAAGGAAAATACAAAATCGATTTCTTAGCGGGTGGTGTTCAGTTCTATAGTTTCGACTTCGATGTGCATAAAAAAGTAAACACCGATCCTTATGCTACAAGTGCTGCTTTATGGTATTCAACAGGACCGTGGGATAAATTTGCATACATTACACCTCAAACATCCGGAAATTTCATTTTAGGATTCTACATGATGCATACTGAACTTAAACCAAATCCTAACGACGCAAGAAAAACATCGAAAAGTGTAAACTGGTTCCCAGAATTATTGCAAAACGGAAAAGTAATCTCTGTACCAAATAAGCAAGTTGCTATTGTTCCTCAAGGAGAATGGAAAGATATGTCTTGTTCTATGAAATTAATTGGAGCAAAAGATTACTTAAAAATAGCAGATTTAAAAGACGGAAGTTATACTTTGAAAATTACTGTTGATGGTGAAGCTGCACCAAGAATGTATGATTTCAAAGCAGCCGGTGGAAACATCGTTCAAAGCGACAAACAAGACAGAGCAAAAAACAAAGACCCTAAGACTTTAATTGAAGGATGGAATAATTTCTTCTGGTTAGAGCGTAAATAGTTGAATATACAAATTATTAAAAAACCCGAAAGCATCGTATTGTTTTCGGGTTATTTTGTTTTGAAAAGTTACGAATCATCTCACTTTTTTTTGTAGTTTTGTCGGGCCTTAATCCAGCTGTTTGCTCTATCTTTTTTGCTTTCCAACTATAGTGAAGCCAAAAAAGCTTTTTCTAAGCAAAAAAGGATGCCGCGTCCATCTGGGGCAAAAACGAACAACTTAAATAGAACCTAAAATAAAAATTCAAAAATGAGTTTATCCACACAAATCATGGAGCATATCAAAGATGCCATGAGAGCTAAAGATACCATTGCCTTAGAAGCTTTACGAGCCATCAAATCAGAAATGCTGTTGGCGCAAACTGCAACAGGTAGCAAAGAAGAAATTTCCGCAGATGATGAAATTAAATTGTTGCAGAAATTAGTTAAAACCCGTAAAGACAGTGCGAAGATATTCACAGAACAAAACCGTATGGACTTGGCGGAACCAGAATTGGCACAAATTGCCGTAATCGAAAAATTCCTGCCAGCGCAACTAAGCGAAGCAGAAGTAGAAGCAGTCATTGCAAAAATCATTGCAGAAACCGGCGCATCTGGAATTGCATCTATGGGAAAAGTAATGGGAATTGCTTCTGCTCAATTAGGAGGAACTGCTGAAGGAAAGACAATTTCTACGATTGTAAAGAAGTTATTAGTTTAAATAAGATTATTAGATTGTTGGATTTTGAGAGCGTTAGACTGTCTAACAATCTAAAAATCCAACAATCCAACAATCAAATAATGGCTGCGTAGTTCAACTGGATACCTGACTGCCGACAGGCAGGGAATATCAGATTTCGGATAAAATGGAATATTTTGTTTACATTATAAGAAGTTTAAAAGACGGACGATTCTATAAAGGTCAAACTCAAAATATAGAAAAACGTGTACTAGAGCATAATTCAGGAAAAACAAAATCAACCAAAGGTTATGTACCATGGGAATTAGTCTATTTCGAAAGTTTTAAAACAAGAGAAGAAGCATTACTTCGAGAAAAGTATTTTAAAACGGGGATTGGTAGAGCGTTTTTGAAGAAGAATTTTAATAAATAATGGCTGCGTAGTTCAACTGGATAGAATATCAGATTTCGGCTCTGATGGTTGCAGGTTCGAACCCTGCCGTGGTCACAAAAAATAGGATATTGTTCCCCAAAGAGCATTTATCCTGTTTTTTTTATAAGAAAGTAAACTTTTAGATAATTTACCTATATTTGATTTCGACTAAAAATCAATCTATTATGAAAAAGAAATTACTCTTCTGTTTACTTTTAATCAATTTATATCTTTTAGCTAATGCAGCTACACCACCAACTATTTCGTATAACACACCATTTTGCCAATCTTCTACTGTAGAAACGGTTACTTTTACAGGGACTACTGGCGGTGTGTTTGCGGCATCTCCTTTCTCGTTGTCAATTAATGCTATTACAGGAACCATAGATCCTTCAGCAAGTGTTCCCGGAACATATGCAGTTACTTATGCAACTCCACCAGGACCTGACCCTGCTTTTGTAACAACAACACTCGTGACAATCCTTGCGCAACCTAATGCAGGAATCAATGGATCGGTGACGGTTTGTGAAAGTTCAACAACTATGATCGACTTGTTTAGTCTGATTTATGGCGAGCAACCTGGAGGAACTTGGACGAGAGTTGTGGGAGTTGGCGGAACATTCAATGCCTCGGCAGGAACATTCACGCCGGCTTTTGGAACAACAACAAGTGGTTTTGAGTACAGAATCTTAGCTACAGCTCCATGCACAGATGATTATAGTGTAGCTTTTGTGGAGGTATTTAGTCAACCCGATGGCGGACTTGATGGAAGCGTAAATGTCTCAAATACAACCAATACATCTATTAATTTATATTCGATAATCAGCGGATTTCAACCTGGCGGAATTTGGACAAGAACTTCTGGTATTGGCGGAACTTTTAACGCTGCATTAGGAACCTTTAATCCATACCCTGATGCAACCTCTAGTACGTTTAGTTACACCGTTACTGGAGTAGCGCCTTGTGTGAGTGACTCTAGTGTCGCAGCAGTTACAACCTCCTCAACTGTTGTTCCTCAGTTTAGCGTAATAGCTGCTTTGTGCTCCGGTGCAGTTGCGCCAAATTTGCCCTTAGTATCTAACAATGGAATTACTGGATCTTGGACGCCAGCTACTATTGATAATACACTAAGTGAAACCTATACATTTACACCCGACGCTGGACAATCGGCTGTTTCGGTGACATTTACGATTCAAATTATTCCAGCCCCAACGGCAACAGTAGTTGTTCCCGATACTGTCATAATAGGATCGCCTTACGTGGTTATGTTTTTAGGAACGCCTAATGCCAATCTTACATACCAGTTTAACGGTGGGACAATTCAAACTATAGTACTCAATAACACTGGACAAGCAACTATTTTTTTTGAAAATGCAGTCACTAGTACAATTTGTTTAATCAGTGCTTCAAACGTTTGTACAACGCTGCTTAATGATTGTGTTACAGTAAATGTAGTTCCGGTACCGGCTCCAATTGGCAATCCAATACAAACCTTTAACCAAGGGCAAACTTTGGCGGATTTAGTAGTGAGTGGCAGTAACATTCAATGGTATTCTTCTGCATTAAACAGAAACAGTTTATCTACTCCTTTACCTTTAAGTACAGTTTTAGTAAACGGAGAAACCTATTTTGCAAGCCAAACTATTAATGGATTTGAAAGCCCAGAAAGATTCGGAGTATTGGTTCAACTTGCTTTGGCAGATGATAATTTTAATTTTAGGGATTTAAAATTCAGCCCAAATCCTATTCAGGATGTGTTGTATATCCAATCAAAAGATTTGGTTGAGGATGTTACCGTATTCAACATTATGGGTCAAAAAGTACTCCAACAAAATTTTGACAGCCTTGATTTGAGATTGCCTTTAAGTCAACTCAAAACAGGAAACTACTTCATCAAACTGAAATCTCACAATAAATCACAAGTTATAAAAGTGATTAAGGAATAACACTTAAAAACTATCCAAGTAGAAGCAATTCTTTACTAGACTTATATGCCTTATATGGTCAATGTATTTGAAACCATATAAGGCATATAAGTTCATATAAGATTTTTGAAGATTATTATTCAAGGTAAAATTAATTACTGGTCAATCTTTTCAAATCCGCAATGGTTTGCGTAGGGTTTTCCGCTTTAAAAACAAAATTTCCAGCTACTAATACATGAGCGCCGGCAGCCACAAGTTGTGCAGCGTTTTTGTTTGTGACACCGCCATCTATTTCTATCATTGTGGAGGCATTTTTTCTAACAATTAAATCTTTTAATTTTTCAATCTTTGAATAGGTATTTTCAATAAATGATTGTCCACCAAAACCTGGATTAACACTCATGACACAAACCAAATCAATATCATTGATGACATCTTCTAATAGATCGACGTTTGTGTGTGGATTGATCGCGACGCCTGCTTTCATTCCAGCTGCTTTAATCGCTTGTAACGTTCTATGAAGATGATTACAAGCTTCGAAATGAACGGTCAATACATTCGCTCCTAAATCGGCAAAAGTTTGAATATAACGATCCGGATCAACAATCATCAAATGCACGTCGATGGTTTTCTTGGCATGTTTGGTGATGGCTTCTAGAACGGGCATACCAAAGGAAATGTTAGGAACAAAAACCCCATCCATAATATCGATATGAAACCAATCGGCTTGACTGTTATTAATCATTTCAATGTCGCGTTGTAAGTTGGCGAAATCGGCGGCTAGTATTGAGGGAGCGATGATGGTGTTTTTCATGTTGTAGTTGTGTGTTTGTAGTGCAAAAATAGGTTTTTTTACCGCAAGGTGCGCAAAGTTTTTTTCGCAAAGGGATGCAAAGTAAGACACGGTTGCGTGAGGGATTGAAGCGGTATCCTCACAGCGCAGCGAAGAGATATAGCGGAAAGCCTGACCCTTGTGGTCACGCCCTAATAATTAATTAAAATCATTATTGTTACAATGCTTTGCGCCTTCGCGTCTCTTTGCGAGCGATTCCTTTATAGCTCGCAAAGTCTAAAGGAGCAATAGGTCTAGATAAAAAAACAAAACTCCGGTAATCAGCCGGAGTTTCAATCATCAATCAAAAAACGAACAGTTAATCAGACTGTTGTTATCGGTATTAGGATTAACCTAAATATGTTTTTAAAATTTTACTTCTTGAAGTATGTTTTAATCTGCGAATAGCTTTTTCTTTAATTTGACGAACACGCTCACGTGTTAAATCGAATGTTTCTCCGATTTCTTCAAGAGTCATCGGATGTTGGTCGCCCAATCCGAAATACAAACGAACCACATCAGCTTCTCTTGGTGTAAGCGTTTCTAAAGATCTTTCGATTTCAGTACGCAATGATTCGTGAATTAATTCTCTATCTGGATTTGGCGATTCACCTGAACGTAAAACGTCGTATAAGTTTGAATCTTCTCCTTCCACCAGTGGCGCATCCATGGATAAGTGACGACCGGAGTTTTTCATACTCTCTTTCACGTCATTTACGGTCATGTCTAATTCTTTAGCAATTTCTTCAGCAGAAGGAGGGCGTTCGTTAGATTGCTCTAACAAAGCATACATTTTGTTGATTTTATTGATGGAACCAATTTTGTTCAAAGGCAAACGAACGATACGTGATTGTTCTGCCAACGCTTGAAGAATCGATTGACGAATCCACCATACGGCGTACGAGATGAATTTAAAACCACGTGTTTCGTCAAAACGCTGTGCTGCTTTAATCAAACCTAAATTTCCTTCATTAATTAAATCAGGTAACGTTAATCCTTGATTTTGGTATTGTTTTGCCACAGATACTACGAAACGTAGGTTGGCTTTGGTTAGTTTTTCTAGAGCTTTTTGGTCACCCGCTTTAATCTTTTGTGCTAATTCTACTTCTTCATCGGCGGTAATCAAATCTACTTTTCCAATTTCTTGCAAATACTTGTCTAAAGATGCCGTTTCACGATTGGTTACCTGCTTGGTGATTTTAAGTTGTCTCATAGTGTTGTCTCCTTTTTTTAAAGTGTACAAGGCTTGTACGTTCAGTGTCGGAATAAAGTTACACAGGAATTGAAATTTTATTTATTTTATATGTGCTTCCCTTTAGTAAGGGCTGTTCGCTCTCGAATTTTTATTTCAATATCGATCATAAAAAGAGTCATTCTTGGCGAAGCTCTACTGAATAAGGCAAATGTACATACGATTTGTATAAACACAAAACCCATTTCTATTTTGAAATGGGTTTTGTGTTTATCATTTAAAAAGATTATTGTTTTCCAAAAAAAATTATAATGTTCGAGTTCCTGCCCAAGTTCCAGAAGTTTCACCAACAATCCAAGTTCCACTAACTGAATTTCCTGAATGAGTACCTGTAAAAGTTCCTGTATTTGTATCAATACTACCGGAAATGAGATTTGTATCTAGATTTTGTGTGCCATTTAAAAATGAAGTTTCGCTATCAGCTGAATTGGATTTAGATAAACCATACGCTTGGTCATCTATAAAAATTAAATTAAAAACACCTTGATCAGAGCCTGAATAAGTTCCTTGATAACAAGTTACCAAATCTTCTGAATATTCTTTAATAACATTAAAAGTGGCGTCTAAATGACCGGGAATGTTAGAAGAGAGCACCGATATATCATCTCCAGTTGCAGAAACATGTATATTGAATGTCATGTTGCCGCTTGTAAATGTTAAGTCATTTATTTCCTGACCCAATGTTACATTTCCATTAGATGTAAAATTTGAAGTAACGCCATCAAGTACTAAAGTAGCTGTTAGGGCTCCATCATTTTTAATATTGATAGTAATTACTCCAGTAGAACCTATAATTACCCCTTTGTAAATTCCAAAATTACTACCGTCAAATTCTGCTTTAGCTAATGGAGTATTACTTAAATTAGGAGTACTATCTGATGAACTGTCTTTTGAACATGAAACTAAAAAGGTTACAATAAAAAGTAAAGAAAATAATTTTTTCATAAGAATATTATTTATTTGTTGTTATTTGACAAAACTAGGATTAAATATCCATTTTAAAGTTAAAATAAGGTATTAAATAAAAAAACCCGATTCATAATTTGGATCGGGTTTTTTATATTGAGATAAAAATTTTATTTTCTGTCTTCTCTCGGACCTCGGTCGTCTCTTCTTTCAGGACGTGGGCCTCTGTCTTCTCTTGGAGCATTTTCATCTCTCGGAGGTCTAGGCATCAAAGCTTTACGCGATACTTTTTCTTTTCTTGTTTTTGGATCTACACCCAAATATTTCACTTGAAAAGTGTCTCCCATTTTTACTACATCGGAAACATTTTCAGTTCGTTCCCAAGCTAATTCTGAAACGTGTAATAAAACTTCGTTTCCAGGAGCGTCAATATATTCTACAACAGCTCCAAAATCAAGCATTTTTACAACTTTCACATCGTAAGCTTCTCCCATTTGTGGTTTGAATATAATAGAATCAATTTTTGCTAAAACCGCTGCAATTCCATCAGGATTTGTACCTAAAATTTCAACAACTCCTTGTTCATCCACTTCATTAATTACAATCGTACAACCAGTTGCTTTCTGTAATTCTTGAATCACTTTTCCACCAGGTCCAATCAACGCACCGATGAATGCACCAGGAATAGTTCTCATGATGATTTTTGGAGCATGAACTTTCACGTCAGTTCTTGGTTGCGCCAATGTTTCTGTTAATTTTCCTAAGATATGCAAACGACCATCACGAGCTTGAGCCAAAGCTTGCTCCATGATTTCGTATTTTAAGCCATCAATCTTGATGTCCATTTGACACGCTGTAATTCCTTCAGAAGTTCCAGTCACTTTAAAATCCATGTCTCCTAAATGATCTTCATCACCTAAAATATCGGATAATACTGCGAAACGTTCTCCATCAGTAATCAATCCCATAGCAATTCCTGAAACTGGACGAATCATTTGAATACCGGCATCCATTAAAGATAATGTTCCAGCACAAACCGTAGCCATTGAAGACGAACCATTCGATTCTAATACTTCAGAAACGATACGAATTGTGTAAGGACAATCAGCAGGAATCATGTTTTTCAAGGCACGTTGTGCTAAATTTCCATGACCTACTTCTCTTCTAGATGTTCCTCTTAAAGGACGCGCTTCTCCAGTTGAAAATGGAGGGAAGTTATAATGCAAATAGAATTTCTCTTCTCCTTGTTCAGAAGGCGAATCAATTTGGTTAGCTTCTCTCGAAGTTCCTAAAGTTGCCGTTGCCAAGGCTTGTGTTTCTCCACGAGTAAATAAAGCTGAACCGTGAACTGATGGTAAATAATCTATTTCACACCAGATTGGTCTGATTTCTGTAGTTTTTCTACCGTCTAAACGTGTTCCTAAATCTAAGGTTACATTACGAACTGCTTCTTTATTGGTTTTGTAGAAATATTTTCCAACTAAATCACCATTTTCTGCTAATTCTTCTTCTGTAAACAAAGCTTTTACTTCTTCTTTTACAGCATCAAAGGCAGCCGAACGTTCGTGTTTTGCAGAACCTTTACTTGCAATAGCGTAAATTTTATCATAAGCTGCTGCTCTTACTTTAGCGTAAATAGCAACATCTGTTTTTTCAGTTTCGTAGGTACGAACTTCTTTTTTTCCGAAAGCAGCTTGCAAACGCTCTTGAGCAGCAATTTGGTTTTTGATATGTTCGTGAGCAAATTTGATAGCTTCTACCATTTCTGCTTCTGAAATTTCTTTCATTTCACCTTCTACCATTGCGATAGAGTCAGTTGAAGCTCCAATCATCATGTCGATGTCAGATAATTCTAACTGTTCACGAGATGGATTGATGATGAATTTTCCATCAATTCTTCCCACTCTAGCTTCAGAAATCAAGGTTTCAAATGGAATATCAGACAAAGCTAATGCTGCTGAAGCTGCTAATCCTGCTAATGCATCTGGCATCACATTGTCGTCATGTGACATTAATTGAATCATTACCTGAACTTCAGCGTGATAATCGCTTGGGAAAAGCGGACGCAATACACGATCTACTAATCTCATAGTTAACACTTCGTTGTCGCTTGGACGTGCTTCTCTTTTGAAGAAACCTCCAGGGAAACGTCCTGCTGCTGCAAATTTTTCGCGATAATCTACCGTAAGCGGTAAAAAGTCGATACCTGGACTTGCTTTTCTTGAGGATACTACTGTTCCTAAAATAACAGTATTTCCAATTCTTACTACTACAGAACCGTCGGCTTGTTTTGCTAAACGTCCTGTCTCGATTGTGATGCTTCTGCCATCACCTAAATCGATTTTTTCTACAAATAATTGTGGAATCATAAATTTTCCTTTTTTAATTTTACATTGGTTCTCTGCCTGTCGACAGAATAGTTGTGTTGTTGTAGTTGTTGTTTACCCAATGAAAAACCAAACTTTTTTCTGCAATTTGTATGAAAAAAAAAGAGGCGCGTGAGCACCTCTTTTTTGTATTGATTATTTTCTAATATTCAATTCTTTGATAATCTCACGGTATCTGTTGATTTCTGTTTTCTTCAAGTAATCTAACAAAGATCTTCTTTTACCTACTAGTTTCACTAACGAACGCTCTGTATTGTAATCGTGACGATTTTTTTTCAAATGTTCTGTTAAGTGATTGATTCTAAATGTGAACAACGCAATCTGGCTTTCTGATTTTCCAGTGTTTGCTGCGGTTCCTCCGTGTTTAGCGAAGATTTCTGCTTTAACTTCTGATGTTAAGTACATGCTAATATTCTTTAAATGATTATTATGTATGAATTTGGATTTTCCTAATTCGTGTGCAAAGGTAAAAATAATTTTAAATTATGAATTATTAATTATGAATTATTTCTGGAAACTTTTTAGAATGTCTTAAGTAACTTGAAGTTGCTTGTGCACAAAAGTTTTTTAAAACTAGACGAAATGCTCTAGCCCTGATAGTAGTGATATCCTTTTGTTCTGGGTTTTAGAACAAAAGATTTAACGGATAGCAGGAAATAGCTTCTAAAATAGTAATGCTATTCAGATAAATAGAACTTCAAAATTGGAGTTTTTTATAGGTTATTCTTTGATAAACTTACCAGTCCAATTGCCTTTATTGGTTTCTAACAACACTTGATAAACACCTTTACTATACGCTGAAACATCTACTTTTGGAAAGTTTGTGGCACTACTATATACAGTTTGCCCAAGCATATTCGTGATGCTGTATTGGATGATTTCAAGATTTTGATTTTCGGGTAGTTTTAGATTTAAAACATCACGAGTTGGATTTGGGTATAACGCTATTTTGCTAAAACCGTATTCTTCAATTCCTAAACTTGGACTCGTTACAAAAACTTTAAATGATGGCGTGATAGGATAGCCACTTTCTCCAAATACTCTTATAAAATATGTTTCGTCCACGTTATAATTATTCAAAGTCAATTCGCTAGTAGCTTGTATGTTTTGATAATTAGTACAACCTATCTCGTCAGAAGCGCATCCATTTTGATAAATGGCTAAACCTGCGTATAGATTTTCGATAAATGGCATAGAAACGGTCATCGTGTTATTGGTTGCTATAAAAGTATACCAGACATCACTTGATGCATAATTGTTAGTTGTGCAAGTTGGAATCGATTCTGTAATTGTTGCCGAATTTAACGTTCCATTGGTATGAGTTGGAATTGTATTCGCTGTTAAAACCACAGCATTTCCACATAAATCGTTTGTTGGAATTTGGTATTCAAGAACACAGATTTCAAAACTTGAAGAGGATACATCATTATTGACATTTAATACTCGAATCCAATATTTTTGACCTACACTATAATCTGACATACTACCCTGTTCTCCTATTCCAGCAGCTCCTGAATTGTAGCAATTTATTGGATTCATCCACATGCCAATATTATTGTAAATTTCTACTCCAAGATCTAATTCATTAGTGGGAGTTACAAGGATTTGTGTTAAGGGAGAAGTGGCTGTAAATGAATACCAAACATCTTGAGAAGCTCCTTCGTTACAATAGGAAGGAAGAATACAAAGACTTGAACCGCTAAATGTACCAACGATTGAATTACAGAATTCATTTGGCGTTAAAGACGTTGCGCTTTGGGAAGAATCATTTGTTGGAGGAGAAAATTCTTGTACAAAAATTTCAAAGGGTGCTATTGGTGAGGCTGAATTTAAATGAAATACTCTAATGAAATAGTTTTCACCAACTATAAAATTATTTTGAGTAAATTTTTCTGTAAAATTAATTGGATTTTCATTGATACAAGCCAAACTTGTTCCAGTGCAACTACCTAATTTAATTTCCAAACCTAAATCAATCTCATTATTGGCAGATAAAATGACTGACATAGTAGTATTGGTTGCTACAAATTGATACCAAACATCTTGTGTTATTGCAGAAGTGCAATTAGAAATGTTACTTAAGGTTGAACCTAAAAATGTACCCATAGTTGTTGCACATGAATTACTCGGAATCAAAATAGCTGCATCGTCACAAAGATTATTACTAGGCGCTGGGTAATCGATGATGTATAGGTTAAATCCAAAGTTAGATGCTGAATTGGTCGTGTTGAATATTCTTATGAAATACGTTTGTCCTACAATAAAACTGTTATAACTAAATCCATCAAATGTTATTTGCGGATTATTAACGATACAACCAATGGAATCTCCTGAGCAATTTCCTTCGAAAACTTGAAGACCAAATTCATTCGTGTTATAAACTTCTAAATTTATTTTCAACAAAGTATTCGTTGCTACAAAGGAATACCAAACGTCTTGGGAAGAACTGTTAACACAGCTTGGTATTGCAGTGCTTATAGTCGAATTATATAATGTACCGTATTGGGAAGACCATGTAGAACTTGGAATTAGGGAAATTGCATTTGCACACAAATCATTAGTTGGAGGTGGAACATAGGTAACACAAACAGAGAATCCATACGCGAAATAGTTGGTATTGGCGGCTAGTACTCGAATATAATATGTTTGCCCAATTGTAAAATTGGAATAAGTTATTTCTTGTATTGTGGATGAAGAACCTATGTATCCGCAGGCTATTGCTTGTCCGTTACAATTGCTTTCATATAATTCTATAGATTGATCAATTCCTGTATTCCAGCTCTGATATAGATTCACAGTCATAGCTGGAGTTACTGCAACAAATTTGTACCATAAATCCTGATTAGCATTGGGAACACAACTTGAAATGGATCCGCTTAAAGTTGCTCCGCTTAAAGTTCCGGAAACAGGCTCACATAAGGGACTAGGAGTAATATTTATGGCGTCAGCACATAAGTTGTTAAGAGGAGTCGGATAACTGACGATGCAAAAATTATAATAAGAATAACTAGTTAAAATAGCATTCGTATTGAAAACCCGAACATAATAGGTTTGACCTACAGTTAAAATTGGCAATAACCCATCAGTTGTATTGGTGCTGCAATAAAGACTGGTGCCAGAACATGAACTTTGAAAAAGCTCATAACCCAAATTGAAGTCCGTAACATAGGAATATAAACTTACAGTTGTTATGGGAGTTATGGCTACAAATTGATACCAAATATCGCCCATTGCTGTAGTTGTACAACTTGGAGTTGAACTATTTATCGTAGCGCCATTCAAGTCACCGGAAGCGTATTCCCCACAATAGGTAACACTTGGTGTAATTGCAATGGCATTACTACAAAAATCATTAATAGGTGTTGTATATTCTAAAACACAAATATGAAATGTTGATGGAATTGGTGTGGCACTCGCATTAAAAACCCTAACAAAATAAGTCTGTCCTACAATAAAACTATTGAGTGTAAGCTCGCCATAATTATAGGATTGGGATGGGTTAAAGTCTGAATTAATGCAACCCATTATCAATCCATTACAACTTCCTTGAAAAATTTGAAATCCAATATCAATTAGTCCAGCTTGACTGAGAATTACTGACATTGTTGAACTGGTTGCATTAAATTGATACCAAACATCTTGAGATGCATTTACTCCACAACTAGGAGTAGTCGTACTAATCGTCGAAAAATTAAAGAAACCTCTTGTTGTATTAGTAATGCTAGCACTTGGAGTTAATACCGAAGCATTTGAACATAAATCATTACTCGGAGGTAAATTATTTGTAATACATATTTCAAATGAAAAGTTTTGTCCACCTCCAGCATTGAAAACTCTAATATAGTATGTCTGTCCAAGGGTATAATTAGTATATGTAAAAACTTCGTTATCACTATTCGTATTTGCATTTACACATGCAATTGAATTTCCAGTAGCGCTTCCTTCTAGAATTTGCATACCATGATTTAACCCAGCAACAGGCTGTAAAAAAATTGTCATTCCAGGATTTGTAGGGACAAATTTATACCATACGTCTAAATACGAAGTTGTACCACAAGTGAGAGGTGGAGCACTAGAAGAAGTTCTATAAAAAGTTCCTGAGTTGCATGCAGATGGATTAGCTGTAATAAGCTCAGCATTCCTTGCAAGGTCGTTAGGAGGAAAATAATCATACCATACCGTTAAGGCAAAAGTGCCTGTAGATACAGCATTACTGGCATTTAAAACTCGAATATAATAGGTTTGATCAATCACAAAATTTGTTTCGCGATATTGCTCTGCATAACCTCCCGGGGTGTTATTAACACAAGCAATAAGAGGTCCGTTACAACTGCCTTCATATATTTCAAGGGCTATATCCAATCCTGAATAAGAATTGGCATAAGCAGTTATTAAATTGCTTGCATGATCTGCTCGAAACTTAACCCATACGTCTTGCGAAGCGTTGGGAGCACAACCTATAGATGGGTTACTAATTGTTGCTCCATGAAAGGTTCCATAAAAAGGGGCGCAAGTTCCGCCACAAGGTTCTTCTATAAGTGAATTTTCACATAAATCATTTGCGGGCGGTGGAGGTTGTAATATGCTAATTTCAAAATCATAATCTGATGGATTACTAATTATAGAGTTGAAGACCCGAACATAATAAGTGTTTCCAACTATAAAATTATTTGAAGCGAAGTCATCTGTTTGATTTGCTTGCAAATTGACACAACCCATAATGGCTCCTGAGCAACTATTTTCAAACACTTGAACGCCATAATTTTGATTGTATGATTGTAAGGAAACAGTCATTAACGTTGCTGTTGCAACAAACTTATACCAAACATCTTGTGATGAATTTGGGGCGCAAGTTGGTGCTGGACTTCCAATCGTTGCTCCGATAAAAGTTCCTAATGTACTATTGCCGTACCATGTAATATCAATTGCAGGTGTTAATACAATAGCATTGTCACATAAATCATTCTGTGCAAATGAATTTTCAACAACCAGAAAGAGCAGCCAAAATTGTAAAGCTAAGCGAAGTGAATTTTTCATAATTTCCTTTATTTCCTATAAAGGTAAAGTATGCAATGAGCTTTAAAGAGTAGTAATTACTATGTACATGTTTTGAATTAGTATTCAGTGGATTTGACTTAGTATTCGTTTTTAAAAAGATATTGTTTTAGTATGTTATATCAAGCTAATCTTGTTTTTACTAATAGTAGTATTTCTAATAGAAGTTTTAAAACAAACTTGAAACTTCATTATTCACAAACTCTAAAAATCGCTCGTCTTCTTCCGTAAAAGGATCTAGCACATTCGAATCGATATCAATTTGACCGATGTTTACACCATTCACGAATATGGGTACGACAATTTCTGACTTCACTGTAAAACTACAAGCAATATAATTATCCTGAGCGGCCACATCAGGAACGACAAAATTTTCGTTAGAAACCGCTACTTGTCCACAAATGCCTTTGCCAAAAGGGATCACAGTATGATCTGTTGGAGCTCCAACATAAGGTCCAAGATGCAAGGTCTGTGTTTCGTGATTGGCGAAATAAAAACCAACCCAAGTATAATACGAAATGGAATTTTCAAGAAGTTCGCATAGACGGAATAGTTTTTCGTCTCTAGTTTGATTTTCTTGGGAGAGAATGTTAAGAACTCGTGGTTTTAAAAGATCAAATGTCATAGGATTACGGATTTGCGTTAGGGATAAAGGCGGTATCCTCGGAACAAAGTGGAGAGATAAAGCCGATAGCCCGACCTGAAAGGTAACGCCATTAATTTGTGCAAAAGTAATCCTTGCTAGCGAGTATAAATTATATAAATTTGTTAAAAATAATTTTTTGAAAAAACACTTCCAATTATATAGGCCCTTTTTTATTTTCCTTAGTAAGTTTTTTTCGGTCTATGCCGGCTTGACGTTTTTGTATCAATGGTACTTGAATCAATTTGACCATTTAATTGCATTTGAAGTGGACGGTTTTACACAAATTGTGGCGCAGCAAGTTCAACGAATTTTGCTTTTTTTGAATTATGATTGTCAGTTACAAATGCACGAACATCAAGCCTCGATTAAGTTGATTTTAAATCAAGTGTTTGTTTCACGGATTGTTGAAGGCTGCAATGCGCTCAGTGTCATTATCCTTTTTGTAGCCTTTGTGATTGCTTTTTCTGGAAAATGGATACAAACTATTGCGTTTATTCTATTAGGAAGTATCTTAATTCATATCATGAATGTGTTACGAATTGCTGTATTGTCAATGGCATTGTATTATCATCCGGATTATGAATCGCTATTGCATGGAGTCGTTTTCCCTTTGGTTATTTATGGATTTGTATTTGTATTGTGGGTAATTTGGGTTAATAAATTTTCGAATTATGCTCAAAGAAATTAAATACAATCGAAACAAAATAATAGCCATTGGACTATTGTTGTTTTTACTAGTGGTCATTCGGGCATTTGAGGATTTGATTTTTTACGACCCTTTTTCTCTTTATTTTAAAAATGATTATTTGAGTTTGGCATTTCCAAAGTTTGATGCTTTATTGTTGTTTTTAAATTTGATTATCCGCTACGGATTGAATGCCTTGATTTCCTTAGCAATCATTTATTGTTTATTTAAAGATTGGGAAATCACAAAATTTGCAACTGTTTTATATTGCTTCTTTTTTGTTGTTCTAAGTATTACTTTTTTTGTGTTGGTACTTTTTACAGATCAATACAATAATTTCATTTTGTTTTATGTACGCCGTTTTTTAATTCAACCTCTATTTTTGTTTTTGTTTATTCCTGCTTTTTATTATCAAAAAAAAAGGCATTAAAAAATAACATTTCCTTTCGAAATTTTTCTTTTCTTTTATTCTACTTTTGTTCCATGAAATTTCATAAACACATCAGCTTATTTTTAGCCTTTTTCGTATTGGTTTCCAATATTGGATTTGCTTTCAATGTGCATTATTGTGACAATCAGATTGCTTCGGTTTCTTTCAATACTTCATCGCCGAATATTTTAGAAGAAGATTGTTGTGGAGTTGTTGAAAAAACCTCTCACTGTTGTAAAGACAAAGTGGTTGTTATTCAAAAAAAATCAGACCAAGCTGTTGTAAAATCATTTTCATTTCAGTGGATTGATAGTTTACTTCCAAGACAATGGCAAACCGTTTTTTATAATGTTGGCGCACTTTGCAAAAGCAAAAATGTTCCCGCTTATTACTGCGAATCGAATGCGCCACCACTTTTTAAATTGTATTCTCAATATATTTTCTACGATCAGGTTTAATGTTCTACTACGAATCACTTCGGTGAAAAAAATAGTATAAACATTAAATTTCTATTATGAAAAAAACAACATTGCTTTTGCTGCTGTGCCTTGCTGCTTTTCATGGTTTTGCTCAAGACACATTAAAAACAGTAAAAGTTGAAACGAATCGTAAAAGCATCAAAAAATCTTATAGCATTACATCCAATACGACGGTAATGACCAGTAAAGAATTACTCAAAGCCGCTTGTTGTAATCTTGCAGAAAGTTTTGAAACCAATCCATCCATCGACGTTAATTTTTCGGATGCCTTAACGGGAACCAAACAAATCAAAATGTTGGGTTTGACTAGTCCGTATTTGATGATAACCGAAGAAAATATCCCGTCTGTTCGTGGAGCTTCCCAAGCCTATGGATTGTCTTTTACACCGGGAACTTGGGTAGAAAGTATTCAAATCACAAAAGGAGCTGGCTCGGTGTTGAATGGCTATGAAAGTATTTCAGGACAAATCAATACGGAACTAATTAAACCTATCAAAGACATCCCTTTCTTTTTGAATGCTTATGGTTCAACTGATTCTCGATTTGAATTGAATACCCATTTTAACAAGAAAATTTCAGACGATTGGGCAACGAGTTTGTATGTTCATGGCAATACACGGATTGCTAAAAACGACATGAATCAAGATGGTTTTTTAGATAATCCATTGGGTCAACAAATTAATTTAATCAATCGTTGGCAATATGCTTGCGCGGAAACAGGTTGGATTTCTTTTTTTAATTTCAAATACATGAATGACAAAAAATTAACGGGACAACTTGATTTTGATCGTACACGAGATAAAGGTTCGAATCTAATTTGGGGTTCAGAAATCAATACAGAACGCTTCGATTTTACTTCTAAAGTTGGTTATATATTTAAAGACATGCCTTTTCAAAGTATCGGTTTTCAAAATGCTTACAGCAACCACAATCAAGATTCTTATTTCGGATTGAGAAACTATGACATCAAGCAGCAGAGTTATTATTCAAACTTGATATTCAATTCGATTATCAATAACACCAAACATAAATTCGCTACAGGATTGAATTTTACGTATGATTCTTATGCGGAATATGTAATGCGTTCCGATGTCAGCAGAATCGATAATTCAGCAGGTGCTTTTTTTGAGTATACTTATGACAACACCGATAATTTTAGTGTGATTTTAGGAGGAAGAATCGATTATCATAATCGATTGGGAGCTTTTGCAACACCGAGATTGCATGTAAGATACAATCCGTGGGAAAAAAGTGTTTTGCGATTCTCTGCTGGACGAGGAAAGAGAGCTGCCAATATTTTTGCAGAAAATCAAAATCTTTTTGCGAGTTCAAGAACCTTATCGGTTTTGAATGATTCGGGGAAAATTTATGGCTTAAATCCAGAAATTGCGTGGAATTATGGCGTAAGTTTTAACCAACAATTTTTACTTTTCGGAAAAAGTGCCGATGTTGGATTCGATTTTTATCGTACCGATTTTCAAAATCAAGTTATAGTAGATTTGTATGCGAGTCCACAACAAGTGTTGTTTTATAATTTGAAAGGGAAATCATATGCAAATAGTTTGCAATTGGATTTCAATATCGAGCTCAAAAAACATCTCAATTTGAGAACTGCCTATAAATATTACGACATTCAAACAGATTATTTGACAGGAAGCTACGAAAGACCGTTGCAAGCAAAGCATCGATTTTTTGCCAATCTTTCATTTGAAACTCATATTGTAGAAAAAGGAAAGCAATGGAAATTTGATTACACCTTAAATTGGTTAGGCAAACAAGCGTTGCCTACTACAAGTTCAAACCCTACAGAAGATCAATTGCCAAAGTTTTCACCTTCATTTTCTGTGATGAATGTTCAGGTTACACGAACTTTTTCATCTACTTTTGAAATGTATATTGGTGGAGAAAATATTGGGAATTATCGACAAGAAAAAGCAATATTAGGAAGTGACAATCCATTCGGGCCTACGTTTGATACCTCAATTGTTTATGCGCCAGTTTTTGGCCAGATGTATTATGCGGGACTACGGTTTAAAATAAGATAAGAATTAAAAATTAATAGAAATGAAAAATGTATTTATAATTGTAATGTTGACATTCCTAGGATTTTCAACTTATGCTCAAGAAAAAAAGAATAAAAATGCCAAACATACTTTTGAAGTAAATGGCATTTGCGAACAGTGTAAAAAACGAATCGAAAAAGCTGCCTATAGTGTTACAGGCGTAAAATCTGCAGGTTGGGATGTAGAAACGCATCAGATGAGTTTGATTATCAATGAAGAGAAAACCAACGTCTTAGAAGTTAAAAAAGCTATTGCAAATGTTGGGCATGATACAGAGGAGATAAAAACGACTAATGAAGTTTATGAAAAACTACACTCTTGTTGTAAATATGATAGAAAGTAAATCGTAAAGATTTCTTTAAAATTGGTTTATAGCTTTGCGGTTAAGGTAAATTATTCTTACTTTCACAAACTTTAAATTCTAACTATAATCCGACTTATGAATCAATTCGAATGGACCCAATTATTAAATCCGGAGTTTTATATCACTTTTGAAATTGCTGGAATTCAATTGGGTTTGTATATTGTATTGTTTATAGTTTTTGCTGAAACAGGTTTGTTTGCTGGGTTTTTTCTTCCAGGGGACAGTTTGCTTTTTCTAGCGGGAATTTACAGTCGTGATTTAGTTCAGAATGTCGCTTTTTTGGATAGTGATTTCATTAATGTCACCCTATTATCAACCGCAGTAGCAGTTTCTGGTGTATTCGGGAATATGACTGGCTATTGGTTTGGAGCCAAGAGCGGCTATTATTTGTTTAAGAAAGAAGATACATTTTGGTTTAAGAAAAAATACTTACTACAGTCGAAAGACTTCTTCGAAAAGTATGGCGGAAAAGCGATCATTTTTGCTCGATTTTTACCGATTTTCAGAACCTTTGCGCCGATTGTAGCCGGAATTGTTTCGATGGATAAAAAGAAGTTTATGTTCTTTAATATTGTAAGTTCTTTTTTATGGTCCTTCGTTTTGATATTTTCTGGACATTATCTTTATGGGGTTTTCCTCAAACAAGGCATCGATTTAAAACATCACATTGAGTGGATTGTCATTGGAATCATACTTGTTTCTACTGTGCCTGTTTTTATGAAGTTGTTGAAGAAAAGAACCGCCAAGCCATCTGATCATGATTAATAATAAAAAAATCCGAAGTTAGTAGCTTCGGATTTTTTGTTTTTATAAATATTGCTATTACATCATCCCCGGCATTCCGCCGCCCATTGGCATTCCTCCACCAGCGTTTTCTTCTTTTATTTCTACCAAAGCACATTCGGTTGTTAAAATCATTCCAGCCACAGAAGCAGCATTTTCTAAAGCGACACGGGTTACCTTTTTAGGATCGATAATTCCGGCTTTTAGCATGTCAACATATTCGTCTGTTTTAGCATTGTAACCATAATCGCCTTTTCCTTCTGCAACTTTAGCAACTACTACTGAACCTTCTAAACCTGCATTTTCTACAATAGTTCTCAATGGAGATTCGATAGCACGAGAAATTATTTGAATTCCAGTAGCTTCATCTGCGTTGTCAGCTTTTACATCTTTCAATACATTTTTAGCTCTCAATAAAGCCACACCACCTCCAGCAACAATTCCTTCTTCAACAGCAGCACGAGTTGCATGCAATGCATCATCAACACGGTCTTTTTTCTCTTTCATTTCAACTTCAGAAGCAGCGCCAACATATAGAACAGCAACACCGCCGGCCAATTTAGCCAAACGTTCTTGCAGTTTTTCTTTGTCGTAATCCGATGTTGAAGCTTCCATTTGACCTTTGATTTGGTTGACACGATTTTTAATCATATCCGCTTCACCAGCACCGCTTACAACCGTAGTATTGTCTTTATCAATAGTCACTCTTTTCGCTGTTCCAAGCATGTCGATAGTAGTATTCTCTAAAGTGTAACCTCTTTCTTCAGAAATGACAGTACCACCAGTTAAGATGGCAATATCTTCCAACATTGCTTTTCTTCTGTCACCAAAACCTGGAGCTTTTACTGCGGCAATTTTTAAGGCACCACGTAATTTATTTACCACTAATGTTGATAATGCTTCGCCATCAACATCTTCAGCAATGATTAACAATGGTTTTCCTGATTGAGCAACTGGCTCAAGAACAGGTAATAATTCTTTTAAGGAAGAAACTTTTTTGTCATACAATAAGATGTATGGATTTTCCAATTCCGCTTCCATTTTTTCTGGATTAGTTACGAAATAGGGTGATAAATAACCTCTGTCGAATTGCATTCCTTCCACAACATCCACATAGGTTTCAGTTCCTTTTGCTTCTTCTACAGTTATGACACCTTCTTTACCCACTTTAGCAAAAGCATTGGCAATTAATTCACCAATAACTTCATCATTGTTCGCTGAAATAGAAGCAATTTGTTTGATTTTTTCAGAATCGCTTCCTACCACTTTGGCTTGTTTAGCCAAATCAGCAACGATAGCTTCTACAGCTTTATCAATACCTCTTTTAAGATCCATTGGATTGGCGCCAGCTGCCACGTTTTTCAAGCCTTCTTTAACAATTGCTTGTGCTAAAACTGTTGCCGTTGTAGTTCCGTCTCCAGCTAAATCATTGGTTTTAGAAGCAACTTCTTTCACCATTTGAGCGCCCATATTTTCTAAAGGATCTTTCAATTCGATTTCTTTAGCTACGGTAACTCCATCTTTAGTAACGTTTGGTCCACCGAAAGATTTACCGATAATTACATTACGTCCTTTGGGACCTAAAGTTACTTTTACTGCATTTGCTAATGCATCCACGCCACGTTTTAAACCATCACGTGCTTCAATATCAAATTTTATATCTTTTGCCATTTTATTTTGCTTTAGGCAGTAGGCTTTAGGCTGTATGCTTTGTTCTTACTGCTGATTTAGTATTTGTTTTAATTTATAAATTTTACTTTTTATTTTATTGATGTCTTTTTCAAAAGATTCAAATAAGTCAGAATTGATGTATTTTAAATCTTTAGAAAGTAGTAATAAATATTCTGATTCGTTAGCTGAACCAAGTGCAATGTTTAGAAATTGATTGAATTCTTTATCGCTATTTCTTACGCAACCTTCGCTAATATTTGTCGGAATGGAAGCTGAAGCTCTACGAATTTGACTTGTTAAACCATAAACTTCTTCCTTTGGGAAATTAGAAGTGATTTTATAAATCTCTAAAGTAAAAGAATGACTTAATTGCCAAATATCATATTTCTTAAAATCTCTCATAGCTTATTGCCTATGGCTTAAAGCGTATTGCTATATTACCGCAAGAATGTCATCTTCACGCATCATCAAATAATCTTTACCGTCTAATTTTAGTTCAGTTCCTGCATATTTACCATATAAAACGGAGTCTCCAATTTTTACAGTCATAGCATGATCTTTTGTTCCGTTTCCAACGGCTACAACAGTTCCTTTTTGAGGTTTTTCTTTTGCGGTATCAGGTATAAAAATTCCAGAGGCAGTTTTGGTTTCTGCCGCTACAGGTTCGATAAGAACACGGTCTGAAAGTGGTTTAATGTTTAAAGCCATAATATTAGTGTATTTGTGTTATATTTTGATGTTTCCTCGCATTTCAGAAAGTATGCCATCGGGTTAAAACTGACAATTTTGCTTAAAAAAAATGCCAGCATTGTCAAGCTGGCATTGAATTTATTTTGAAGACAAATTATTTTTTCACTGGCACTGCCGTTGCTGGAACTTCAGCTGCTGGAGTTGCTGTTTTAGGAGCAGCTTCTTTAGCTGGAGTTGTAGCAGCTGGAGTTGCTGTTTTTGGAGCACCCGCTTCCGTTTGATCAATAATTTTCGAGTCCGATTTGCCCATCATGTTTGGAAAACTTAGACTTGATAATAAAATTAGTACTATTAAAATTGTTGCTAAATACCAAGTACTTTTATCTAAGAAATCTGTCGTTTTTTGCACACCACCAATCATTTGTGAACCTCCTAATGCGGAAGACAATCCACCACCTTTAGGGTTTTGTACCATGATTACGATAATTAATAGAAAACAAACTATTGTGATTAAAACTAAAAAAATTGAAAAATTACCCATTGTTATTATTTATTATTTTGTTGTAAATTTTTTATATCTAAAATTCGGTCTGCAAAGAAACTACTTTTTTCTGGATATTTCAAAATTAATATTTCATATGCTTGAATTGCTTTTTGATATTTCTTTTGTTCCAAATAAACCCTTGCTAAAGTCTCTGTCATTAAGGAAGAATTGTCGGCATTACTGGGTTCATAAAAAATAGTTGGAATCTCTGAATCTTTTTTTACAGGTGGAATTTTTGGATTGGCCTGAATAAATTTGTCAATTAAGACGTTTTTTTTTTGCTTCTCGAAATTGACTTCAGAAGGGTTTTCTTGTTCGAGAGGATTTTCAAGGATTTCTCGCTGTATCGGTTGAAATTTAGACAATTGTAACCATTCTTGAAACGAGTGTCTTTCAGTTAAAGAAAAGGCTAATGGTTTTCCAATTTCTAACTTTTCTTCTAAAACTTCAATGGGTTTCTCTTTTGAAATGGCCTCTTCATATATAGTGGCTACTTCATTGATTGCTGGAAGTTCATTAGAAATAGAAGCTTCTTTAATTGACGTTTTGATGGATTGTTCAATAGTGTTTTCACGAACCTCTAATTTAGGATCATCAGAGACTATTTCACTTTCATTGACTGCAATCTCTAAAATTTCGGACGATTTTTGTTCGTAGAATCCTTTTTGAATTGTTGTAAAAGTGTCTGAAGTTATAAAATCAAACAACACACTTCGATCTGTAGTATGTGCCGCCGCTATTTTTAATGAATAGTTATACTTAAAACTATTTTGATTGTATAAACCTTTCAAATATAAAGCTCTAGCACTTTGAAAGTAAGGAAATTCCTGAACAATCTTTTCCAAAGCCTCGGTTTGCTTGTCATTGACAGCATCGGGTTTGTTAATCAGATAGGTGTATTCAGTTACGTTCATTGTTGTTTAATCGTGGAATTGTGGAATCGTTTAATCGTTTAATCGTTAGTTTTCGGTTACACGATTAAACGATTCCACAAATAAACAAAATTTTAGTTACCATTTAGCTAGTGATTCATTAAAAATGTCTTGGGTAATTCGTTCAAAAATTTCGTCAAGACCAGCGGTCAGTTTAGAGCCAACCAATTGTTCTGTACCCGGATAATTATAAAAGAAAGAGAATTTTTTTTCAAAAGCATCCGCTTCTTTATTTTTATTCGAAAAACGAACGTTTACGGTAATCGACAAACGACTTTCTGCAGCACGTTGATCCGCAGTTGCAGTAGTTGGGCTAATTCTATAATCGATTATCTCACCTTCATAAGTGATATCGCCACCCGAATTGACTAAGTTTAAATTCGTTTGATTCTGAATTAAATTTTGCAGTTTTTGAGTAAATGTTCTTTCAATTCCAGGTTCTATTAAAGAAGCATTATTTTGAAAATAATTCACTTGAAACGTCTTCGCATCAATTTTTCCAGTTCCAGTGAAATTATATACAGAGCAAGAGTTGCAGCTCAGTGCTACAAAACAAAGTAAAATATAGTTTAGGTATTTCATTTAAAAATTAAAAATTCAAAGATATTCAATTTAATCTTTAATCAAGTTACAAATCAAACTGTTTGATTTTTCGATACAAGGTTCTTTCCGAAATGCCTAATTCATCTGCCGCCGCTTTTCGTTTGCCTTTGTTTTTTTCTAGCGATTTTTTGATGAGTTCGATTTCTTTTTGCTCTAATTTGAGTACTTCTTCTTCCTCCACAGTTTCTGCAAATTGAAATTGTTCGTCGTTGTCTACAAATACTGTCTGGTTGTTTGGTGTTGTCATGACGGATGTTCGTGGCGTTTCTTCGAAAGAAATTTCACTTTCATCTCCGTTGGAACCGTATATTTTCTGTATCAAATTCGGATTGATGTCTTGCAATTTTCCACTGCCGTTTTTCATCAATTCTAAAGTGAGTTTTTTTAAATCATACAAATCACTTTTCATATCAAAAAGGACTTTATATAAGATATCACGCTCTGTACTGAAATCACTTTCTGATTTTTTGTCTTTAATAACGGATGGTAAATTACTTCCTTCAATAGGCAAATACGATTGTAAAGTTGCCACTGTAATATCGCGATTGGTTTCTAAAACCGAAATTTGTTCTGCTACATTTCTCAGTTGACGAATGTTTCCACTCCATCTAAATTTTTGCAACACGTGCACCGCTTGATCCTCGAGTTTCAAAGATGGCATTTTGTATTTGTGAGCAAAATCAGCAGCAAATTTTCGAAACAATAAATGAATGTCGTCTTTTCGTTCGCGTAAGGGCGGTAAAGGAATGTCAACAGTACTCAATCGATAATAAAGATCTTCACGGAATTTCCCTTTTTCAATGGCATCAAACAAATTGACATTGGTGGCAGCCACAATACGGACATTGGTTTTTTGCACTTGGGAGGAACCTACTTTAATGAATTCACCATTTTCCAAAACACGTAACAATCGCACTTGAGTAGTTAACGGCAATTCACCCACTTCATCAAGAAAAATGGTTCCGCCATCCGCCACTTCAAAATAGCCTTCACGTGTTCCTGTGGCTCCAGTAAACGCACCTTTTTCGTGACCAAAAAGTTCACTATCGATCGTTCCTTCAGGTATCGCACCACAGTTAACTGCAATATATTTTCCGTGTTTTCTGTGTGAAAGTGAGTGAATAATACGAGGAATATTTTCTTTTCCGACACCACTTTCTCCAGCTACTAAAACCGAAATGTCGGTTGGCGCTACTTGTATCGCTTTTTCTATGGCACGATTGAGTTTTGGATCGTTTCCGATAATTTCAAAACGTTGTTTTATTGCTTGTACTGATTCCATTTGGTTTTTTATTTGCCACAGATTAAAAGGATTCTCACAGATTTTAAATTTTCTTTATAAAACATATCTTTTATATTGAAGCGATTTGGGTTGAAAATTAACTATTAATCCGATTTCTGAATCTGCTAGTTTCATATAATTTAAGACTTGAGCAATATGTTCGTTAGAGATTTCTTTAATTGCTTTTACTTCTAAAATTATATCTTCATTTACTATAAAATCAGCGAAAAATCTATGAGGTAAAATTTTGTCTTTGTATTGGATTATAAACTCTTTTTCTCTTTCAAACGGAATATTATTTTCTCTAAATTCAATTTCTAAAGCATCTTTATAAATAATTTCTAGTAATCCTGGACCAAGTATCCGATGAACTTCCATGCATATTCCTATAATCTTATAAGTTTCACCTTCTCTATAACTGTCTATAAAAAATTGTTTTTTTGCATTTAAATGATTAAAAAATCTGTAAAAATCCTTTTAATCTGTGGCTTATATTTTTTTAGTTCATTTCCGAATATCCAACAGCTTCTCCAATCAAAGTTCCGCTGGTACAATCGGTGATTTTTACATTGACAAACTCTCCAATTTTATAATTTTCTTTAGGAAAGACTGCTGTAATACTTTGTGAATTTCTTCCTGACCAATCTTGATCTGATTTTTTAGATTCTTTTTCGATTAAGACTTCAACCGTTTTTCCAACAAATTCCTTTGTTCGAATAGCACTGTATTCTCTTTGTTTGTCTACAATTTCTTGCAAGCGCCGCAATTTTATGGTTTCAAGCACATCGTCTTCCATTTTTCTGCCTGCTAAAGTTCCTGGGCGTTCCGAATACGAATACATATAACCAAAATCATATTTTACATAGTCCATCAAACTCAAGGTATCTTGATGATCTTCTTCTGTTTCAGTAGGAAAACCAGCAATCATATCTTGAGTTATGCTGCATTCTGGAATCGTATTTCGAATGGTATCAATCAATGTCATGTATTCTTCTCGCGTATGCAATCGATTCATTGCTGCCAAAATTCGATTGCTTCCTGATTGCACTGGCAAATGAATGTGTTTACAAATATTAGGGTATTTAGCAATAACTTGCAATACGCTTAAATGCATGTCCTGTGGATTTGAAGTCGAAAAACGAATCCTCATTTTAGGAAAACTTACAGCAACCATTTCAAGCAATTGATCAAAATCGACCGCAGTGGCTTTTTGCATTTCGGATGCATTTCCAAAATCTTTTTTGAGTCCACCGCCATACCATAAATAACTATCGACATTCTGACCTAAAAGCGTAATTTCTTTATATCCTGTTTTCCACAAATCTTCAACTTCTTTCAAAATACTTTGTGGTTCCCGACTGCGTTCTCTCCCACGCGTAAAAGGAACCACACAAAACGTGCACATATTATCACATCCGCGGGTAATCGAAACTAAAGCAGAAACACCGTTAGTCATTAATCGAACCGGAGATATATCGCCATACGTTTCGTCTTTAGAAAGAATGACATTGATAGCATCTCGGCCCTCTTCCACTTCTTGTAACAAATTGGGAAGGTCTTTATACGCATCTGGACCAACGACCAAGTCGACAATTTTTTCTTCTTCAAGGAATTTGTCTTTCAAACGTTCTGCCATGCATCCTAAAACACCCACTTTCATTTTTGGATTCACGTCTCGTTTCACCGCATTGTATTTTTGTAAACGTTTTCGAATAGTTTGTTCCGCTTTATCTCGAATGGAGCAAGTGTTTACTAATACCAAATCAGCTTCTTCTAAAATCTGAGTCGTATTGAATCCATTTTCAAACAGAATAGAAGCTACCACTTCGCTGTCTGAAAAATTCATCGCGCATCCATAACTTTCGATAAAAAGTTTTTTGGTGTTTTCGGGTTTTTGTTCCAAAACAAGACTTTCACCTTGTTTGGTCTCTTCAATAATCTTTTCCATAATCCTTTTTAATACGCTACAGATTCCCGACAAAGATAATGCAAACGGTTAAAAAGATGACAAGATGTCAGAATAAGATTTTGATTATTTATTAAATATAGCAACCTTTTGAAAATTCAATTTCAAAAGGTTGTCGTATTAATGGATGAAGTCTTACAATTTCAGAACTTTGATTTCTTTGGTTTTGTTGTCAGTGTCAAAAAATTTAACAAAGTAAGATCCTGAACTGCAGTTTGACAACTCAATATCAAACTGAGTAGCATTTACTTTTTCGTACAAAATTAATCTCATGTTGAGATCATATACTTGATATTTTTCGATTGAGTTTTTTGAATTTATATGAAGTAAATCATGAGTGGGATTTGGGTAGTACTGCAACGAATTTTCGAACTCATTCGCATTGATTGCTAAATTCCCACAACTAATTGTAGCGTCCCAACCAGAACCAGTTTGGCTTCCATCTGATGAAAAGGTAAATGTCAAAGCACCTGTTGTGTGAGTAGAAATTTTGGTTCCTGGCGAAACAGAGCCTCCACTGTATAACAAAGCTGCACTGATGTTTGGACCATTAAAGATACGCAAAACATCGCAACAACTTTCCATTTGAAAAGAATTAAAAACGGCTTGAACATAATTTCCTGTTATCGTTGGAAATATAGTGGTTATATAATTTTCATAATTTTGATAATTTCCATTCGCACCTCCAGTATCATAAAAGTGATCACCTGCGCAATAGTTTCCTTGGGTTTTAAATGTTAGAAGTGAAGACCAATCAGAATTTACATTTCCACAAATAGATCGAATATAGGCATCGTAATTAGTATTTGAGTCCAATCCTTCAAATGTATATGGATGGGTAGTGGTTATCACACCGGCTCCAGTTGGGGTAGATCCTTGCGGAACTACTATTACTTCCCAAGAAGTGGCACTTGCATTTTCTGTCCAATTCAGGGTAACGGATGAAGCTGAGGTATTTACAATGGTTAAATTGGATGGTGGAATCGAACAAATTGGCATAGGTTCACAAACGATAGTTGCGTCCCATCCTTGGTTGTTTTGAGAATAACTATTAAAATAAAACGTCAAAGCTCCTTGAAGATTTGTTGCAGAAATAGTTGTGGGTGCAATTAAGTTGCCTGAGTTTCTTGAAAACAGCAAAGGAGCCGACGAACTAGTTCCATTGTATACACTAAATGAATCGTTATTGTTAAGTTGAAAAGAATTAAAAATTGCTTTTACTCTATTTCCTGTTCCAATCGGATATATTGTCACATACTGAGAATCATAAGCTGGATAATTCCCGTTGGGACCACCCTCATCATAAAAATGATCGCCACCACAATAATCGGCTTGGGTATTGAAAGGAAACGGGCCAGTCCAAATGGAATTGACATTACCGCACTTTGAGCGAATATAGAAATCATACCATGTATTTGATGTTAATCCA
>JAYVZG010000003.1:0-18207 GCA_043783565.1 Flavobacterium sp. | reverse complement strand
ACGTGTAATCGCGGTATACAACCAACGAATGTATTCTCTGTCGATGCCATCCGGCAAATAGGGTTGCTCGATAAATACCGTGTTCCATTGGCCGCCTTGCGATTTGTGACAGGTAATCGCATAGGAAAATTTGACTTGCAACGCATTGAAGTATTCATTCTCTTTGACTTTCTGAAATTTCTTGTATTTCGTTTCTCCTTCGTAATCTTTCATTACTTCTTGATACAATCGGTTCGATTCGTCATACGAAAGTGATGGTGATTCGCTGGCAATGGTATCCATCAACAACACGGTTTCGAAAGGTTTCTGATTCGGATAATCGACCATTCTGATTTTGACATTCGCGAATTTGAATCCGTATAATTCCTTGATATTAAAAATTTGCAACACTTCGATAATATCTCCATTGGCAATAAAACCCGCTTCATCGCTTTCTTTCAGCCAAAAATAATTGTTCTTCACCACCATCAAATAATCACCAGCCGATAATTCACTTTCTTTATCGAGAATCTTCGTCCGAATTTGCTGGTTGTATTGATTGGCGCGTTTGTTCGAGCGAACAATAAAAGCCGTGTCTTCGATACTATATTTACTATACGCCGAATTGATTGCATCTTGAATATCATAGCCATCGGTCAATCGGATAATATCGGTAAAATTTTTCAACTGAAATTGAAAAGTTGGAATGAAATCGACTTTCAGTAGCTCACGCAGTTCTGTGGCATTAAATAAAATTCCCGAATCTTCTTCTTGTCGCATGACTTCATCGAATTCGATATGTTTGATTTCTTTGTTATAGTTCAATCCCAACGAATCGATATCCAATGCAGGAGAAATAGATAAATTTACTGGCGGCAACTGAGCCGTATCGCCCAATAAAATCATTTTGCAATTGACGCCAGCGTACACATACGAAATCAATTCATCGAGCAAGGAACCATTGTCATACAACTTACTTTCCTGATTGACATCCGAAATCATCGACGCTTCATCGACGATAAAAATCGTGTCTTTGTGTTTGTTGGGTTGCAAGGTAAAACTCACGCCGCCTCCACTACTCTTCTTCGGAAAATAGATTTTCTTGTGAATGGTAAACGCTGGTTTTTGAGAATAATTCGCAATGACTTTGGCCGCGCGACCGGTAGGCGCTAAAAGCACATATTTCTTTTGAATTTCTGCGAGATGATTGACGATTGTAGCAATAACTGTAGTCTTTCCTGTTCCCGCGTAGCCTTTGAGGACAAAGATTTCGTCTTTGTTAGTATTGGTAATAAACTCCGCAATTTGTTGGAAGAAAATATCCTGTTTTGTAGTCGGTTGAAAAGGGAAGTTTCGGGTTAGAATGCTATAAAAATTGGGCGAAGTCATTAGGTTGTTTTGTAACCGCAAAGTACGCAAAGTTTTTTTGATTTGGCTCGCAAAGACGCAAAGGCGCAAAGAAAAAAGTACTTAGTTAGGATTTAGTATGTTAGTTGAATCTAAGAATCTAATTTTTAATGATTTTTTGAGTGTATAAAACTTGATTTTCGTTATTGGTAATTTTTACAATATATAAACCCGGACTGAAATCTTTGAGGCTGATATTCGTATAATCCTCGTTGCTTTTTTCAGTAGTAATTAAAGCTTTTCCCATAACATCATAAACATTCATTAAAGCATGGTTAAGATTATTTTGATTATAAATGGTGAAAACATCATTCGTTGGATTTGGGTAAATTGAAAAGGCTTGATTTTCATTTTTATTAATTCCCAAGTTGGTTGTGTCTTTATAAAAATAAATCACGCTGTTATCGAAATTACCGCTGAGGATTACTTGATAAGTGTGGGAGTCAAACCATGTATAAGCCACACTTCCGTTGCTTTCAAGTTTTTGGCGGATAATGTCAGGAAAAGATCCAAAAGGTGTAATCAATGTTCCGAATGCATCATAAGTCTTGGTTTCTGAATCTGGAGTAGATCCTGGCGTATCCTCTAGATAAGTATCGGTAATTATTGTGTTGTAAGTATATGGAAATTGAAATATCAGATTCGTATCACTATATCTGAGATACGAATTTTCATCAGCAAAACCCATTGACTCAAATGTATTGTTGTTAAGATTATAGACATCATAGAAGATACTACCAGAGTCATTCCATTTTTGGCAATAACTTGCGTTTGGGAATTCTTCTACAAAAGGCATTGTTGCTATTGGAATAACAGTCATTGTTAAGCCTATCTCTTCTATGATTATCTCCGAATAATCCCAAACTTGGTTGGCTCCAGCAGATCCGTTTGTAAATCCAGCAGTGTTTCCACTATAAACAGATGCGGAATATTCGGTGGGAAAATTAGGTGGGGTTAAAATCGGTTGGGCTTGTGATACTGAAACTAAAAGCAACAGCAGTATGGTAAATCTTTTCATAAAGTGCAAGATTAATAAAAAAGCAAATCTAAGAAATTATATGGTTAATAGTCTATAAAATCACAAGATATGCAGTGCCATGGAGTTCTAAAGTCTTGTCATCTAAAGTCGATTGCCCTAGCCCTGATGGAAGCGGTATCCTTTTCCCGGCTTCTTTAGACGGAAAAAGATTTAGCGAACAGCAGGAAACAGCTCCTAAAAAAATATAAAAATCATTCAAAAAAATTGTAAGTTTGTCGCATTCGATTTTTAAACGAAAATCTATTTTATGTTAGTCAATGCTGCCAACATCACGGAAAAGAAATACCAAAAACTGACGATTCAAGTTTCCTTGACTTCTATGTCATTTAGTAGTTTGGATACGCTCAACCACAAAGTTTTAGCTTTGGAAGAAACGGTATTTGATACGGACAATCCCAACTTTAAATTGGAAGAAGTTATCACTCAAATCTTGAATGAAAACCCTATTTTCAAAACAGCTTATGATGATGTAGAAATATTGTATGACAATCATTTATCGACTTTTGTTCCTGCTCCGATGTTTAATGAAATGTATTTAGGTAGCTATTTGCAATACAATACGAAAGTCTACGAAACAGATTTCTTTGATTTTGATACCTTATCGACCTATCCGATACATAATGTATATGTTCCCTATGTGAACATCAATAATATTTTTGTGGAGCATTTTGGGACGTTTAGCTACAAACATGTGTCGACTATTTTAGTGTCTCGTTTGTTGGAACGTTCGAAAAACATTGATGATAAGAAGATGTTTGTACATCTGGCTAGGCATCATTTTGAAATTCTTGTGGTTCAAAATCAACATTTATTATTGTACAATACCTTCGAGTATAAAACCCCTGAGGATTTAATTTACTATTTGCTTTTTACGTCGGAACAATTGAATATGAATCCAGAGGTTTTCAAACTAGAATTTCTAGGAAACATCGCTGAGGAAGATGCCTATTTTAAAATTGCATACAAGTACATTAGAAATGTTAGTCTTTTAGATGTCAGAGATTTACAAGAAAACAACTCACTTGCTACTTCAGAAAATTTGAAGCATTTTATCCTCATACAATCGTGAGAATTATATCTGGTAAATTCAAAGGAAGACGCATTTCTCCACCCAAAAACCTTCCCGTTCGCCCTACGACGGATATGAGTAAAGAGGCTTTGTTTAATGTACTCAACAATCATTTTCATTTTGAAGATTTGAAAGTTTTAGACTTATTTTCCGGCACTGGCAACATCAGTTATGAGTTTGCATCGCGCGGTAGTAAGAATATTACAAGTGTGGATGGAGATTTTGGATGTGTGAAATTTATCAAACAAACAGCTGAGGAATTCGACTTTAATATTGCCGCCATCAAAAGCGATGTGGTGCAATACATCAAACGTTGCAAATCGAAATACAACATTATTTTCGCCGATCCGCCATATGCTTTAGATCAGAAATCTTTTGATACGATTGTTCTTGCTGTTTTTGAAAGCGAATTGTTAGAAAATGATGGCATGATGGTCATTGAGCATTCGAAATATACGAAGCTCGATCATTTGATTCATTTCTCGTTTAAGAAAAGTTATGGGGGTTCGATTTTTAGTTTTTTTGAAATAGATGGGAAAGAAGATTCTAAGGATTAAGTGACTAAGGTTCTGAGGCGCTTAAGTTCTTATTTGTTTGTGATAATTATAGCCCTGATAGAAGTGGAAAGCCCACAGCGCAGCGAGGACTTGCAACGGATAGCAGGTTCCCGGCTCCTAAAAAAAACTCAGAAACTTAGTTACTCAGACACTCAGCAACTCAAAAAAAAAGCAGACCTATAAGCCGGATTCTGTACCCACAAAGTGAGCCCTTATCATTTATCTAGACCAACAATTACTCCTTGGTTCGAGCTTCCTACCCTTCGACAACGGGCGAGAAACCCTTAAATGCCGATATACTTGGAATTTCACCGCATAGAGTTTACCTGGTTTCACTACAGCCGAACTGTACATACTTTCTGTTGCACTGGTCCTCGCCTCTCGACGGACGGGCGTTACCCGCTATGCTTCTCTTTGGTGTCCGGACTTTCCTCTCTTCATTACTGAACAGCGATAAGGCGGTCTGCGGGGCAAAAGTAGTTTTATTATTTTGAATTTTGAATTTTAAATGTTGAATGAGGAGCTTGTTCCCGCTTTCGCCTTAATCTTTTTTCTTTTCGTCCCTCAAGAAAAAAGGATATCAGCTCTATCGGGGCTAGGGCACCTTGTCGAGAATTAATTTTTTCATTTAGAATTCAACATTTAAAATTCAAAATAATAAACTTATATTTGTTCACCAATAAAAAAAGATGGAACAATTTGTAGTATCGGCGCGTAAATACCGTCCGCAAACATTTAAAGATGTTGTCGGTCAAAAAGCCATTACCAACACTTTACTCAACGCCATAGAAACCAATCACTTGGCTTCGGCGCTTTTGTTTACTGGTCCACGTGGAGTTGGAAAAACCACCTGCGCTCGAATTCTAGCCCGTAAAATCAATCAACCGGGTTATGACGATCCGAATGAAGATTTTGCTTTTAACGTGTTTGAACTCGATGCCGCTTCCAACAATTCTGTAGATGATATTCGAAACTTAATTGATCAAGTACGGATTCCACCACAAACCGGACAATACAAAGTATATATTATAGATGAAGTACACATGCTTTCTTCGGCTGCTTTCAATGCTTTTCTAAAAACCTTAGAAGAACCGCCAAAGCATGCGATTTTTATTCTAGCCACTACCGAGAAACATAAAATTATTCCAACGATTTTGTCACGCTGCCAGATATTCGATTTCAAACGAATTACTGTGAAAGACGCTAAAGAACATTTAGCTGAAGTTGCCCAAAGTCAAGGTGTTGCTTTCGAAGATGATGCGTTACATATCATTGCACAAAAAGCGGATGGAGCGATGCGTGATGCACTTTCTATTTTCGACAGAGTCGTTTCCTATTGTGGCAATAACCTAACACGTCAAGCGGTTACAGAGAATTTGAATGTGTTGGATTACGAAACATACATTAACGTGACCGATTTGATTTTGGAGAATAAGATTCCAGATTTGTTAATGGCATACAACGATATCTTATCGAAAGGTTTTGACGGACATCATTTCATTGCAGGTTTGGCTTCACATTTTAGGGATTTATTAGTGAGTAAAACGCCGGCAACACTTTCACTTTTAGAAGTTGGGGAACAAGCTCAAAAAATGTATGGTGAACAAGCTCAAAAAGCATCAGAAGATTTCTTGATGAAAGGAATTGACTTAGCGAATGAGTGTGATTTGAAATTTAAAACTTCCCAAAATCAACGACTACTTGTTGAACTTTGTTTGATGCAATTAGCCTCTATCACTTTTGATGGAGAAAAAAAAAAGTTAACGGATATATAATTCCACCCAAACATTTTTACGGAAGAGTCCTAGAATTAGCTGTTACTTCTCCAGAAATTATCGAAATCATTAAAGAAATTCTACCCGAAATCGAGGATTCTATTGTAGTAGAAACTCCAATCGTTATTCCTATTGCTGAACCATTCAAAATTGAAACTCCAGTTTCCAATGAAAATACTTTGGGAGAAAAGAAAGTTTCTGCCTTTTCATTGGCTAGTATTCGAGCCAAAAAAGAACATCAAGAATCGAATAAAACCGTAACGAAAGAAACGGTTCAAATGCCAACAGAAGCATTTACAGAAACAGAGATGCTTTTGTATTGGACAAAATACGCAGAGAAATTAGGAGAAAATGGTTCAAGGATTATGGAATCTTTATTGCTTATCAATGACCCTACACTTCATGGGTCTAAAATCACTATTGAGTTGCCCAATGAAGGATCCAAAATTGATTTTGAATCTGAAAAAACTGCTTTGTTGGGCTATCTAAAAGGACATTTGCACAACCATGATATTACGATAGATGTTATTGTGAATGAAAGTGTCGAGAATAAATTTGCATTTACAGCACAAGACAAATACAATCGTTTGAATGAATTGAATCCGAGTTTGGAATTGTTGCGCAAAACTTTTGACTTAGATTATTAATCAAGTTCTTCAAAAAGTTTTTCAATTCTTTTGTCGGGAATCAACCACATGAAGGCAACGATTATATAGATTGACGCAGCAATCCATTCGTTTTGGCTCCATTAGGCAATTTAATCTCAAGTACCATAATAGTGATTATAATGGCCAGAACACCATCACTAAAGCTTCCAATCTGTTTTTATTCATCTTTTAGCTAAATAGAATCATGGTACATAGCCTTGATGATTCCGTCAGATAATCCGATTTTAGGAACATAAATTTGTTTAGCGCCGCACCATTTCATCGCATTTAAGTAAATTTTGGTTGCTAAAACAATGACATCCGCACGATCCGGATTTAAATCCAATTCTGAAACACGTTGCTCGTAGGTTAGAGAGTTCAAGAAATTAAATCGTTTGTTTACATAGGAATAAGACAAAGGCTTGTCTTGTTGTTTGCCCGACATTTTGAATAACTTATTGATATTTCCACCGGAGCCAATTAAAATGACTGATTCAAAATCGATGGTATTGTACTTGATCCAGCTTTCTATTTCATGCCAAACTACTTCATTAACCATTTCATTTAATAGCCGAACAGTTCCTATTTTGAAGGATTTAGAAGCAATCACAGAATTGTTTGAGAATAGGGAAAATTCGGTACTTCCACCACCAACATCCACATACAAATAGGTGTTTTCTGAATTTAATAAATGACCCAAATCGGCAGATACAATAATGGCAGCCTCTGTTTTTCCGTCGATTAGTTCTATTGATATTTCGGTTTTATCTTTGATAATTTGAATTACTTCAGCACTATTTGTGGCTTCACGCATCGCTGAAGTTGCTAATGCTCTGTATTTTTCAACATTATGCACTTTCATTAAAAGCTTAAAAGCATTCATCGCATCAATCATTCTATCGATATTTTCATCTGAAATATCTCCAACTGTAAATGAATCTTGTCCTAATCGAATCGGTAAACGAACCAACGCACTTTTGGTGAAATGAGTAGGTTTTCCTTTTTCTTCAATAATATTAGAAACAAGTAAACGCATGGCATTAGAACCAATATCGATAGCTGCATATTTTTTTATGGTAATCATTTAGGATTTAGCATTGTAACTTCATCAGATGAAACAGTATACCTATTTTTATAATAGTTATAAGTTTCTAATTGTGCTCTAAATACTGGATTATTACCGCGAACTCTATATTTATTATCTAATTTATCCGAATGATACCGTGCTTTTACATTTCCTTTCCAACCTGTATCAAAAGCATCTATCAATTCTTTTTTAATATCCATATCATAAATTGGACAGGTAACTTCTACACGAGCATCAATATTTCGAGTCATAAAATCGGCAGAGGAAATAAAAACATCTGGATCACCATTATTAGCGAAAATAAAAACACGAGCATGCTCTAAATAATTGTCGACAATACTGATGGCTTCAATGTTTTCGCTCATTCCTTTTACTCCTGGTATTAATGAACAAATACCACGAACCAATAGTTGAATCTTCACTCCTGCTCTACTGGCATCGTACAATTTATCAATCATATCATAATCAGACAAGCTATTCATTTTGAGTTTGATATACGCTTCATTACCAATAATGGCATTATTAATTTCACGATCTATCAATTTATAAAAACGTGTTCGCGTATAATGAGGAGAAACTATTAGGTGTTTGTAACGATATACTCTAAAATTCACATCAAAGAAATCAAATACTTTATTGATGTCTTTTAGAATTTGTTCGTGACACGTAAATAACGTCACATCTGTATAAATTTTAGCAGTAGATTCGTTGAAGTTTCCTGATGAAACCATACCATAACGCTTTAATTTCCCATCTTGAATTCGTTCGATGACACAGATTTTACTGTGAACTTTTAGACCTTTAATTCCGAAGATTAAATTGATTCCTTCGGTTTGCATTTGCTCCGCATAATAGATATTACTTGCTTCATCAAATCGTGCTTGCAATTCAATTTGTACTGTAACTTTCTTGCCATTTTTTGCGGCATTAATCAAGGAGCTAATAATCTGAGAATTTTTTGCTAGTCGGTATAACGTAATTTTGATAGAAGTCACTTTTGGGTCGAGTGCGGCTTCTCTTAAAAATTTAATTAAATAGGAAAAAGACTGATAAGGTGCATTGATAAGGTAATCTTTTTTGCTGATTTTTTCGAGCATACTTCCTTCCAAACTCAAACCACAAACAGGTAAAGGTTCGTTGGTTTTGTATAAGAGATCGTATCTTCCTAAATTTGGGAAACTCATATAATCTCTTCGATTGTGATAACGTCCTCCGGGAATAACACTATCCGTTTCGTGGATATTCATTTTAGAAAGGAAAAATTTGAGAGTGTCTTTACTAATTTCTTTATCGTAAACAAAACGAACAGGTTCTCCTATTCTTCTGTCTTTGACACTTGTAGCAATTTTCTCCATCATACTTTTACTCAAGTCACTATCAATTTCAAGTTGGGCATCTCTAGTGATTTTAATCATATTAGCTGAAATACTTTCATAATCAAAAATATTAAAGATACTACTTAGATTATGACGGATGACATCATCTAAAAGTATAATATAATTTTTACCATCTTTAAGTGGAAGTACCAAAAAGCGATTGAAAGTTTTAGGAATTTCAATTACTGCATAAGTAATTTCCTGCTTTGGTT
The DNA here is from genome assembly GCA_043783565.1 of Flavobacterium sp. GTDB lineage: Bacteria > Bacteroidota > Bacteroidia > Flavobacteriales > Flavobacteriaceae > Flavobacterium. Next base: position 9,059 of record JAYVZG010000003.1, on the reverse strand, counting down.
TTGTTAGATTAAGTAAAGATCGTTTAGAATGAACTGGTTTCATTACTAGTTTTATAGCGAGATATCCAGAGGTATCTTTCAACAAGGGGAATTCCGCTAAATCATTCAATATAATTGTTACTAAAGCTGGGCTAATAGTTTGAATAAAATAATCTTTAATAAAATTCTCGTGTTCTTCTAGAATTTGATTTTCATTAATTATAAAAATGTTTTCAGCTTCTAGTTTCTTTTGAATAATATTGAGAATTCGCAAACTTTCTGACTGTTGTTGAATTACAATTTGCGTAATTTCCTGAAGTAATTGTTGTGAACTAATTCCACCTAACACTTTTTCTCCAGAAATACCCGATAAACTTAAACGTCGAATTGCAGCAAATCTAACTCGGAAAAATTCATCTAAATTATTGGAAAAAATACCTAAAAAACGAAGTCTATCTAATAAAGGTACTGAGTCATCTCCTGCTTCTTGTAATACTCTGGCATTAAAAGCCAACCAACTTTTTTCTCTATCAATATAAGTGTTATGAGACATGTATTTAATTTAATGCTTTTGGGAAAATAATTTTTTTTGTTTTACCGACTCGTATAGATCGCCAATCTTCTGTATCAAATTGCAAGGAAACAAAACCAGAAGTGGAAACGTTGTCAATAAAAATGTCTCCAAATTTATTAACAAAATTTGTAATTGCCTCGTTATGTCCAAAAAGAATAACATTATTATAAGAATTAGATAATGATCTAATTGAATTTTCAAGTTTTCTTTCATCAAAAGTATAGAGTTCTTCTTTAAACAAAATATTTTCAATTGGAAAGGAGAAATTTTGAGCAAAAATTATTGCTGTTTCTTTGGCGCGTTTTGCAATACTTGAAAAAATTTGATACTGTTTTGGTATAAAAGGCAAACAATTCCCTGATACTAAATGAGCATCCAAAATACCACGTTGCATTAAAGGTCTATCAATATCATTTAATGGTGCGTCCCAACTAGATTTAGCATGACGAATTAAAATTAAATTTTTCATTCTATAGATTTTAAAGGTACAATTTACACATATTAATTCATTTACTTTATGGATTTAAGTAAATAATCTTTCATTATTCTATAATCAATTCAAAATTAAAAAGATTTATTATTTGTAGTACTTTTCTTTATTTTATACTTTATACATGCATTTAATCGATACTTTACGCATTTTATCGGTGTTTTTTAATTCTTATCCATAAAAAAATAATAGTTTTGAATGTCAAAATAAAATACATTGAAATACAATTACTCAATATGTCTTGGAAATAGAAGTGTCCTTTGGTTCGCCATTGTGATGTTTTTTTCATTGAGTAGTATTCAATCTTCAATGGCACAAGTGCGTGTCCCATTCAAAATTAGAACTTCACAAGAAGATCCTTTAAAGAAAAATTACAGTATAAATGGTGATTTTAATTTCATTGGAAATACCAATTTAACGCTCGTCAATTATGATGCTGACACCAACAATAACAATAATGCCATGCAGTATATTGATGTTGATTCGGATGCAACTACCTGGAATTCTTCTTCAGCTAATTTAATTTTTTCGACAGAAAACGGTGCCTTAAATACTTGTACAAACATTGTTTATGCAGGATTGTATTGGACAGGAAGAAGCACCGCGGATGGAGCCAATACTAGTCCAAATGAATTTACTGTTACTAAAAATATCAATGGTTCTTCAGTAACTAAAAATTTTAGTAAACGAAAAATTTTATTTAAAGGACCCAATGCAACTAGTTATTCCCAATTTGAAGCGAATGAAAACGCAATTTATTATCCAAATAATTCGGATGCATTTATTTATTCTGCCTATACTGATGTTACTGAATATGTTCGTCAGAATGGAATTGGTTCCTATATGGCTGCAGATATAGCACTTGTTGAAGGCAACGGAAGTGGCACTGGTTATTCTGGAGGTTGGGGTTTGGTAGTGATTTATGAAAATTCAAAATTAAAACATCGTGATATCACTTTATTTGATGGTCATGCTTTCGTATTAAATTCAACCTCGAATGGCTATAATTTAGAAGTTACTGGATTCAATACACTTCAAACTGGACATGTAGGAGTTAAGCTAGGAGTTATGGCAAGTGAAGGAGATGTTGGACTTAATGGTGATTATTTTCAAATTCAAAAAAACAGCGATTTGAGTTTTATGAAACTTCATCATTCTCAAAATACGGATGATAATTTCTTTAATTCCTCTATTACTAATACGAATCGAAATCCTATTTTAACAAACAATACAGGTATTGATATTGGCACTTTTGAAATTTCCAATGAAAACAATTCCATAATCGGAAATAATCAAACCGCTACGAACTTTAGATATGGAACTGTTGGAGATACGTATGCTATTTTTGCAATAGTTCTAGCAGTAGATTCTTATCTTCCTCAAGTAGAAAACACACTCTCTGTTTCACAAATCAATAATGTACCATTTACACCAGATATACAAGCATCACCGGGTCAAGAGATTGAAATGAATCTTGCCATTAAAAATACCGAAAATGAAGCCATATCCGATTTTAAAATTGTAATTCCATTACCTTATAATGCAACCTATATTGAAGGCAGTGCTGTTGGATCTAATACGAACACTTCTGCACCTTTAATCCAAAACAACATACATTTCAATCCTACTTTAGGTGCTTTTGGCTCACTAATTTGGGATTTTGGTACTTTACCGTTACCTGAAGATCCTTCTACAGTTTTAGCAAATTTGCGTTTTAAAATTAAAGCCTCTGAGGATTGTTATCTGTTAAAAAACACTAGCTGTTCTAATGCAATTCTAATTAATGGTTATTCAAATGGAACAGGTGCTATTAGCAACGTTTCCTTTGAAAAATGTCCGTTTATTTTAGGAAAAACCTTTACTGGAAATTGTGCAGGAAATGCTATTAAAGGACCCATTTCAATTGCCATAAATGCTACAGATTATGTAATTTCTAACTGTCAAAATACCTCTAGCATCCGTAATTATACTTTTTGTAACACTTCGAATTCAGTAACTTTTCAAGAAATTGCATTGAACTTTCCACCTGAGAGTTTGTTTTACAATTCCTATCCAATTACTCCAAATTCAATTCAATATTCAGCTTCTACTCCTTTTCCGATTCAAGCTGGAAGCAGTATAACCTATTATGCAATTCCTAGCAATCTTGGAATGAACTGTGTTTATCCGTTTTCATTAACAAAATGTACGGAGATTATTGCAAATTCAGACAATGGAAACACTATTAATACTGCAATTGGAGGAATAGCATTTACTAATATTTTGAGTAATGACAGCCTTAACGGACAGGAAGTTTTACTTTCACAAGTTCAATTAAGTTTGATAAGTGAATCACAAAGTGGAATAACTTTAGAAGGAACAAATGTCATAGTGGCATCAGGAACTCCAGCTGGAAATTATACGCTTATCTATCAAATTTGTGATAATACAGATCTTACTAAATGTCAACAAGCACATGTAAATTTCACCGTAGTTGCTACTCAAATTGTGGCACAAAACAACAATTATGAATATCAATGTTCTACTTCTGGAATAATTGGAAATTTATTAAGTAATGACACCTTAAATGGACTTCCCATCCAATACAATGATATTGACATTATTTTAGTTGCTACTGCAAATCAAAATATTTCAATCAATACAACGACTGGAGAAATTGAAATAAACAATGGATTAACAGTGGGTAATTACCAAGTAGACTATAAAATTTGTCCAAAAGGAAATCCAACAAGTTTTGATATCGCTACCATAAATATTAAAATCGTTGATACTACTCCACCCGATTTGCCTTTGTTAAACGACATCATTGATTATTGCTCTACAACGGTTCCGATTCCGAATACAACTGATAATTGTTCAGGTACTGTAATTGGTTTTACAACAGATCTCTTATCGTATTCATCAAAGGGCGAATATACAATTCATTGGACATTTAGTGATGAATATGCAAATTCAATTGTAGTAGAACAAAAAGTTAGTATCAAAAATGCGGAAGATTCAATTCCGGGTTATGGTTATGTTGATTGTAATTTGGATAATGATAGCAGTCTCAATATCGATTTGAATTCCTTTTTACCTGAAGGAATGAATAGTAATGGAAATTGGACATCCTTGATTGTTGTTCCAAATTTAAATGGTTCAATTTTTAGTCCGTATCAAGCTCCTACAGGGAATTATGATTTCAAATACGTATATGGTTCTAGTGATTGTACTCAAATTGTAGCTGTTACAATCGAAGTAAATAACGATTGTTTTGTGGCGCCTGCTTGTAATTTATTGGTGCATAATGCCTTTTCTCCCAATAATGATGGATTGAATGAAACATTTTTAATAGAAAACATCGATCAAACAAATTGCTTTCCAACAAATAGTGTAGAAATCTATAATCGATGGGGAGTTTTAGTATTTAAAACAAAACAATATGATAATCAAAATAGAGTTTTTAAAGGAAAATCTGAAGGAAGAATTACATTAAACGAATCCGAACAATTACCCACAGGTACCTATTATTATATCATAAAATATACGGATGAAAAATCGAATGCTTTTGAAAAAGCAGGGTATGTATATTTAGTAATGTAAAGTCTTAAAATATAATCTATTAGCAAATAAAAAGCAATAATTAGTATAAAAAAACAATATTTAATTTATAATAAAAATCCGAAATGAACCTTAAAAACAAATGGAATTTAGCCAAAATTGACCTTTCAACGAGTTTTATGGTTATTGGTAGAAAAAATGATTGGAAAAATAATTATGTAAGTAAATTAGCCCAAATTATTTTAGTGGGTTCCCAAATCTACCTAGAAATTTAAATCGGAAACCTAATTACGAATGTATTAAACTTATAATGCTATGGAAAAAAGTGTCCCAAAACTATTCATTAATCCACTGAACAAATTTCTGTTGTTCGGTAATCTTCAAATTTTATTTATGAAACGACTACTACTATTAGTGGTATTGGCATTTTATTGTGCTAGTACTACTGCGCAAGAAGTGAGAACAATTCAAGGTTCTCAAGTAATGGAGGTAAATGCCTATTTGGCTTACCTGCGATCTTCAGAATCAACTTCAAGAAATTTGAACACAAATTCAAGTCGATTGGAAAAGTTGTTGAAAGAAGTTCAACCAGCTGTTTATTTTCTCCGTGGAGAAGTAAAACCATATGGAGAAAACCCTACTTCTCTATTCACGAATTCAAGTTCATTAAGAGAAATTGCAACATCAATCAATTCAAAAGAAAGTATTGAAATTGTTACCATCAATTTGGCTCAAAGTGTTGACTTAAATTCTCCTTTAGATCTTTCTGTATTTTCAAGTTTTCCAAATTTGAAATATATCTATATACTATCTAATGTTGAAACAACTGGTACTGTAATCTCAAACCTAATTCGTAATAACGAATCGAGATTTGCAGTATTCTATAAAGTAGATAAAGGTTCTTAATTCCCAAATCAAAAAGAAATCAAAATGAAAAATATATACTTTAATTCAAAAAGTAATAACCTAATTACCGGTTATTTTTTGCTGGTCTTCCTTTTATTAGGAATTGCACTTACTACAAATGCACAGATACGAGTTCCTTTTACTCAAAGAACATCTCAGTATACTCCTACTAAGAAAATCTACAACGTAAAAGGAGATTTTACCATAATGGGAAATACTAATATGACACTACAAAACTATGGTGACCAAACTCAAAATGGTAATAACACTATGATATATGTAGATGTAGACGGAAATAGTAGTAATGGAGTTGATGGGAAACCGACATTCAACTCTTCTCGTTCAACATTGACATTTTCGACAGAGAACGGAGCAAATCCATCTTGTTCAAATATTATCTATGCTGGTTTGTATTGGTCAGGAAGAGCTTCTGATAGCAATCCGAGTAATAACAGCTTTTCGGTAACTAAAACCATTAATGGTAATTCCGTTATAAAGAACTTTGATAAAAGAAATATTTCTTTGAAAGGTCCAAATGCTGCAACTTATACTCAATTTACTGCAAGTACAAGCGACATATACTATCCTACAACTTCGGATGGTTTCATGTATTCTGCTTACAAAGAAGTAACAGATTATGTTCGTGCCAATGGAATTGGAGAATATACAGCTGCAGATCTTGCTGTAAATGAAGGTAACGGCGGTGGAACAGGATTTTATGGCGGTTGGTCACTTATTGTTGTTTACGAGAATTCAAAAATGAAATATCGTGATGTTACTATTTTTGACGGACATGCTTATGTAACTAGTGGTACCGCTAGTTTTGAAATTCCAGTTTCAGGTTTTAACACCGTTCAATCCGGACCAGTGGGTGTTAAATTAGGATTGATGGCTGGTGAAGGTGATAACGGAATCTCAGGAGATTATTTTGAAATCAAGAAACAAAGTGACAACACATTTACTCGTTTAAGTCATCCGGGAAATTCTACTGGTAACTTCTTTACTTCTTCCATTCAAACCGGAGGAAATGCAAGAACCCCGAATTTAGTAAACAATACTGGATTGGATATTAGTATGTTCAATATACCAAATGCGAATAATAGTGTTTTAACTAATAATCAAACCTCGACTACTTTTAGATACGGATCTACTCAGGATACATATGTGATTTTTGCCATTGCGATGGCTGTCGATGCTTATATTCCAGAAGTAGAGAACATACTAACGGCAACATCGATTGACAATGTTCCGGTAACCACAGAGCCTTATATTTCTTTGCCAGGTCAAGATGTTGGTTTCAACATAGATATTAAGAATTTAGGTACAGAAGCAATTAATAATTATAAGGTTGTTGTTCCTATTCCTTACAACGCATCTTATGTCCCAGGAAGTGCGGTTGGAACCATATTATTTACGCCACTACCAACTCCAAATACAGTTTCTTTCGACTCAACTGCTGGTGCCACAGGTTCTATTGTTTGGAACATGGGGACATTACCTTTAGGAGCTACTCCTGATCAGCTTTTGGCAAAATTGTCTTTCAAATTAAAAACTACAACAGACTGTTCCATTTTATTGAATGCAACTTGTGGTAGCCCAATTTTTGTTACAGCGAGTTCAAACGGAACTGGAGCTATTACTGGGATACAATTTGCAGGAACGAGAGCTATCAAAGGTTATACAGACAATGGTGTTTGTACAGGTCAACCCATATTAGAGACTTTATCTATTAAAATAAATGGAACTGATTATGTGGCTGCAAATTGTCAAAACACACCATTAATTCGAAATTTTGGATTCTGTAATTCAGGTACTACAATCGGAACTTCTGCTATTGCAGCTAATTTTCCTCCTGGATCAACATTCTATAATGAATTTCCAGTAACTATTAATTCAATTCAGTATTCAGATGCGAATCCATTCCCATTAGTGGCTGGATCAACGGTAACCTATTATTCGTTACCTCCAAATACAGTTGGATGTTCTTTTCCATTTACTATTTCTAAATGTAAATTAATTGATGCAGTTAATGATTCTTTAGGACCAATAAACGGTACAACTGGAAGTACGAATGCAGGAAATATATTTAGTAATAATGGTAGTGGAATTGACACTTTAGGTGGAAATCAAGTACTTATTACACAAGTTAATCTGACTGTACTAACTCCTGCAACTCCTATAAATGGTGGTTTTGTTCCTTCAATCGACTTGGCAACTGGAAATGTAGTGATTCCTTCTGGAACACCAGCAGGAAGTTATTCTATCGTTTATCAAATTTGCGAGAAAATTACTCCTTCAAATTGTGATTCTGCAACAGTAACAATTTGTGTAGGAAATGCTCCAATTTCTGGTGGTGATCAAGTAGCTTGTCAGACTATTCCAACTCAAACATTAACTGCTACTGCAACTGCACCTGGTCAAACAATCGTTTGGTATAATGCATTAACGAATGGAAGTATAGTTGCTTCTCCAACTCTTAATACCGTTGGAACAGTAACCTATTATGCACAAGCTAATGTTGGTACATGTTCTTTTCCAACTAGAACTCCTGTAACTTTAACTATTAAAGCTACTCCAAGTACACCTTTAACAAGTTCAGTTACACAACCAACTTGCGCGGTTGCAACGGGAAGTTTATCAATATCTAATTTTAATGTAAACAATACGTATACAATTACTCCTTCAACTGGTGTAACTGTATCCAATACTGGACTTGTAACAGCTCCTGCTGGAAATTACACTATCACTGCTTCGGCAAATGGTTGTACTTCGGCAGCTTCGGCTTCGATTACGGTAAACCCACAGCCACAAACTCCTACTGTACCTTTAACAAGTTCAGTTACACAACCAACTTGCGCGGTTGCAACGGGAAGTTTTACAATATCTAATTTTAATGTAAACAATACGTATACAATTACTCCTTCAACTGGTGTAACTGTATCCAATACTGGACTTGTAACTGCTCCTGCTGGAACCTACACCATAACTGCTTCAGCAAATGGATGTACTTCGGTTGCTTCGGCTTCAATTACTGTAAATCCACAACCTGAAACTCCTGTAGTTCCTGTGATTCTTGGTGAAGTGACGCAACCAACTTGTACAATAGCAACGGGTAGTTTTACAATTTCTAATTTTAATATAAACAATACGTATACAATTACCCCTTCAACTGGTGTTACTGTTTCTAATGTTGGACTTGTAACGGCTCCTGCTGGAACATACACTATCACTGCTTCGGCAAATGGATGTACTTCTGCAGCTTCTGCTTCGATTACTGTAAATCCACAACCTGAAACTCCTGTAGTTCCTGTGGTTCTTGGTGAGGTAACTCAACCAACATGTACGGTAGCAACGGGAAGTTTTACTATTTCTAATTTTGATGTAAACAATACCTATACTTTCTTCCCATCTTTGGGTGTGAGTGTAACGTCAACTGGAATTGTAACAGCTCCTGCGGGAACCTACACGATAACTGCTTCGGCAAATGGATGTACTTCAGCGGCTTCGGCTTCGATTACAGTAAATCCGCAACCGGAAACTCCTGTAGTTCCTGTGGTTCTTGGTGAGGTG
>JAYVZG010000002.1:0-6359 GCA_043783565.1 Flavobacterium sp. | reverse complement strand
TTGGTCTTCAACTTCATCAAGTATATGTATGATTTCATGAAGTATTCTTTGCGTTTCTGGTATTATCGTTTGTGTCAATAACAGTCGAACGCAATGTTTAATAATTCTATTGACTTTATTGTCGTAAACGAAAGGCTCATAATCACAATCAATAAATTGATGTCTTCCATACGACAAGATTTTTGTATATCTATTAAAATTAATCTTTCCTCTTGGAGTCAATAATGCCTCTTCTACTTCCTCATAGGCGGAGTAAGGTTTTGCGCTTACAGTTTCGTTGATTTGTTTTCCGATTAAATAAATAATTAATTCAGGGAAACGGTCGATTTCAAAGTTGTCTAGGAAAGATTGCTTAAAGGGAAATTTTATTTTTTTACAATAACTAAACCAAAAGAACAAATGCCTATACATTAAATCCTTATTTAGATATTGCATATTCTGAAAAACCTTTGGATATATTTCTAAAGAATCATCATTGCAATTTATGAAGCCAACAAAATTATTTGCTTTAGCTTTTTCGCCATCAAAAGAAATAAAAGGTTGATAATTTGAGCTATTTGCATTTTCTGTTTCTTGATTTTCATCAACCCACAGGTTTTTATAATCTTGCCATAGAAAACGCAAGTATGCCTCAAGACCTTTTCTGTCTTTAAGTGAAATTTGTTCGCCATATTCAAATAGAGTAAACATTAACTTATCGGTTGAATAATCCAATCATATTTCTCAATGTCATATTTGATGCTCCACGCCCTATTTTTAAATATCTCTTCGACAACTTCAGTTTTACCTGAAAAATATTCCATAAGTAGCGGAATAATTTTGTTCTTGATAATTTTAAATGTGTAGAGGCCAGTCATAAAATAGGCATGCCCAATTAGATAATCAGCTGATTTTTTACCAGAATATATTTCCTTGTTGATGTGCTTTAAAAAAACGCCATCACTCTCTTCCAATTTACTATAATCAGGAAAATATCCAATAAATTCAAAACGTCTCCTAAGAGCAATATCTATAAGAGCAATTGATTTATCAGCGGTATTCATCGTACCAACAAGATAAAGATTTGGCGGTACGCCAAATTCTTTATCTCCGTTTGGTAATGTAAGTCGCAATTCGTTTTTTGCATCAATTCTTTTGTCAGCTTCCAAAAGTGTAATTAATTCTCCAAATACTTTTGAAATATTAGCACGATTAATTTCATCAATGATTAATACGAAATTTTTGAGTTTCTCTTTATTGAGCTGCCGTTCAATTTTACGAAGGTTGAAATTATTCTTCTTAGAATTAACAGCTCTGAATTTCGAGGAGTCTATGGCAATCGTTTCACCGGCCACTAAATTCTATTTATTCATCATCGAAACAAAGTGGCGAAGCAAGTTTTTTAATCCGGCAGAATTCGAAGAGCGAAATCCTGCGATAGTCCGGAAGCAGGGTTTTAATCCTTTTAGCAACCAAATCAATTCGATGTTTCGAACACATTCCAGCTCCAATAACCTTGATGTTCGTATACGATTCAGGTAGCCATACAAATATAGTTTTAACTGATCTCTCGGATCGTAAGCAGGGCGACCTTCTCCTGCAGCAACGATTTGAATAAACTCAAGTTTTTCAAGGTCCAATTTCTGAATAAACAAATCGATAATTCGTAGCGGATGTTCATTTGGAATCATTTCTTCCAAACTCAAAGGAAACAAAATGGTCTGCTCGCGATCAATTCCTTTTTGAAAACCCATAGCCTTTTATTTGTATTTAAAGATGCGGCAACCTAAAATTAAATCAAATGGTTAGATTGGAAAATTATAAAAGGTTTTTGCACAGTCTGACGTTTTTCAGATTTGCGATGGTTGGGCTTATCAGCATAAAAATTCATCCACGACTCCGCGCTTTTTATAACAACAAAACTGTCTAGGGAGCACGAAATAGCGCCTATTGTAAATATGTTATTAGCGGCTGGTGTTTCTGGCTAATGGAGCCAAATGGTCTGACTTAGAAAATAAATTATATTTGCCGTATAGCTGTCGTCCATTATGTATTTATTACTAACTCAATTATTTTATTATATAGCATTTTTTCATCAATAGGTTTAGAAATATGTCCATTCATTCCAACAGCTTTACATTTTTCTAAATCGTCCATTGTTACATCGGCAGTCAAAGCGATAATTGGAATTTTAGAGTTCATTTTGTTGCGGATGTATGCGGTAGCTTCAATTCCGTTCATTTCTGGCATTTGTATATCCATCAAAATAATATCATAAGAGTTAGTTTGCAATTTTTCAATTGCCACTTTTCCATTCTCAGCAAAATCTCGTTCAAATCCAAATTCATCCAATATAATTTTTAAAAGTAATTGATTTAGAGGAGTATCTTCTACCGCCAATACTTTTATTATTTTAATTTCTACTTTCGATTCAGGAACCGATGATTCACTTTCAATTTCTGAGTTCGTTTTTTTAAAAATTAAAACAAAACTAAAAGTTGAGCCTTCGTTTATTTTACTTTTTACATTAATTGTTCCGCCCTGTCGTTCCACCAATTGTTTAACAATCGCAAGTCCTAGTCCGGTCCCTCCATATTGTCTTGCTGTGCTACTTGTTGCTTGTTGAAAGCTTTCAAAAAGGGTTGGAATCATATTTTCAGCAAATCCAATTCCTGTGTCGGAAATAACAAATTCGATAGTTACCTTTTCTTTATTTGAATTTAGTAACCTAATACATACCGTAATTTTACCATTGGAAGTGAATTTAATGGCATTACTCATTAAATTCAAAATAATTTGATTTAAACGGACCGAATCTCCAATTAAAACTTTTGGAATTCTTGAATCATATTCTGTAATTAATTTTAAATTCTTTTCTTGAAATTTTAAATCAAATAAATGGAGCATAGCTTTAATATCAGATTCCATTTCGAAACCTTTTTCTTCAAAAATCATTTTGCCGGCATCAACTTTTGACAAATCGAGTATATCGTTAATGAGAACTAACAACGCATCGCTGCTTGTTTTTATGGCTGTGATGTATTCCCTTTGTTTTTCTGTCAAGTCTGTTTTCAGCACTACTTTTGAAAACCCGATAATCGCAGTCATTGGTGTTCGGATTTCGTGACTCATATTTGCTAAAAATTGCTGTTTTAAAGAAATGGTTATTTGCGATTGTCGCCCAAATTCAACAGCTATTGCTTTTTCGGTTTCCAGTTTGATGGCTTTATGTTCCAAAGCATCTTTTTCCAACCTAGATCTGATTGTTCTTTTTGCGTTTATTCGGATGTTTAAAATGGAGTAAATTAAAATGATAAAGCTACCCATAGACAAAATGAAAAAGAGCAAATTATTGTTTTCCTTTTCCTTATCGTTTATAGCTTTTCTTTCTGCAAGTAATTTGTATTCTGTATTATTAATTTTAAGTAATAAGGCTTTTATTTCATCCACAATAATTTTTCCTTTGTTGATGTTCGGTATATTTAGAATATTATTTATCTGGTATGTATGATTTAGGATTATCATTCTTTTTGAAAGGTCAATTCGTTGACTGATTAATGTTTCCAATGTGTCTACCCGTTTCTGTTGATACAGATTGTCTTTTGTAAGTCTATTTAATTCATTAAAATGTAATTTTATGCTTGGGGCAGAAGTATAAAATGGTTCTAAAAAGGATGAATCATTAGTTAGTAAATAGCCCCTGAGACCGGTTTGATGATTTACTAAATCCACTAATAAATCATCGCTGTTCTTTATTACTTGTTGTGTATGCTCTATCCAGGATATTGAAATATTATTATTTTTTGAATTGGAATAGAAAAGTAAAAGCACAAATGCAATAAATACACTAATTAGAATAACAATTGTGTAAGAATTTTTTGGTATTGTTAATTTCATTGAATTAGTATTAAATTCCCTGCTTGAAAGGTAGTGTCGTTTTCATCGCTTGCCGCTAACAGTCGAGGTTTTGTGCAGTTGGGGAATTAACCAACTGTCTGCCTGGAACTGAAGCTAAATTTATAACTAAAAGCCGAAGTTAACTAACAAAAGCTCGGCAGAATTCCGTCTGTCGAATATGAAGCTGGGATATGCACTGCGGATGATTGTTACAACGTCAAGCCCCAATTGCACAAAACCTATTATTTGCGGTTCGTTGTTCTTGGATATAATTGTCATTTAAGATTTTCTCCTTATTTTTCAATTCTGTCCAACCACTTTTTTCTTAAAGAGCAAATGTTCATTTAGGTTCGTCACCGCCAATTTCTTATACCCGCTGTTATGCCACGTTATTTCTCCGCTGCTATTAATTCTGTTAGATATTTGTTTGTATATTTTTCCAAAAATTGTCAATCGTAATTGCAAAAGCAAAATGCAAAATTAGTGCAGTAAATATTCCAAAAAATATGGACTTTGGGCTTAACAATAACATAATCAAAATAAGTATCACTATTAAAATTCCGTAAGTCAATTTAGGCCAAAAGAAAGACTTCAATGCCTTTTCTGCAGATATAGATTGAATTTCTAAAAATTCCGTTTTGTTGTTTTTATAAATCAAAATCTTGTCATCAATTTTCTGTTGGTATTTAATATATGTCGGAAACATTACCGCCATTTCCAAAATCCAGATTACAATCATAGTAATCGCAAAACTCTTATGATTTGAAAACAATAGAAAAAGCAGGCCAACGACCACCGAAATAACGCCTATTATGCCAGCGAACATATATAATGTTTTTTCGCTATTCAAATATTCGATTATCCAATCCATATATGTTGGTTTACTTTCCAATGGTCTATTTATTTTCGATGCTAAATTATGCTTTTTCTATTTGCACTTTTTTCATAATCTATATTTCAATACTATTCTCGATGATAGTTTTAATGTGGCATAACGTTTGAAAAATTTATGAAGTTTTAAAAGGGGGGTTTCCCGCAGACGCTATCAAATAAGCGATTCAGCCCCCCCCCCTTTTTTTTTAATTTCATAAATCTTATGTTATGCGTTCGTGCTACTGTGTCCACGAAGATGCAGCATTTATTCCAGCGCTTTCAATTTCTTTTGTGTCTCCTCTACATTGGGATTTATTGCAATTGAATTTTTATATGCTGCGATTGCTTTTACTTTGTCGCCTTTTGTTGAATAACCATCACCCAAGCTATCAAAAGCATTAAATGAAGTTGGATAATTCTTAGTATTTAATTCAAAACACTTTATTGCTTCATCTAATTTGTTTGGTGCGTTTAAAAATTTGTAACCCATATCATTGATTAATTGTTCAGGGGGCAATTCTTGAAATCCATTTTGCTCCGAGCGTTTTTCATAGAACTTTGATACCAATTCAACGGTTGTGTCGGACTTTGCCGGTTTCCAATTTTCGAAGACAAAATTTAATCCGTCTTGTGTTGCTTTAACTACTTCTGAATTGTGTGTTTCTTCAGGATAAGGAATATACTTATATCTTAATCCTGTTATTTTTTTTTGTTGAAGTAAGGATTGGAGTTTAAGAACACTTTTATGAAATTCAGCACCTTCGTTGCCATCACTAAAAAAGATTGTCTTATTTTTAAAATCCTTGTTATTGAATAGTAGGTCTGAGTTTTTGAAAATAGATTCTTTATCCCACCATAGTGCCGGGCTAACTGCAATATAGGAATTAAACATTTCAGGATGATTTAGCAGACAGTAAGCAGATATTAAACCTCCTAATGAATGACCAAAAAATATTTTATTGGGAGAAGGATTGTAATTCTTCTCTACATAAGGCATCAGTTCGTTCTTTATAAATTTCAGGAAAATTTCGCTTCCACCTGAATTTCTCCAACTAATACTATCTGTCGTTCCATCCATATTTAAGAGGTTGTGGGTAATTGTTAAATCACGAGCTCTGTCATACTCGTAATTTCCAATGCCAACAACTATCATAGGGGGGAGCTGATTGGTTTGATAAAGAAAATCTACAATGCCAGCCACCAACGAAATCATTTCTCCATCCATTAAATAGATAACTGGAAGCGGCTCAGAATGATTTACAGGAGTATAAACATAAATTTTTCTGTCCTCATTTAAGATAGTTGAATGAATTATTTTAATCTCAGCAATGGTTATTCCTGTGCTATCAATTTTTTGTGCTTGCGAGATGTTGGTGAAAAGGCAAGCAAAAGGAAGTAGGATAAAATTTTTTTTAAAAAATGTCATAATTATTTTGTTTAAAAATGCTCATTATAATTGTCTGTTACAGTTTGCGAAGTTCTCTAAATTTTTGTTTGGCTTTCAAAATTCGTTCTATGTCTGTCGTTTGTAATGGTTGTTTCTTGCACCACAGTTCGGAGTTTGCCCAAGCATGACTCATATCAAAGCAGAGATTAAAGAAGTAAAAAAA
>JAYVZG010000001.1:0-51193 GCA_043783565.1 Flavobacterium sp. | reverse complement strand
AAAATTTCTTCCAGGCAAAGGGCGATTTTCGACACTTTGATATTTTTCGTTCCAAAGATTCAAGATTCTAAACCCTAAATTATACTTCGAAACATTTCCTAATTTATAGGATAAATCGAAGTTTGACACTGCATACCAATCAATTATTTCAGTAGGATTATTATCCGATTGTGTAAAGACTTTTCCGTTGTAGAGATATTGATAATTTACAGAAAATCCTTTATAAGAATAAGCCAATCCAGCTGTCATTTTATGAAACGGAACATAGATTAGTTGTTTATTGGTGGCTTTATCTTCCGATTTTGAATAGCCGTAAGTAGCATTCCATTTTAATTGATGTTGATGGAAAGTCTTTACCCAAATCAATCCAGATTCAAAACCAAAGATAGAAACTTTTGCAGTATTTTCAGGCTTAAAGTTACCACCTTCTTTAGGAATCCATCGAATCATATCTTCTATTTCGCTTTTATAAAATGTCCCCGTAAAAGACCCATTTTTAAAAGTAAAAACATTTCCGATTTCTCCTTGAAACGAACTTTCCGCTTTCAGATTTGGATTGCCAAGATTTTCCCAATACAAATCATTATAAGTTGGAATTCGATAATTTCTAGAAACATTCAATTTCATACTATAAAAAGAAATTGGAGAAAAATTAGCGCCAACAGAGAATAATACTGGGCTTTTATAACTTGCTGTTTCTTCTTTTCGAATACTAGCTTCGTATTTAAAATGACTTCCAATTTTATGATTAAAATTAATACTACTCGAATAAATTTCTCTTTTTACAAAGGGTAAACTTGTTCCTTTTCCCTGGTTTTTTGTGTAGTCTAAAACAACATTCAACAACATTTTATTTTTCCATTGATACGACAAATCATATTTAGCCAAAGCTGTTTCTACTTTTCCGAACGAATAAAAATCATTTTTGATATTGCTGAAATACTTGTATTCTTCTGACAAAAAACCAATTTTTATAGTAGAAACAAGCGATTGAATAACAGAACTCCACACGAATAGATTTCGAGTTGTAAAATCCTTGTATTTTGTTTTGTTTTCAGAAGAAGAAAATAAAGGGAAATGCCTTTCACTATCATAAACTTGACTATAGAATTTCAAAATATTGTTGCTATTGAGTTTATATCCTAAACTCACATTCATACTTGAATTACTGAATTGACCATTTTCATTTTTACGATTTTTAGTGTCTAAATACTCATAATCATTGGTCGAACTATTTCTTGAAACGCTTATTTGAGTGGCTACTTTTTTGTTTGAAAAGTTAATTTTGTAATTGGAAAGAAAGGTATTAAAACTTCCATACGACAAAAAAAATTCATTTTGAAATTGATTCTTAAAAGTCAATTCATTGTTCAAATGGATGCTTCCTCCAATTGCGCTACTGCCATAAATGGAACTTCCACCACCCGATCGAACTGTAATTGAATTATAATCTCTTGTGGTAATCGTATTAAAATCAGTTTGCCCATTGAGTTGTGAATTGATGTTAATCCCATTCCAAATTACCGCAGTTTGTTGTGCTGTAGTTCCCCGAAAAGAAGGAGACGACACCATTCCTAATCCATTTTCTTTAAAATAAATCACTGAGTTATAATTCAATAAAGACGTTAAAGAAGCTCCGTTTTTAGCAATAATCGAATCATTCAAAACAGAAACCGATTGCGTATTGGAAAAGTTTTTAAGTTGAGAATCGGAGACAATGACTTCTTTCAACGCCACAATAGAATCATTTTGCGCACAAACCACTTGGCACATCAACAAAATCCAAAAAAAATACAGCTTTTTCGCAGTCATAATTTCAGAATCTTTTTCCCGAAGATTCGATATTCGTTACAAAAAAAAGGCAGGTCTCCTGGCTTGCGTCTTGTTGTTTCCCTTCCCATTCGCCGAGGCGAACAGTGGTTTCGTAGTTAACAACAAGCTTTCTAGCTTACAGTTGCGGGAACAGCTTAGGTTTTGAACCTAATTCCCTTTTAATGTGATTGAATAAAAATTCAAATCACAACCTTAATTCGAGGGCAAAGATAACTTTATCTAGATGAATTAAAAATTAAATTTGAAATTTAAATAGGATTACAACTACCTTTGTCTCGCTTGAAAAATCATCCTATGAAAACAGTTTTTCTGAAATTCTCTTTACTATTAATGATTGTACTTGCAGTTGGATGTAAGCAGAATTTGAACCCAGAAAATTCAAGTTTTTCAAATACTAGCAATCAAATAAAATACGCAAAAGGGCTTGCTATTTATAAATACAATGGGTTTTCAATTTTAAAAATTAAAGATCCTTGGCCCAATGCAGCTAAAGAATACACTTATATTCTACAAGAAAAAAATGGACTTATTCCTGATAGTTTACAACAAAACCCTATCATTCCGATTCCACTCAAAACAATCGTAGCCACCTCAACAACTCATATTCCGTCTTTAGAAATGTTGGGAGTCGAAAATACCCTAATTGGATTTCCAAATACAGCTTATATTTCATCTGAAAAAATAAGACGTCGAATTGATTTAGGGAAAATTCGAGATGTAGGTAACGACCAAAGCTTCAACACGGAGCTTTTAATTGAATTAGCTCCAGCTGCCATTATCGGCCAAGGTATTGACAACAACAATCCGGCCTTAGACAATTTGCAAAAAAGCGGTTTAAAAGTGATTTTCAATGGCGATTGGAACGAATCATCTCCATTAGGAAAAGCAGAATGGATCAAGTTTTTTGGTGCACTTTACGGTTTGGATGCAAAAGCAAACAATCTCTTTAATTCGATTGAAAAAGACTATTTAAAAACGGTAGCATTAGCTCAAAAAACCACTGCAAAACCCACTGTTTTTTCGGGAGCAATTTTTGAAAATCAATGGTATATGCCTCAAGGAAATAGTTGGGGTGCACTTTTTATAAAAGAAGCAAACGCGAACTATTTATGGAGTGAAACTAAAGGAACTGGAAGCTTGTCTTTATCCTTTGAATCTGTTTTGATAAAAGCACAAAATGCCGATTTCTGGATCGGACCGGGTCAATTTACTTCTTTGAAAGAAATGAGAGCTGCCAATCCACATTACGCTCAATTTAAAGCATTTCAAACAAAAAATGTATATTCGTATAGTACAAAAAAAGGAAAAACAGGCGGGCTTATTTATTATGAATTGGCTCCTAATCGACCTGATTTAGTATTAAAAGACATGATCAAAATTTTACATCCCGAAGTACTTCCCAATTACAAATTATATTTCTTTGAAAAATTACAATAAATGCAAAAGAATTCAAAACATAGACTTCTTTACTTTTTGCTATTTATAGTGACCGTTTTTCTATTTGTTTTAGACCTCAGCTTTGGTTCGATTACAATTCCGTTTAAAGAAATTTTGAACACCTTAACAGGCGGAACAGCTACGAAAAGCACTTGGGAGTATATCATTCTCAATTACCGTTTGCCAAAAGCTATTACGGCTATTTTAGTCGGAATGGGATTATCAATTAGTGGATTATTAATGCAAACTCTATTTAGAAATCCATTGGCCGGCCCATATGTTTTAGGGTTGAGTTCGGGTTCAAGTTTGGGTGTTGCTCTAGTCATTTTAGGAGCCCGATATATGCCTCCATTTTGGAACGATTTATTCGTGTCAACTTACGGAATTATTATAGCATCTTGTTTGGGAAGTGCTTTGGTTTTGCTCTCGGTTTTGTTTGTTTCTCAACGTTTGCGTGACACTATGGTTATCTTAATTGTGGGGTTGATGTTTGGCAGTTTTACCAATGCTTTTGTTGGTGTGCTTTCGTATTTTAGTTCCGCGGAACAATTACAAAAATTCACTTTTTGGTCATTAGGAAATTTAGGAAATTTATCATGGAATTCCATTGTAATTCTAACAGTTTCCGTTGCTATTGGTTTGTTTTTGAGTTTCATTAGCATCAAACCTTTGAATGCACTTTTACTAGGAGAGAATTACGCGAAAAGTCTGGGCATGAATTATAAAAAATCAAGATTGATTATCATTCTAGCGACCAGTATTTTAGCAGGAAGTATCACCGCATTTGCTGGCCCCATTGCCTTTATTGGATTAGCAGTGCCACATATTGCCAAACTGATTTTTCAAACCAGTAATCACGCCATTTTGTTTTGGAGCACCTTACTTTTAGGATCGAGTTTGATGTTGTTTTGTGATCTTATTTCACAAGTTCCCGGCGGTGATTTTACCTTGCCAATTAATGCAATTACTTCTATTATTGGAGCTCCAATCGTAGTTTGGTTGTTGGTTCGTAAACGTAAAATGATGAACTAATGGAAAATAAAATCGTACTCCATACAGAAAACCTAAGCATAGGATATTCCCATCAAAAGGAAAATAATTGTATTGCTTCTTCCATTCATATAAGTTTAGGAAAAGGAAAATTAATTGCACTAGTTGGAGCCAATGGAATAGGAAAATCAACTTTAATTCGAACACTTACTGGCATTCAAAAACCACTTTTGGGTGAGGTGTTTTTACATTCCAAAAAAATAAGTCACTACGAACCATTGGCGTTAGCCAAAGAAATGAGTTTGGTTTTGACCGAAAAATTACCTCCGAGTAATCTTACGGTTTATGAATTGATTGCTTTAGGAAGACAACCGTATACGAATTGGATTGGGAAATTATCTCCAGACGATTTAGAAAAAATTGACAACGCCATTGCACTGACACAAATTCAACATTTGATTTCCAAAAAGCATTACGAAATAAGTGATGGTCAATTGCAAATAGTCCTTATTGCAAGAGCATTAGCACAAGATACGGCTTTGATTGTTTTGGATGAACCGACCACCCATTTAGATTTGGTGCACAAAGTGTCGCTATTCAAACTGCTAAAAAAGCTCACTCAAGAAACGGAAAAATGCATCTTATTTTCGACACATGATATTGATATGGCGATTCAATTGAGCGATGAAATGATAGTGATGACTTCTGATAATTGCATACAAGGTCAACCGTGTCAGTTGATTTCAAAAGGAGTTTTCGAATCCTTATTCCAAGACGAACACATTGCATTTGATTCCCAGAAAGGAACATTTGTCATCAAAAATTAATATCATTTGGGCTTAGAATTTACTGTAAAGAAAATGAAGTTTTTTTTCTTTATTCAAAAAAGAAAAATCAAGCATAACATCGTTACGGTTTATTTTTATTTTGAAGAAGAAAGGAAAAAAGAGCTTTTTATTGCATTAAATTCTAAGACTAAATGGTATATGACTTCCCTTTTAATAAATTAATACTCACGGTCGCCACTTCCGAATCTGGAAATTTCTTGAAAATGGAAGCATCTGGAAACAAACCTGCTTCAGCAGCAATTTTATGAAATACTTCAATTTCAACAATATATTGATCCGAAAAACCATGCGTGGCATCATAAGCCGTGGCTGCCGTTTTGCCAATATTTCGAGCAGCAATAGCTGGTGAAATGGTATGCAATTCAATCAACAACAAGCCAAATTTACTTACGAAAGGAGACCATTTTAGTAAATGTTCTAACAAATTATCTTCAACTTGTTTGGTCGTGATTTGAATTCCTCTATGAGCAAAAGCACCCGAAGATTCGCTAATTCTCTCAACGGTTTCTGCTTTAGGGTAGTCCCAAATACGATTATGGTCTAAAAAAGTTCTTACATTGAGAAGGTCTTTTAAATCGATAGCATAATTCTCCTTTAAATCTTGTGCTAAAACATCAGGTCTTCCAATATCTCCCCAAATTACTTTTGCCCAAATATCCGCTTTGATTAAATTGGCACGAGTCACTTTTAAAGCCGCCTGATTGTAATCGACACCCACTAAAAATAAAGGATATTCGTCTAACATTTTACCCCGTAAAGTTTGACGATCTATGACTTCAAAAATATGTTGCAAAAAAGCACCATTCCCACAACCCATATCTAAAATTCCTTTGGGTTGTTGCTCGATGGGTTTATTAAAAAGCTCGATCAAAATTTCATCAACCACTTTAAAATAGGTTTCATGAGCTCCGCCACTTCCCCATACATTCATTTCGCGATCGACATGTATTTCGTCGGAACCATCAGGCTGCATTCTCAAAATGGATGGATTGCCAAACATTAATTCCTCAATCTTGGCGAAAGTTGGCAAATAAGAAACTGTCACGCCATAAGATGCAGCACGTTTGGCAAAAAATAAGCCTATTTCTGTGAATTGATAATTTCCGTTTTTTTCAATAAACCAACCTAAAAAGGTTAGAAAATCTAATATTTTGATGAAGAGTTCTGGAGATTTATGAAATTCTTCAGGACGAAAAGAAAGCTCCATAAAATACTTATGAAACATACCATTCATTCCCAAACGAACCATCGTTGGACCAACCAAATAGCCTTCAATGTGTTTTAGAATCTGCTGTTGAATTTCATTTGTTTGTTGATTCTCAGAAAATACAATCCCGTAATTGGTTTTATATTTTTCAAAAATGCGGTTGAGTTTATGAAAAGGCTCCTCTTCAAAAAGACGCGGATGAAATTGTGTTGAAAAATGAAGTAAATCGACTGCATCTTCATATAAATAAAAGTAGGAAAAAGCAGTTTCACTTTGGGATGAAATACGAAATCGAATTGACTCATTCGCTCCTATATGATATTCTAAAAAACCTTGTGAACATAATACGCGCAAACCGACATGAAGGTAGCCTTTGTTCGCTTTAAACTCTACAGACAATTCTTCTAAAGTAGCAGTTTCTTTTTCGAGCAAATAGTTTAGAATTCCTTTTTTATTTAACGCAACTGCAACTGGCGCAGTCGCAAGACCATCAAGATGTCTAAAAATGGTGCTTCGAAGATCACTTTTGTTTGTTATCATTTGGAAATAATTTATTTACTTTAATCCAAATATAGAAAAAACTACAAACCAATTTGTCTTTTTGCTTCCCCAATCACAAAAGCACAGGCATTTGCCAAATTATAACTTCGGACTAAAGGAGAAATGGGAATTTTAAGATGATTTTCAAATTTGGAAAGCACTTCAGCACTCAAACCCACACTTTCTTTACCAAAGACCAGCCAATCTCCCTCTTGAAACTGCGTTTCTAAATACGATATTGTGGCATGAGAACTTAATAGAAAAACTCTTGATTTATCAGGAATAATAGTCATCCATTCTTCCACATTTTGGTATTCTTTCCAATCTAAGTGCACCCAATAGTCTAGGCCGGAACGCTTGACATTCTTATCGGTAATTTGAAATCCAAAAGGGTGAATGAGATGCAATCGGCTTTCGGTTCCGACACAAAGCCTTCCGATATTTCCAGTATTATTGGGGATTTCAGGTTCTACTAGAACAATGTTGAGCATTTTTTGTTGTATTATTAGATTATTGAATAGTAAATTCGGGTACTTCGAGAACTTGGCCTGCTTTCAAATCATTCAAATGCAAATTACCAATGCGAACTCGAACCAATCGTAAAGTAGGTAGACCAACAGCAGCCGTCATTTTTCTAACTTGACGAAATTTCCCTTCATTGATGGTAATCGAAATCCAGGAAGTGGGTCCATGTCGTTCGTCCCGGATTTTCTTGGCTCTAATACCAAAGTCAGGTAGTGTAGTAACAATAAAAGCATGACAAGGTTTGGTCGTATATTTTGTACCTTCAAAACCTATTGCAACGCCATTTTTTAATGTAGAAATAGCCTCTTCAGTAACGATTCCATCTACTTGAACATAATATTCTTTGTCTACTTTACTACTGCAAATAAAATCACTGACTTTTCCGTCGGTCGTAATTAAAAGTAAGCCTTCCGAATCTTCATCTAATCTGCCAATTGCCATGGTTCCTGAAGGAAAATCAAACAATTCGCCTAGTAATTTTTTGTTTCGTTTTAATTCGTATTTGAATTGACTTAAATATCCATAGGGTTTATGGAGTATAAAATGACGCTGTTTCAATTTGGATTATTAGATTGTTGAATTTTATATAATGCCCAAAGATAATTGAATTTAATTTTTAAAGTTGCTTCCAAAAAAATACAATAATTGATTACATTTACTTTTTACAAATCCATTCAAAAATGAACGCCACATTACTTACACTACTAACTTTTTGTATAGCCTTAGCTATAGGTATTTATATAGGCAAATTGTTGTTTTCAGCCAAGTCACAATCCGAAAAAATTGGTTTAGAAGAAAAACTAATTGGTTTGACTTCACAATTCAATTCCATTCAAGAACAACTCAAAACGAACCAATCTGAAAAAGAGACGATTCGAACAGAAAAAGACAGTTTATCCATACAACTGACTAAAAAAGAAACAGATTTTGAAAATCTTTGGGAGCGAAATTTAGAACAAAAACAAGAAGTTGAAAAGTTACAAGAAAAATTTACCAAAGAATTTGAAAATTTAGCTAACAAAATTTTAGAAGAAAAAACGAATAAGTTTACCGAACAAAACAAAGAAAACATGAAGAATATCTTGTCTCCATTACAAGATAAAATTCAATTGTTTGAGAAAAAAGTAGAAGATACTCATAAAGAAAGCATCGATTATCATGCAGCACTCCGACAACAAATATTAGGCTTACGAGAAATGAATGCTCAAATGAGTAAAGAAACGGTTAATTTAACCAAAGCACTCAAAGGTGATAGTAAGATGCAAGGCAATTGGGGCGAATTGGTTTTAGAGCGTGTTTTAGAAAAATCAGGTTTAGAAAAAGACCGTGAATATTATGTACAACAAGCACACACCACAGAAGATGGGCAACGCGTTTTTCCCGATGTAGTGATTAATTTGCCCGATGGTAAAAAAATGATTGTCGATTCAAAAGTGTCGTTAACGGCTTATGAAAAATACAGCAATGAGGAAGATGACAATTTAAAAAGTAGTTATTTAAAAGAACACATCAATTCAATCAAACGCCATGTGGAGCAATTAGGCGAAAAGAATTATCAAGATTTGTATCAAATTGAAAGCCCTGATTTTGTGTTGTTATTTATTCCAATTGAGCCCGCATTTGCTATTGCTTTGAATGAAGAAACAACACTTTATAATAAAGCTTTTGAAAAAAACATTGTGATTGTAACACCCTCGACTTTATTGGCAACTTTACGAACTATAGATAGTATGTGGACGAATCAGAAACAACAAGAAAACGCTTATGAAATTGCACGCCAAGCAGGAGCTTTGTATGATAAGTTTGAAGGATTTGTTGCTGACTTAGTTAAAGTAGGAAATAAAATTAAAGACACCAAAACGGAGTATGATGCGGCTATGAACAAATTGGTAGATGGGAAAGGAAATTTAATTACTAGTGTTGAAAAGTTGAAAAAAATGGGAGCTAAAGCTAAAAAATCGTTACCCGAATCGGTATTAAAAAGAGCTGAAATGGATGAGACAGAAAAGTTAAATTAAAAGTAATATACATTGTATTATAATTAAACAATTCTTAATTTTTAGAATTAAATTAGCTTTTTCTTTATTGCATCCACAATTAAACGTTACTTTGTTTAGTAGTTGTTTATAAAATTTGGTTTTTTATTACACTAATTGATATTTTTGACTTATTTTTGACTTTTTATTTTTAATATGAAACGAATTTACTACACCTTTTTCAGTGCATTTATTTTAACGCTATTCGTTATCTCTTGTTCTACAAATGATGGGGATGATTATATTGACATCAAAGAATCAAATAGAACAAGCAATCCCATATACGGCCCAGTTAGATTTGATTTTACTCAAGTTCCATTAGCCAAACTTTCCGATTATCATTTTTTTATTGGTCCATTAAAAAATCTAACTCCTGGTTACAAGGTTGTTCCATATGCTCCTGCAAGTTCACTTTTTACGGACTATGCTTCCAAAAAAAGATTTATTTGGATGCCTCCCAATGTAAAAGCAACCTATACAGCTGACAATAAATCCTTAAATTTCCCTGTAGGAACAGTTTTGATAAAATCTTTTTATTATACGACTATTCAACCAGGAAATACTACCAAAATAATTGAGACACGAATGATGATTCTCAAATCAGAAGGTTGGAAGTTCTATGAATATTTATGGAATGAGGAACAAACTGAAGCATTTTTAGTTGCAGGTGAAGATTTTACAAATGGAAGTAGTCAAACAATTACTTTTAGAAAACCGAATAATGAAATCATTACTACAGATTATCGAATTCCTTCCGATGCGGAATGTTTTGCATGTCATAAACTAAATGAACAAGCTACTCCAATTGGTGTAAAACCACAAAACTTAAATGTTGATTATTTGTATCCAAGAGGGAACAGAAATCAATTACTGTATCTTTTACAGCAAGGGTATCTAGAAAGTTATCCTTCTAACATAGTTTCAACGGTGGATTATCATGACACCACAAAATCTTTAGACTTGAGACTTCGTTCTTATGTCGACATTAATTGTGCTCATTGCCATCAAGATCATGCTCGATGTGATTATCGTGCTTTGCGATTTGCTTTTAGTGAAACTGTAAATCCAACAAACATAGGCATTTGTGTTATTGGTGCCGAAGAAATAAGTCCAACGTTACAAAAACTAATTACACCAGGAAATTTTGACAAATCTATCGTTCATTTTAGATTAAGCTCTAGCGATGAAAGTGAAAGGATGCCATTACTTGGAAGAACAATAGTGCATGATGAAGGAGTCAATCTTTTAGAACAATGGATATTATCATTAACACAAACGTGTGATTAATTGTAATTAAATAAAAATTAAAAAACCCTAATACAAATACTAATGAAAAAATCTTTACCTTTTATTTTTACATTCTTTTGCTTTGCTTTATCATTTGCGCAAGAACATTGTGACAGTGCATTAACTGTGGCTCTTGGATCTACTACAACAGCTCCAGCTTTCACAAATGAAATGGGAGAGATACCTACACAGCTTTGTGGATTAACAAATCAAAATGGTATTCCGGCAACTAAAGGAAAATGGTATACGTTTACTGCTACAGAAAACAATACCGTAACTATTACAACACTTTTACCACAAAACAATAATTCAGACACTCGTTTTATTGTATATTCAGGAAGCTGTACTAGTTTAACATGTGTTGGATCTAACGATGATTATAGCGGTACAAATTCTTCGCAACTTACATTTGCTATTACAACAGGAACTGTATATACTATTGCTTTCGACAATAGATATAGTTCTACTGGGTTTGATTTTAGAATAACCATTGCTCCACCACCAGCACCAGATAGATTGTCATTCACTTCTACACCCGTTGCAGGAATAGCTGGAGGTTATAATAATTGTATTGCCGATATGAATGGTGATTATAGAGACGATATTGTTTCTGCTATTAGTACTACGCAATTAGCTATTTCCTATCAACAAGTAGGAGGTGGATTTACAACTTCAACCTATGCGGTTTCTAATACCTCCGTTTTACCTTCTTGGAGTATTGCTGCTGGTGATTATGATAATAACGGATATAATGATTTAATCTACGGTTCAGGAAGTGGTGTTGTTTTTTTGAAAGCCAATTCAGATGGAACAGCATATACTACTGATAGAAAAACTCAAAGTTATTTAGTACAACGAACTAATTTTGTAGATATTAATAATGACGGGAAATTAGATGCTTTTGCTTGTGATGATAATGCACCCAATAGACGCTACATAAATGATGGCATAAATATGAATCACATTCAAGGTGGTATTGGTGATTTTGCAAGTGGAGGAAATTATGCTTCCTTATGGAGTGATTTTGATAATGATGGAGACATTGATATGCACTTGTCTAAATGTGGCCAAGGTGGATCTGGCGTAGGAGGAAATATTAACCAGATGTTTAATAACAACGGCGATGGAACTTATACAAATATTGCTGCAGCAGCTAATATGGCAGATGCTGAACAAACATGGTCTTCTGCTGTTGGTGATTTTAATAATGATGGTTGGATGGATGTAATTGTGGGTGTAAATTCACTATCTGACGGAGGTACTAATGTAAAAAGAAATAATGGTGACGGAACATTCTCAAGTATTACAGCAGGTTCAGGATACGATACAATTTTCACTACAGGTAGAGAATATGTTGCTCATGATTTTGATAACGATGGATTTTTAGATGTATTAAACTCTGGAAGCACTATCATGTTTGGAGATGGAAATTTTCATTTCACTCCAAATCCAAATACTTATCCTTTATCTACAGTTGACAGACCTGTTGGAGATTTAAATGATGATGGGTTTTTAGACATTCAAAATGGAAATAATGTATTGTTTAATAATGGTAACACAAATCATTGGATTAAAATAAATTTACAAGGAATTCAAAGTAACCGAAATGGAATTGGTGCTAGAATAGAATTGTATGGCGCATGGGGTAAACAAATTAGAGACGTTCAAAGTGGTAGTGGTTTTCAAAACATGAGTAGTATTAGTGCACATTTCGGTATTGGTTTAGAAACCCAAATAACAAAAGTAGTTGTAAAATGGCCTACTGGAACAGTTGACACAATCAACAATCCATCTTCTGATCAATCTTTATATGTACTTGAAGGTTCAACTGCTTTAGCAAATACAAATTTTAATAATTCTGAATTTAGTTTGTTTCCAATTCCAACTAAAAATATATTAAATATTAAAATTAATAATTCTTCAACAATGAAGACCGCACAAGTATATGACTTAGCTGGAAAATTAATATTAAATTCTGAAGTTTCTAATACAGCTCTAAATGTTGAATCATTAACAAAAGGAACTTATATTCTTAAAGTTACAGATACAAAAGGAAAAATGTATTCTCAAAAATTTAGTAAAGAGTAAAATAGAAAAGTTGTATGTTCTAATATTATAAATTATAATTTAGAATAGTCAATTTATAAATGACAATTAAAATTAAAATCATTCTTTCAATTATTTAATTTGTAATTAAAAGAAGGGTGTTTTTAATTTTAGTTGTCTTATTTAATTATAACAAGTTTGTTAAAAGTTATTATAACGTTATTATTCCAGAATTATTTAGTTAGACAAATTGAATATTAATCAAAAAACCAATAAAATGAAAAGTAACTATTACCAATTCAAAATTATTTTTTATCAAAAAATCACATTACTATTATTTTGTTTGGGATTTCAATTTTCTAGTGCTCAAAGTACTTGCGCTACGGCATTGCCAATTACTGCAGGCACTACAACTGTAAACGCGATTATAGGAACAAACCTATCTTCTTCTTGTTCTACGGCAAATTTAGCAGAATGGTATTCCTATACACCAACTCAAAACCATAGTGTTACTATAACTTCTGATTTACTTGTAAATATATGTAAGGATACCAATTTTAATGTATATACCGGATTGTGTGGAAGTTTAATTTGTTATGCTGGAGATGATGATGCGGGTACTATAGCATGTAATTCAGGCTCTGCAACTACCTATCTTTCTACGGATACATTTGACGTAATTGCGGGTAATACGTATTATATTGCTTGGGATAATAAATGGAGTGCTGTTGGGTTTGATTTTCAATTAACAGAAGCTCCATTTGTACCGAATCTTTGTTCAACTGCAACACCAATTACAACCGGAATAACAACTGTTAATGCTATTGATGGGGATAATATGTCAACATCGTGCTCAACGTCCTCATTGGCTAAATGGTACGTTTATACTCCAACTCAAAATGCTCACACAACAATTTCATCTGATTTAAGTGTTAATCTTTGTAAAAACACAAATTTCAGTGTTTATAGAGGTTCATGTACGGGTACTCTTACCTGTGTAACAAGTGATGACAATTCTGGAATTTTAGCCTGTAATTCAGGAAATACGAATTCATTTTTATCTAAAGCAACATTCGATGTTACTGCAGGAACAACCTATTATATCGTTTGGGATAACAAATGGAGTACAGATGGATTTGATTTTGAAATAACGGAAGCACCTATTATTGTCCCTATTAATTATACGAATCAAACAATTAGTACTATTTCAAGTAACTATAATATTTGCCTAGTAGATATGAATGGAGACCATTTAGATGATATTGTTGGAGTTTCAACGAACAATCTAAAAGTACATTATCAAGGCCCTGCTGGTACTTTTACTATTGCCAATTTTTCAGTTCCAGGAACTAGTTTTATGCCATCATGGAGTTTAGCTGCTGGAGATTTAAACAAAGATGGGTTTAATGATTTAATGCTAGGTAGCGGAAGTGGTGCTTCTTTTTGGATATCCAATAATACAGGTACAGCTTACACAAGTTATACTCCTGGAGAATATATCTTTTGTCAAAGAACCAACTTTATTGACATCAATAATGACGGTAATTTGGATGCTTTTTCTTGTCATGATGTAGATCCAAATGTATATTATTTAAATGATGCTTCGGGTAATTTAACGTACTATCAATCCGGAACAACTCCAGGAGCTTATATGCTAGGAATTACTGCTAGTGGAGGTAATTATGCTTCATTATGGACAGATTATGACAATGATGGCGATAGAGATCTGTTTATTTCAAAATGTTCTGGTCCACCTAGTGAACTTCATAGAAATGATGGCAATGGTGTATTTACAGACATTTCTGCAATTGCTCAAATTAATGTTCAACCAATTCAATCATGGTCTTCTGCAATAGCTGATTTTGATAATGATGGAGATATGGATATTATGATTGGATCGAATGGTAGTGTTGGAAATAAATTCTTTAGAAACAACCTTGACACAACGAATTCTGTTGAAGAAGCTTTTACAGAAATCACAATAGGTTCTGGCTTAGATACCAATACGAATCCAAATAGAGATTATATTGCTTATGA
The DNA here is from genome assembly GCA_043783565.1 of Flavobacterium sp. Lineage (GTDB taxonomy): Bacteria > Bacteroidota > Bacteroidia > Flavobacteriales > Flavobacteriaceae > Flavobacterium. Next base: position 36,407 of record JAYVZG010000001.1, on the reverse strand, counting down.
TTTTGACAATGATGGTTTTGTAGATATTCTTGGTGGTGGTGGTAAAATCATGTTCAATCAAGGAGATAATACATTTAGTCCTATTATTTATCCAAATGTTACTTTAGGTGCTGTGGGTGATTTAAATAACGATGGATTTCTTGATTTTTTAAATGGAAGTGAAATTCGTTTAGCTATTCCTAACCAAAACAATTGGTTCACTTTAGAGTTACAAGGTATAGAAAGTAATAGTAATGGAATTGGGGCTAGAATAGAATTGTATGGCCCATGGGGGAAACAAATTAGAGACATCAGAAGTGGTGAAGGATTTGAATACATGAGTTCGTTGAATGCACATTTCGGAATTGGATTAGCCAATACAATTGAAAAAGTAGTAATAAAGTGGCCATCAGGATTAGAAGATACAATTCTAAATCCAGCTATTAATCATTCTTTGAGAGTTACTGAAGGATCAACCTTGGCTGTAAACTCCTATACAAATTCTGAGTTTAGTATTTATCCGAATCCATCCAAACAATTTCTAAATATTAATATCAAATCAAATTCAATTCAGAATTTCAAATCAGCACAAATATTTGATTTAAACGGAAGATTAATTTTAGAATCACAATTAACTTCTTTAAAAATAAATATTGAATCTATCCAAAGTGGAACTTACCTTTTATTATTAAAAAACGAAAATGGGAAAGGGTTTTCACAAAAATTTATAAAAGAATAAACACTAAAATATTTATTTAAAGTATCGATTTTTATATTTTTTTTCTATGTCAAATCGATACTTTTTTATTTTAAATGCTATTGAATAAGAACACTTTACTAGTTTATATATTTTTTTTATTACATTTGATTAGCTATAAATTTTTCTATGAAAAAACTCTACTTTTTATTATTAATTGTTGCTTTTTTAGCCTTTGGAATACATTCCTGTTCACTAAATAGTAATGAGGATTATATTCCATTAAATGAAGAATCTAATAAAAATGGAGGGGTCATTACTGGCCCTATAACACTCGATTTATCTCAAGTTCCATTTCCTAAACTTTCTGACTATCATTTTTTTGTTGGTGACCTAAAAAATCAAAAACCAGGTTACAAGGTTTTACCCTACGAACCCGCAAGTTCTTTATTTACAGATTATGCTCATAAGAAGCGTTTTATATGGATGCCAAAAGGAACGAAAGCAACCTTTAATGGGGATTCAAAAGTATTAGAATTACCTATTGGAGCTGTTTTAATTAAAACTTTTTATTATACTAATGTACAACCATTAAACACTACTAGAATCATCGAAACCCGTTTAATGATTCGAAAAGCTTCAGGTTGGATATTTGCTGATTATGTATGGAATGATGAACAAACAGAAGCTTTTTATAGTCTTCAAGGCAGTTTTACTCCTATAACTTGGAAAGATGAAAACGATGTCATAAAAAGTACTGAATATAGAATTCCTGCCGAAGCTCAATGCATTATTTGCCATAAAAAGAAAATACTTGTGAACGAAGTAGAACAAACTATCTTTTTACCTATAGGAATAAAACCACAAAATTTAAACTTCAATTATAATTACGGTACAAATACTAGAAACCAATTAACCAAATGGATTGAGCAAGGTTATTTATTGAATAATTTTAGTTATCCCTCTGTAACGAATACAACTGTAAATTATAGTGACACTTCAAAACCAATTGAATTAAGAGCTCGTTCTTATGTAGATATTAATTGCGCTCATTGTCATCAAAATGATAGACATTGTGACTACAGACCTATGCGATTTGCATTTAATGAATCTGGTCTTGATAACGGACTAGGGAATACTAATTTAGGAGTTTGTGTAAATACAGAAGACATGCAAGATTTCCCAACCGAATTAAATACAATCGTAAAACCAGGAAGCATCGAAAGATCTATGATGTATTATAGATTAAATACAACGAACGAAGCCTACAGAATGCCACTACATGGCAGAACAATAATTCATGAAGAAGGAATCGCTCTCATAGAACAATGGATTAATTCTTTGCATGATTGTCCTTAAAACTAATTAAAACTAAATAACAATGAAAAAATTTACATTACTTTTTGTTTTGCTATTTTTAGCGCAACATTCCAAAGCACAAGATACGTGTGCTACTGCAATACCTTTAACAGGTTTTGGTTATTATGTGGTGGATGCTATCAATGGATCTCAAGTTCCTACTCCACTTTGTGATACTCAATATGGAGCAGTTCCTGCAACTCGTCCTCCTGGTGGAGAATGGTATATGTATACACCAACACAAGATTATTCTGTAAAAGTTACTACTGATCTTGCAGTAAACACACCTCTTGTTGACACCCGTTTTCATGTTTATACTGGAAGTTGTGACAATTTGGTATGTTATGAAGGAGATGATGATAGTGGTACTGGTAACTCATCAACAAGTATATTTAATGTTATTGCAAATACAACTTATTACATCGCTTTTGATAATCGATGGACTTCATTAGGATTTACTTTTCAACTTACTGAAAATGTATTTGTTCCTAATCCTTGTAGTTTTGCAACTCCAATAACAGCTGGAATAACAACTGTGAATGCTATCGATGAAACCAACATTCTTACAACATGTTCTAATGAAACCATGGCAAAATGGTATTCCTATACACCAACTAGTAATTATGAAGTAACTTTATCTTCTGATTTAGCACAAAATACTTGTTTAAACACAGATTTTAATGTCTATTCAGGAACATGTGCTAACTTAGTTTGTTATGCGTCTGATGATGATTCAGGAGTTATAACTTGTAGTACTGATAATTTCTCATCGTTACTTTCTAAAAAAACATTTACTGTAGCAGCTGGTGTAACGTATTATATAGCTTGGACTAATCGTTATGCTGCTATCGGTTTTGATTTTGAATTAACAGAAACACCTATTATTATTCCAATACAATATAATATACAATCAATTTCGACTGTCAATAGTAACTACAACATTTGTGTTGTTGATATGAATGGTGATAGTTTAGATGATATTATAGGTGTTAGCGCTAATAATTTAAAAATACATTATCAACAAGATGGTGGTACTTTTACAAATTCCAATTTTACTGTATCTGGAACAAGTTTTCTACCATCTTGGAGTATGGCAGCTGGAGATTATAATAGAGACGGCTATAATGATTTAGTTTTAGGTGCAGGAAGTGGTCTTTCTGTATGGACAGCTCAAGATTCTGGAAGTGGCTATACTAATTATACTCCTGGTGAATATATTTTCTGTCAAAGAACAAATTTTGCTGACTTAAATAACGATGGAAATCTAGATGTTTTCTCTTGTCATGATATTGCTCCAAACGCTTATTATTTAAATGACAATGCCGGTAATTTAACCTATTACCAATCAACTGTTACAGCTGGAGCTATGAGTTTAGGGGCAGTTGGAGGGAATTATTCCACTTTGTTTACTGACTTCGACAATGATGGGGATACTGACGTGTTTATCTCTAAATGTTCTGGCCCACCATGCGAATTGCATAGAAATGATGGAAATGGTGTATATACCGATATCTCAGCTCAAGCTCAAATTAATGTAACCCCAATCCAAACATGGTCTTCTGGTATTGCTGACTTTGATAATGATGGTGATATGGATATTATTATTACTTCTAGTGGTAGTTTACATAAATTTTTTAGAAATAATTTAGATACAACTAATGCTGTAGAAGAAGCCTATACAAATATTACTGCTGGTTCAGGTTGGGATACCAATACATCCACCAACATTGATAATGTTTCGTATGATTTTGATAATGATGGACTTGTAGATGTATTAGGTGGTGGTGGAAAAATCATGTTCAATAAAGGTAATAATTATTTTGCTCCAACAGCTTATCCTGCAACTGGTGGCTTTAATGCCATTAGTGTAGGTGCCGTAGGAGATTTAAACAACGATGGATTTCTTGACATTTTAAATGGTAGTGCAGTTCGTTATGCTATTCCAAATGGAAACAATTGGTTTAAAGTTCTTTTACAAGGAATTCAAAGCAATACTAATGGAATTGGAACTAGATTAGAAATTTATGGTGATTTTGGAATTCAAATTAGAGACATTAGAAGTGGAGAAGGATTCAAATACATGAGCTCATTAAATGGACATTTCGGAATTGGTCAAAATACTTCTATAAATAAATTAGTGGTTAAATGGCCTTCTGGAATTGTGGATACCTATTTAAATCCAGAAATAAATGCAGCTTTTAGAGTAACTGAAGGCGCTACTTTAGCTGTAAATGGAAATACTAAATCTGTTTTTAGTATTTATCCTAACCCAGCGAATCAATATCTTAATATTAATTTAGATCCAAGTTCAAAAGAAAAATTAGTTGCTGCTCAAATATTTGATTTAAACGGAAGATTAGTTCAAGAATCTCAATTAACTTCATTAAAATTAAATATTGAATCTATTCAAAGTGGAACATACCTTCTGTTGTTGAAAAATGAAAATGGTAAAGGATTTTCTCAAAAATTCATTAAAGAATAACTTCTAAAAAGCATTTAAAAATAGCTTTATAAAAGCAGGCAATAATAATACTTACATCGATTTGATACTATTTTTGATAGTTTCAAATCGATGTTTTATTTTATCCTCTTATGATATTAATTGTTATTATTTATTATAAAAAAAGTTTCTGTATTCAATGAAAATAATAAAGAAAAGTATATTAATTACAACTTAGTGAATCATTAAATATCGTTCCATTTTTTTTACTTTTAAAAGAAGAAAAAGGAAACAACCTTTCTCAAAAATTAAAAAAATTAAATACAATTCAAGCAAAAAAAAACCTGTCAAATTTGACAGGTTTGTTCGTTTTTAAAAAACACGGAGAAGATTGAATCCAAAGAATATTTGTCCTTTATTCCAATCCCCGTTTGTATTTCCAAGAAAGCCTGCTTCATGTATTCCTTGTGAGTTTGATAAATGCATTTGAAAAACATGACCGCCTGTTTCTAAATCAACTCCAATTGATAAAGGATCTACAAAAGTAGACGTTTTAGTTCTATTCAAATGAGTAGCATAATCAACATTGACCGACAATCTGTTTGTCAATTTAAACCTTCCTCCCATTCCAATGGCATACTGCGAGTTGTCTTGCAAATCATTCATAACAAAATTTTCATGAAAATAGGTTGGAGCCAATTCTAAGGATAATCTTTTTGAGATTTTGCTTGAAATTAAAATTTGTGATACATAAATCATTCTATCAGCAAATTTCATTTTTGGATAATTTTTTTCTTTCAAAAGATTATTAAAAGCTAGACTATTAAAACCAACAATAGTGAATGGAAAGCCATTTTTTATTTGTTCTTGAAATCTATATTTTGCAGAAAAATCAAATGCTTGTTCACTTCTAGCGCCACTTATCGTAAGCCATTTATTAACTCCATATAAAAATTTTATTTGAGTAACAGCATTGTCCAACCCCCAAAATCCTTCAGCTCCGTCTTTTATAGAACCAAATCTATGAGCGATAATCAAATACATATCGCCTTTTGCGGCTAATTTGGTTGACTCTAGGTTTACAATTTTGAGTGCCTTAAAAGCTGATTCTACTGGTTGATTTTTAGGAACACTGTCCATTCCTGCTAATAAATCATCTTGAGCAAAAGTAAATAGGGGCAACAAAAATAAAAGTGTGAAGAATTTTTTCATTATGAAATGGTATTGTTATTTAAATTATTAATTAAAACGAAACTATTCAGATAAGGAAGCTTGGTCGATTTTTAACTCTTCCAACAAATCATCATACCCTAAAAAACGACCTTTTATCTTTATCGCTTTTTGAATTACTATGCCATTTAGGAGTGAATCTTTAAAAACTGCTGAAAGTTTTTCATCAAGAACAACAACATGACTTGCTAAATCTATATTGGTAATGATTCCAGAAACTTCAATAGTTTTATCCAAATATTTAGTATTCGAAGCTACTGCATCCGATGCAAACTGACTCATTAATTCTTTAACAGTTACAGAGAATTTGGCATCTTCATTAGCTATATCACGATGCTCTTGATACATGTAAAAATACATTCCAATTCCAAAAGCTACCAATAACACAATACTGCCAATTATTAATTTCTTTTTCATATTAAATCTTTTTTACAAATCTAATTTTTAATTTTAAAAATATCTTTTTTATAGATAAAAATATTTATTTTTGAATAAAAATATGAAAATGGATTCATACAAATTACTATTACTTTTTGGGATAACTATATTATCTAGTTGCTCCAACAATAGCACATCAGACCTTATAGAACCTATTCCATTTGTAGAAAATGTTACGTATTTAGAAAACATAAAACCTATTATTGAATCCAATTGTATTGTTTGTCATAGTTCGCCTCCACAAAATTATGCTCCTATGCAACTTACAACATACAATGATGTAAAATTGGCCGTGCAAAACAGAGGTTTAATTGGTCGTATTACTCGAGATGAAGGAGCATCAGGATTAATGCCTAATGGCGGCCCTAAATTACTTCAATCTAAAATAGATTTAATTATTAAATGGAGAGACCAAGGTTTTCAAGAATAAACAATACTAATCATGAAAAAAATATTTTTAATACTCGCATTATTCCAACTATCAATAGGTCACGCTCAAGATAAAATGATTACCAAAACCGGGAAAATCACTTTTGAAGCTTCAGTGCCTGCTTTTGAAGAAGTAAAAGGAAAAAACGAAGGCGTAACTTGTGTATTAAATCCAAAGACTGGCGAAATTGCTAGCTTGGCTTTGATGAAAGGATTTCGTTTTAAACTGGCTTTAATGGAAGAACATTTCAACGAAAATTACATCAATAGTGATACTTATCCTAAAGCTACTTTCAAAGGTAAAATAGAAAATTTTGATGCAACTGCCTTAACGGCAACTGCCAAAGAATATACCATTAAAGGAAAGTTAGAACTTCACGGAAAAACGAACGAAGTTACTTCTATCGCTAAAATTAGAAAAATTGATGGAGGTATTGAAATAATCACCAACTTTAGTGTCAATTCTGATGATTATGCCATTGCAATTCCTTCTGTAGTAAAGAGCAAAGTCTCTAATAAGGTAAAAGTAAAAGCTGAATTTATTGTAAAATAAAAAAATGTCTCAAGAAATTGAGATTTTTTTTTACTCCAGATTCACCATTTCGTAATCATTCAATTTGTCGATATGAAGTAAAGATTTACTTTCGTTTTCATTTCTTGAAAACATCGAGATAAACTTCGCACCATAAACAATCTCAGAAAAAACATAGGAAGTTCTTTTCGCGACAGTCGTACTATACATATCGTCGAACATTCTCATAAAAACAAGAATTTCTCCTTCTAAATTTTGAAAATCAGTTTGACTAAAATGAAACAACGGACTAGATTCCGTAATAGGATGCACCAAAGTCCAACTCATAGTCAACGAATTGATCTTTTCCAATTCCAATTCTAAAGAAAAGAATTTATTAACTGATTTTCCACTCTCCTCCACTTTCATTCCTAACGTTATTTTGGCCTCCGCATCAGTAAGATTAGTGTTTTTATATGGCGTCATCCGAAACATTAAAGCAGTTCCCTCTTTATAGGGAGCAATAATAGCATTCTTTGAAAAGAGAATGTGCGCCTTTGGTTTGCTGAATCTTCCGTAAAACAAACCCGTAGCAATGGCAAAACTCAATAAGCCAAATAGCGCTTCAACGGCTGCAATGAGACTAGCGGAAAAACCACTTGGACTGATATGCCCGTACCCAACAGTTGTAAAAGTTTGAATACTAAAAAAGAAGGCTTGCCCAAATTTGTCCATGCTGCTACTCATCACAACACCTTTAAGGTGTTCAACACCATTTATGTAATACAAACTGGCAAAGAAAAAATTGACGACAAAATAAAATAAAACGACAATCACCATAAACTTCCAACGCGGGATGTTAAGCATCGCATGATACCAACTAATACTATCCAAAAATCCAATTCCGGTTTTCTTGACGTTGGCATTTCCGCTTTTTGTGATAAACCGACCACCGTAACTACTTGAATTAGTTCCGAAACCAGTATTAATTTCCGCTTTTGCCTTGGCATTAATTTTTTTTAATAAATTCATTGTTTGTGTTTTTAGAAGCTATTCCTGCTTTCCGCTTCAAGTTTTTCAAAAAAGCCCTTTTTGGGTACGACACCAAAGAAGCTTCCTTTGGTCGCTCTTTCGTATCTCCAAAAATAGTGCTTTTTTCTCAAAAGCTTTACACTACCATCAGGGCTAATACGAATCGAAGTAGAATAGAAAATGGCTATCTTTGAAAGTACAATCTTTTTACAAGAACATCAAATTTACAAGGGAATTATATCGTTTCCTTGAAAATCAATGGAGTCAATTATACTAAAACATTCATCAAAGAATAAAATGATTGCAAGAAAAACAACTTATCTACTGCTACTTTTAATTCCAATATTGACATTTGGACAAAAGATAGAACAGCTAAATCATAAAAAGATCACTGAAGCTGAAATGGATTACAAAATAAAATCCTTGATGGCATTGGGTAAAGTGCATGGATTAGCAATTTCCATTTTCAACCATGATGAACCCGTATATAAGAAAACGTTTGGGTATAAAAATGCCCAAACAAAAGAACCTATTCATACAGACTGCAATATCTATGGCGCATCTTTAAGCAAAGCTGTATTTGCAGTATTCGTCATGCAGTTGGTTGAAAAAGGAACGCTTAATTTAGACAAGCCTTTGCAAAGCTATCTTTCAAAACCCATCTATGACTATACTCCAACAAAAAAATGGCACGACAATTATTCAGACCTAAAAACAGATTCTTTGTATACCAAAATAACAGCAAGAATGTGTTTGGATCACACTTCAGGTTTTCCGAATTGGCGGTGGGATGAACCCAATCAAAAGTTAAGAGTTAATGCAACTCTAGGTTCAAGATACAGTTATTCCGGGGAAGGACTTGTTTATCTGCAAGTAGTTCTAGAAAAACTCTTAGATAAATCATTAGAACAATTGATGCAAGAAAATGTATTTGTGCCTTTAAAAATGAATAATACTTCCTATACTTGGCAAGCCAAATTTGAAAAAGACTATTGTGTTGGTCATATGCCGAATGGAGATTTGTATGAAAAGGACAAAGACAACGATGCCCGATCCGCAAGTACCTTAGAAACTACACTCGACGATTACACCTTATTTATCGAGGCAGTTTTCAAAAATAAATTATTAAACCCTGAAACAACCAAAGAGATGTTTACCCAACAAATCAAAATAAAATCCGTCAAACAAATGGGACCCTTGCGTTTAAAAGACACAACGGCTAATGATAATATTGATTTAGGGTACGGATTGGGCTGGGTAGTCTTGCAATCGCCTTATGGGGTGGGTGCTTTTAAAGAAGGACATGGTGATGGATTTCAACATTACTCGATAGTATTTCCCAAAACGGGAACTGGAATTATAATCCTAAGCAATAGTGATAATGCAGAAAGTATTTTCAAAGAATTGTTAGAAATCACCATTGGAGATACTTACACACCGTGGTTTTGGGAGAATTATATGCCTTACAATTGGAAAGAATAACAAAAAAAAGAAACTTTAAGGTAGCAGTTTTCTCTTATTTCTTATAACTTGATTCTTTACTTACTCAAATACATTTTCCTTCTACTATACAATTCATAAAACTGGTCGTCCTTTAAATCATCAATAAATAAGATACTTTCCCCAGTCGATTTCATTTCTGGCCCAAGGGCTTTGTTTACATTGTGAAATTTACTAAAAGAAAACACCGGTTGTTTTATCGCGTAGCCTTTTAACTGCGGATTAAAAGTAAAATCGGTTACTTTATTGACACCCAACATGACTTTCGTCGCGTAATTCACATAAGGTTCACCATACGCTTTCGCGATAAAAGGAACCGTTCGTGACGCTCTGGGATTGGCTTCGATGATGTAAACTATATCGTCCTTAATGGCAAATTGAATGTTGATTAAACCAACTGTTCGCAATGCTAACGCAATTTTCTTGGTGTGATCTTTAATTTGTTGCATGACGAATTCACCCAAATTAAAAGGTGGTAACGTCGCATTCGAATCACCTGAATGGATTCCGCAAGGTTCGATGTGTTCCATGATTCCGATGATGTAAACATTTTCACCATCGCAAATCGCATCCGCTTCTGCCTCGATTGCGCCATCCAAATAATGATCAAGCAACAATTTATTGCCTGGAATATTCTTTAATAAATCGATGACATGTTCTTCGAGTTCTTGTTTGTTGATCACGATTTTCATGCCTTGTCCACCCAACACATACGAAGGACGAACCAACAATGGAAAATCTAAAACATCTGCCAAAGCACTCGCTTGATCTGCATTTTCGGCAATTCCAAATTGAGGAAATGGTATTTTTAATTCGGTCAATAACTCAGAAAATCTACCTCGATCTTCTGCTAAATCTAATGCGTCAAATGAGGTTCCCAATATTTTGATTCCGTAACGATCTAGTTTTTCTGCCAGTTTCAAAGCCGTTTGACCACCCAATTGAACAATCACACCTTCTGGTTTTTCATGTCGGATGATGTCGTAAATGTGTTCCCAGAAAACGGGTTCGAAGTATAATTTATCAGCGGTATCAAAATCAGTTGAAACGGTTTCCGGATTGCAATTAATCATGATGGTTTCGTAGCCACATTCTTTTGCAGCCAAAACGCCATGCACGCAAGAATAATCAAATTCAATTCCTTGACCGATACGATTGGGGCCAGAACCCAAGACCACCACTTTTTTCTTGTCGGTAACAATACTTTCGTTGTGCACATATCTCTTGCCGTCAGGAGTTTCAATATCGGCTTCGAAAGTCGAATAATAGTAAGGTGTTTTTGCTGTAAACTCTGCTGCACACGTATCTACTAATTTATAAACCCGTTTAACGTTTTGCTCTTCTCGCAATTTATAAACCTGGCTTTCCAAACAACCTAACATGTGCGCGATTTGTCGGTCACCGTATCCTTTTTGCTTGGCTTCAAGCAAGAGTTCTTTAGGTAAGGAATCAATTTTATACTTGGATATTTCTTTTTCTATAAGGTATAATTCCTCGTATTGTTTGAGGAACCACATATCGATTTTGGTAATTTCGTGTATTCTTGATAATGGAATTCCCATTTGAATCGCATCATATATCACGAAAACTCTGTCCCAACTTGCATTCGTAAGTTTCTCGATAATTTGTTCGTAGTTTTTATAGCTTTTCCCATCAGCTCCTAACCCATTTCGTTTGATTTCCAGCGATTGCGTTGCTTTGTGCAAGGCTTCTTGAAACGATCTTCCGATGCCCATTACTTCTCCTACTGATTTCATTTGAATTCCCAAAGTACGATCTGCACCTTCAAATTTATCAAAGTTCCAACGTGGGATTTTTACAATGACATAATCCAAAGTTGGTTCGAAAAGTGCCGAAGTTGATTTGGTAATTTGGTTTGGTAATTCATCCAAATTGTAGCCTAAAGCTAGTTTAGATGCTACTTTAGCAATGGGATATCCTGTTGCTTTGGAAGCTAAAGCGGATGAACGTGAAACTCTAGGATTGATTTCGATAGCAACGATATCTTCTTTTTCATCAGGTGAAACAGCAAATTGAACATTACAACCTCCTGCAAAATTTCCGATAGATCGCATCATTAGAATGGCATAATCACGCATTTTTTGAAAAGTCGTATCCGATAGGGTCATGGCGGGTGCCACAGTTATCGAATCTCCGGTATGAATTCCCATAGGATCCATATTTTCAATAGAACAAATGATCACCACATTATCATTTTTGTCCCGAAGCAATTCTAATTCGTATTCTTTCCAACCCATTAATGCTTTATCGATAAGCACTTCGTGAATGGGTGACGCTTCTAATCCTCGAGTTAATAATTCGTTGAAATCTTCTTTTTTATACACTACCGCTGCACCAGTTCCACCCAAAGTAAAAGAAGGACGTATCACTAAAGGAAAACCAAATTCTTGTTCAACTTCTTTTCCTCTTAGAAATGAAGTGACAATCTCAGCAGGTGCGGTAGGCACTCCAATTTTTTTAAGCAATTGTTTGAACTGTTCTCTATCCTCAGTAATATTGATAGCATTCACATCGACACCTATCATTTTAATATCAAAGTCTTTCCAGATTCCTTTTTCATCTGCTTCGAGACAAAGATTCAAAGCGGTTTGACCTCCCATTGTTGGCAAAACAGCATCAATTTGAGGATGCTCTTTTAGAATTTGAATAATCGATTTGGTGGTTAATGGCAATAAATAAACATGATCCGCCATACTAGGATCGGTCATGATAGTGGCTGGATTGGAGTTGATTAAGATGACTTCGATTCCTTCTTCACGGATGGAACGTGCAGATTGGGAACCGGCATAATCAAATTCGCAGGCTTGACCGATTACGATGGGACCTGAACCTATAATAAGAACTGATTTGATGGAATTGTCTTTGGGCATTGTTTGTTGTGTTGTGAGTTATGAGTTGTGGGTTGTTGGTTGTTGGTTGTCGGTTCAATATTCGTTGTTCGTTATTCATCGGTTCAACATTTTTTCTTTTTGAAGTTTGAACAACGATTAACGAATGTTCAATGTTGAAGTGATAAGCCCTAGCCCTGATAGCAGCGATATCCTTTTGCGCCGTCGTTCGGCGTGAAAGATATAGCGAATAGCAGGTTCTTGGCTTCTAAAAAATTTAATGACAAGATATAAAAAAAGGCGTTACTAAAAATAGCAACGCCTTTATTTTGATTTTTACAAATCATTATTTTTTGTGTCTTGGTTCGCAAGAAACCGTTAACTTGTGTCTTCCTTTCGCTCTACGACGCGCTAGCACTTTTCTTCCATTTGCTGAAGCCATTCTGTCCATAAATCCGTGCTTATTTCTTCTTTTCCTTTTCGATGGTTGAAACGTTCTTTTGCTCATTGCTTTGTATCTTTAAAATCTGATTTAATTTGTGGTGATCGTTTTGGCAATTAGTATTTCCAAAACCGAGTGCAAATATACAAAGTCTTTTTTTTCTGGCAAGTAGTTTTATAAAAATATTTTCAAATCCTTTTACTATCTTTGCGCACTTATAAATACATACATTATGTTTCATAGAATTATTAAATTGATATTCGCCGGATTGATTATCATTACTGGTGTTTGGCAGATGACAGAAGGATATATTGGAAATGGAATTTTCTTAATTATTTTGTCTGCACTACCTATTTTCCTGTATTATAAAAATGAATTTATTCTATTAGCGTTTCTTAGATTGAGAAAACAAGATTTTCCAGGAGCTCAAAAATGGCTAGCGTACATTAAAAACCCAGAAACAGCTTTAGTAAGAAAACAACAAGGCTATTATAATTACTTGCATGGAATCATGTTATCACAAACCAATTTGATTCAAGCAGAGAAATATTTTAAGAAAGCAATCGAATTGGGATTGAATATGGATATGGACTTGGCCGTTGCTAAACTTAATTTAGCTGGAGTAGCAATGACACGAAGAAGAAAATTAGAAGCTACGAATCTTTTGAATGAAGCCAAAAAATTAGACAAACAAAACATGCTTAAAGAGCAAATCACTATGATGAAAGAGCAGATGAAAAAGATTTAAAACAGGTAAAAAGCATTATAAAAACCATTCTTATAAACAAGTTTTCAACAAGTTATTAAAAATAATTTGTTGAAAACTTTTTTTTTAGAATTATTTATTGTTCATTTGAAATACTATTAATCAAAAATTCCCAAAATTATGAGATTAATTATACCTACACTATTATGTATATTTTATTTTCAGGCTTCTCAAAGTCAAGTGAAAACAAGCTCTTTCACTGATGCTATAAAAAGCAATATCAAAAAATATAACGCTAAAACTGATAAAGAGTTTGAAAAAGGCGATATAGAAAAAGGCAATGCCTTATTTGATTCTTTAGTTCAAAACCACCTTGTCGGGACTCACTTTGAAGATTATACTTTTAAAAGTGTCAACAGTCGCAAAGTAAAGTTGAGCAAAATAAACAAACCTGTTTTTATTATTACTTATGCTTCTTGGTGCGTTATCAATAAAGGAGAAATTCCAGCAATTAATAAATTAGCTACTAAATACGAAGATGACATACAATTTATTGTTGTTTTTTGGGATATTAAAAGCGATGCTAAAAAAATGGCACATCAATTTAGTAATCAAATCAAAGTTTGTTATGCTAATGAATCGTATAGAAATGACGAATCTGTTGTAGCGACTTTAAAACATTCTTTAGGATTTCCTACATCTTTTTTTCTAAATGCAGAATTAGAAGTAGTTGATATTAAAAGAGGCGGCATTCCAATTCCACCAAGAACTGCTTTCAAAAAAGCTTTCGACATGAATTTTGCAGTATTTGATGAAAGAATGGTAAGTTTCTTAAACAAAAAAGACATCTATCAAGAACAACAATTTGCTTCAACTTCTGATTAATAAAAAAAGCGCCTTAAGGCGCTTTTTTTATTAATATCCACTTAATGGAATTTCAATTTCGTAAGTTTTTTTGATTTGATTTAATAATTTTTTATCCCGTAACCATGGATTATGAATTTTTAAAATCTTATAATTAATTCCTTGAGATTTTGCGAAGGAAGCCAAATCAGGAATTGAAGTGTCGATTGTAATGATTTTAGACGGAAGATTAACATACATCTCACTAACATCTACAGTAAAACCAAATTTTACAGGATCTTTCATTATTTCTTTTAAAGCTAAAATTCTAAAAACATAACGCGAAGTTTCATCATTTAAAAGCAAATCATAATAACTATCCACTTGTTGCATTTCGATTTGTTTCGTAACTCCAGTCATACCTCCGTTATAAGAAGCTGCCGCTAAGGTCCAATTTCCGAATTTTGCTTTAGCTTCTAATAAATATTTACAGGCTGCTTCAGTAGATTTTTCTAAATGATATCTTTCATCCACCATGTCATTTACTTCCATTCCTTTTTCTCTAGCTGTTAACGGCATAAATTGCCAAATACCTCTAGCACCAGCGGGAGAAACAGCATTTACTAAACCACTTTCGATGACGGCCAGATATTTAAAATCATCTGGAACACCATATTTTTTTAATATAGGTTCAATAATTGGAAAAGCACGATTCGCTCTTTTGATGATCAATAAAGTGGTAGCATCCAAGTTGGCATTGATTAGCAATTCCCTATCTAGCCTTTCTCTAACATCCGTAATTTGCAATGGAGTTGATTCTCCAGCAAAATCAATACTCACTGGAAAAAATTGAGAAGTTCCTTCTTTGGTGATTTTATTTTTGTTTTCCGTTGATATTCCATAAATAAATGCACCGCTAATCATTACTATCGTTCCAATTAGCATTGTTTTCTTAATCCAGTTCATTTGATATTAATTTAGATGGGTAAATTTACACTATTTAGACTGTTTTAGGATATTGATTTAATATAATTTTAGGCAAATTATCATTAAGCCAACGGTATTTACTGAGAATCATGATATGAGTTCCTCCTTTTACAACGATACAATTTTGAATGTTTTTGATTGGAAAAACCTCGTCTTCATCTCCATGAATATGAATTACGCTATTATCGGGTTTCGTTCTATCCCAAAGAATCATTTGCTCAATAGCCCATTCTAAATAGGTTTTATCTCGCACCGATAAAAATTTTTCGTATAATTTTAATCGTTGTTTGACCATCGTTCCAAATGAAAAATTTTTTAGTATTTCAATATTTTGAAATATTGAAGTTGGCACTAATTTATAAGCTTTAGTCGATTTGATAATCTTCATTCTCAAGGGAACTTCTAAATTGGTTTTTACACTTGAAATAATGATTAATTTTTGCAATTTTAGAAACGCAGCCATTTCTTGAACCAAAACTCCACCAAAAGAAACACCAATTAATACCGCTTCTTCATGAATGACAAAACTCGACATTCTTTTAGCATAAGCTTGTAAAGTTTCTTTTTTATTGGGTATCTGCCATTCTAATAAATGGATTTCAAATTCAGTTTCCGGTAATTTTATTCGCTCAAAAATAGCAGAACTTGCTGCTAGACCAGGCATGAAATAAACATGGATTTTTCCCATATTCCTATAACAATTTAATACAATTATGTATTGTATTGATTACCAATTAACCTTTCCTTTATAAAACAAGATAAGCTATTAAATCCAAAATTACATTTTACACTTTTGAATACCTAACGAAAGAGGAAACATATTATAGAATAATCTCTTACCATCCATTTTATAACTCACAATTGTGCAATAAATGAATGAATTCTTATTCATTTTACCTATATTTGTGTCCTCATTCTTCAAAAGATTTATTACCCAAATTGAAATCTTACCGAATTGACGATTACAAGTAAATAGTTCTTTATACTATTCACTTTAATTAATTAATAAACAAAAATTAATTACAATAAATAAAAAATTTGATTATGGAAGCAGCTATCACAATGGAAATCAAAGACAATGCTTTTGCAAGACAATTTGAAACCATCGTTTCAGAAGGTTTGATTTCTTTAGAATATTCTTTTCAAGAGAAAAAAATCTTCTTGACAAAAATAAATACTCCAGAAGGATTTAATGATGAAGAATTCATTACCGAACTTTTAAGAAACATTATGAATATTGCCTACGAACGCAAACTTAAAGTAGTTCCTATTCTTCCTAAAATAGCATTGTTCTTTAGAAAAAATACTATATATAGAGATTTGTTGCCTCCTGGAATTAAGATCTAATTTTATAAAAAAAACAGCTTAGTAATTCTAAGCTGTTTTTTTATACTTCTATATTGATGAACTCCATACGAACACTACCATCCTCATCAATTCTAGTCAAATTGATTTCATGCAATGTATTCACCAATTCCGGATTCCAAGGTGTTTTTACTTTGACGTAATTTTCTGTAAATCCGTGAATGTATCCTTCTTTATTTTCGCTTTCAAATAAAACCGTTCGGTTCGTTCCTAATTGACTTTCGTAAAAAGCCCGTCTTTTCTTTACAGACAAACCTCTCAACATCTTACTACGTTTCGCTCGCACATTCGTAGGAACAGCACCAGACATCAAAGTAGCTTCCGTATTATCGCGTTCCGAATACGTAAATACATGCAAATACGAAATAGCCAAATCGTTCAAAAAGTGATAGGTTTCTAAAAAATGTTCCTCAGTCTCGCCAGGAAATCCAACGATAACGTCAACTCCAATACAAGCATGTGGCATGACTTCACGAATTTTATTCACCCGTTCCGTATATACTTCCCGCATATAACGACGCTTCATCAATTTCAAAATGTCATTACTTCCCGACTGCAGCGGAATGTGAAAATGCGGTACAAAAGTTCTACTTTTTGATACAAACTCAATCGTTTCGTTTTTCAACAAATTCGGCTCGATCGAAGAAATACGCAAACGCTCAATTCCCTCCACTTTATCCAGTTCCTGAACGAGTTCTAAAAAAGTATGCTCGTGTTTTTTATTGCCGAATTCCCCTTTACCATAATCTCCGATATTCACACCAGTCAATACAATTTCTTTGATATTCTGTTGCGATATTTCGTAGGCATTTTTCAACACATTCTCTAAAGCATCACTACGCGAAATCCCTCGTGCTAGTGGTATTGTACAATACGTACATTTATAGTCGCAACCATCTTGTACCTTCAAAAACGCTCGGGTTCTATCGCCAATAGAATAACTACCCACATAAAAATCAGCTTCAGCAATCTCACAAGAATGCACTTCTCCAAAATCATTTTTAGACAAGTCGTTGATATAATCCGTAATTTTAAATTTCTCTGTCGCTCCCAAAACCAAATCGACACCATCTACGGCAGCCAATTCCTCGGGTTTCAATTGCGCATAACAACCCACCGCCGCCACAAAAGCTTTGTCGTTGAGCTTCATGGCTTTCTTCACTATTTGCTTAAACTGCTTGTCGGCATTATCTGTCACCGAACAAGTATTGATCACATAAATATCCGCCACTTCTTCAAAATCTACACGGTCAAAACCTTCATCTTGAAAATTCCGAGCAATGGTAGAAGTTTCCGAAAAATTCAGTTTGCAACCGAGCGTATAAAAGGCTACTTTCTTTTTGGTATTCATAGTTTTATTTTTTGGGCGATCCCCGACGAAAAAGTCGGGTCGGGCTTTCCGCAGTGCATGGCACTTTGCTGCAATCCCTATCGCAACCCGGCTTTAAAAAGAAATCAATCCTCAAAAACGGACTGCAAAAGTACACACAAAAATCGATTAGAAAAAACAGCCATCTCTTTTTTTAGGAACTCATTGTCAATAGATTATAATTTCATGACCCAACAACTGCCCTAGCCCTGATGGCAGCGGCATCATTTGTTCGCGGCGTTAGCGAACAAAAATATAGCGGACAGCAGGATTAGCTCCTAAAAAAAACCACAACTGCAATACAATTGTGGTAACTATTAATCTATATGCTTTGCGCCTCTGCGTCTTTGCGAGAAATTAAATTGGCTCGCAAAGACGCAAAGTTTTACTCGTTTCTGTATTTTTTCGTCAGTTCGAAAACGTGCTCTAAAATGCGTGCTTCCTTCTCGTCAAATTCCACATGACGGCGTGACATAACAATCCGTGCAGTTTCAAAAGCTTTTTTGGTAATATAGGTCGAAAATCCAGCCGCACCGCCCCAAGAGAAACTCGGTACAAAATTGCGAGGAAATCCAGCGCCAAAAATATTGGTACTAACGCCCACGACCGTTCCGGTATTAAACATGGTGTTGATGCCACATTTGCTGTGATCGCCCATCATCAAACCGCAAAATTGCAATCCAGTTTTGGCGAAATTCTCGGTTTCGTAGCTCCACAATTTGACTTCTTCGTAATTGTTTTTAAGATTCGAATTGTTGCTATCTGCGCCAATGTTGCACCACTCGCCTAGCACTGAGTTTCCTAAAAAACCATCATGTCCTTTATTGGAGTAGCCGAACAAAACGGAGTTACTCACTTCTCCTCCAATACGGCAATGTGGACCAACAGTGGTGGCACCATATACTTTTGTCGCCAATTTCACTTGGGCTTCTTCGCATAAAGCAAACGGGCCACGAATCACAGAACCTTCCATGATTTCCGAGTTCTTACCAATATATATAGGTCCAGTGGATGCGTTTAAGGTTACGAATTCTAACTTAGCGCCATCTTCAATAAAAATATTCTCAGATGCTATCACATTGACACTTTTCGGAATCGGTTGCGATTTGCGGTCTTCGGTTAACAATTCGAAATCTTCGCGCAACGCCGCGTCGTTCTTCGAGAAAATATCCCAAGGATTGGCTACAAAAAGGCACTCATTTTGGAATTCTATAATTTCATAGCTATCAAAATCAACTTCCTCTTGAGTATCTTGAGTATAAAAGGCAATGACTTCTTCTCCTTTGAAAATTGCTTGATTCGGCTCCAAATTCTTGACCATTTCTGATAAAATATCATTGGGCAAGAAAGACGCATTGATCATGACGTTTTCCTCCATTTCGACCATTGGGTATTTTTCAGAAAGATATTCTTCGGTCAAAGTAGTGGTGGTGGTTCCCAAATGCTTTTCCCATTTTTCTCTAATGGTCAGAATTCCGATGCGGATGTCGGCAACAGGGCGTGTGAATGTGAATGGTAATAAAGCGTTTCGAACGGTTCCGTCAAATAGTATGTAGTTCATGGTGTTGATTCGGTTATTTGTTTAATCGTGTAATCGAAAAATAAAAATCTGTTTCAAAGTTTGTGAAAAAAATCCGTTTAGCAAAGCATCGGGACAAAGTTTTAAAAAATATGTTTTTAAAAAATGACTTGCAATAGACAAATTAACCGCAAGGTTCGCAAAGGTTTACGCAAGGTTCGCTAGGTGTAAAGGAACAAATACAAATTTGAATAAAAACACAAACCTTCCCTATTCAATTACGTTCTTAGCGCAAAACTTAGCGCACCTTGCGGTAAAAAAATAAAATACAAAAAAAGCCTCTCCAAATGGAAAGGCTTACTCTATTTTCAAACACGAAATGATTATTTACCGTGTTTAGCGTATTTCGTTTTGAATTTATCGATACGACCTGCTGTATCAATAAGTTTCGATTTACCAGTATAAAAAGGGTGAGAAGTTCTAGATATCTCCATTTTTACTACAGGATATTCAACACCTTCGTGTGTAATAGTTTCTCTAGTATCAGCAGTAGATTTAGTGATAAATACTTCTTCATTCGACATGTCTTTGAAAGCGACTAGTCTGTAATTTTCTGGGTGAATTCCTTTTTTCATGGTATTTTATTTTTCTTGTTGGTTATAAGTTGTCTTGCGGCTTCTCTTTTGAAAAGGTATAAACTTCTTATAACTTTTTACTTAATTATTTTTGAGTGTGCAAATTTACACTTATTTTTTAAAAATCAAATGTTTATTTACTTTTTTTAAATGAATATCTAAAACGATTTTTATAGCGTGTAAATTGGGAATTGTTATATTTGTAACTTAATTGCTAATACAAAAATAATGGAAGAATTAAGAAAAAACTCAGCGCGTTACGGATTATTCTTAGGTTTATTTACAATCGTAACAACAACGCTTGTTTATACTATAGATATCTCTTTATTTACAGCTTCATGGTACGGTATTCTAAGCATGGTCATAATCGTCGGATTTGGCGCTTATGCTGCTATTCAATCTAAGAAAAATCAAGGTGGATTTCTCACTTTCAAAGAAACATTTACAAGTTTCTTAGTCGCTGTTTTGGTAGGATTATTTATCTCTACTGTTTTTTCAATTTTACTATTCAATGTTATTGATCCAGAAGCTAAACAAATTATTACAGATAATGTTATCAAAATGACGTCAGGAATGATGGAAAAATTTGGAGCAAAACCGGCAGACATTAATAATGTGATTAAAGAAATGCAAAAAACAGATTCTTTTGGCGTATATGGACAATTAAAAGGTTTAACATTCAATATTGTGATTTATAGCGTCATCGGTTTGATTACCGCATTAATTATCCGTAGAGAGCGTCCACAAAGTATCTAAAATTAATGAATTTATCCATCATCATTCCACTTCTCAACGAAGAAGAATCCTTGCAAGAACTCCACGATTGGATTGTTACTATAATGAAATCTCATAATTATAGTTATGAAGTACTTTTTATTGATGACGGAAGTACCGATACGTCTTGGTCAATCATTGAAAAATTATCTCAAGAAAATTCGAATATCAAAGGAATCCGATTCTTAAAAAACTTTGGAAAATCGCAAGCTTTACATGCCGGTTTTGCCAAAGCGCAAGGCGATGTCATTATTACGATGGATGCTGATTTGCAAGACAATCCAGAAGAAATTCCAGAATTGAATGACATGATTCTTAATGAAGGATTTGACTTGGTTTCGGGTTGGAAAAAAAAGCGTTACGACTCCGTAGTTACTAAAAACTTACCTTCTAAATTATTCAATTGGGCAGCGCGACAAACATCGGGTGTGCAATTGAATGATTTCAATTGTGGCCTCAAAGCCTACAAAAATGTGGTCGTAAAAAACATTGAGGTTTCGGGAGAAATGCACCGATACATTCCCGTTTTAGCTAAGAATGCTGGATTTTCAAAAATTGGTGAAAAAGTGGTAAAACATCAAGCCAGAAAATATGGTGAAACCAAATTTGGCATGGATCGATTTATTAATGGGTTTTTAGATTTAATAACGATTTGGTTTTTAACGCGTTTTGGTAAAAGACCCATGCATTTGTTTGGTGCTTTGGGTGTTATCATGTTTATCATAGGGTTTTTATCCACTGGTTTTATCATTGTATTGAAGTTGATTAAGTTATATGCTGGTTTACCCACCATATTAGTAGCGAGCAATCCTTTGTTTTATATTGCATTAACAACAATGATCATTGGAACACAGTTGTTTTTGGCGGGTTTTCTAGGAGAGATAATTTTGAGAACAAAGAATAATGAAGAACGGTATAAAGTTTCTAATGAAATTAATTTTTCGAAATAATTTATTTCTTTAAGGACCCAATTTGAGTCCTCAAACTTTTAAAATATATGGAATTAGAAGTTATCCAAAACAAAATATTTGAGATTCGAGGTTGTAAAATCATGCTTGACTTTGATTTGGCGTTATTGTATAATGTTGAAACTAGGGTTTTAAAACAAGCCGTAAGAAGAAACAACAATCGTTTTCCTGAAGATTTTATGTTTGAACTTACCGAAATTGAATTAACTTCTTTAAGATCACAAATTGTGACCTTAAAGAATAATGGACGAGGGCAACATTCTAAATATCTTCCTTTTGCATTTACCGAACAGGGCATCGCAATGCTTTCGAGTGTGTTGAATAGTGAGAAAGCCATTGAAATTAATATCTCGATTATCAGAGCCTTTGTAACAATGCGTCAGTTTACGTTAAGTTATAGTGAATTAAAAACCAGAATTGAAGAAATAGAAAATCAATTTCCCGATATTTACAAAGCATTGAATTATTTAGTAGACAAATCAAGTAATACTCTTAAAGAAAGAACTAAAATCGGTTACAAAAAGTGATTTCGAAACGGATGCCCTAGCCCTGATGGTAGCGGTTATCCTTTTGTGCTGTTGTTTAGCACAAAAGATAAGAGCGTACAGCAGGTTTAAGCTCCTAATAAAAAAATAGAAAATAGAATTAAAGAATATACTATGGATATCCCACAGAACATACTTTCAAAAGTAAATGAATGGCTAACGCCAAGTTTCGATGCTACAACACAAGAAACAATTAAAGAAATGATAACTTCATCTCCGAAAGATTTGGAGGAGAGTTTTTATAAAAATTTAGAATTCGGAACCGGTGGAATGCGAGGCGTAATGGGCGTTGGTACGAATCGTATCAATAAATATACTTTGGGTAAAAACACCCAAGGACTTTCCAATTATATGCAGGAAGTATTTCCTGGAAAACCATTGAAGGTAGTAATTGCTTACGATTGCCGTCATAACAGCAACACTTTAGCGAAAGTAGTGGCGGATGTTTTTTCGGCTAATGGGATTAAAGTTTATTTGTTCTCGGATATGCGCCCGACTCCAGAGTTGAGTTTTGCCTTGAAACATTTAGGTTGCCAAGCAGGAATTGTATTGACTGCATCTCATAATCCGCCGGAATATAATGGCTATAAAGTATATTGGGAAGATGGTGGACAGTTGGTGCCGCCTCAAGATGGTGAGATTATTCAAAGAATTGAAGCTTTGCGTTATGATCAAATCAAATTTGAATCGAATCCTGATTTGATTGAATATATAGACTCAGCTATTGATGAAGCCTTTTTTAGTTCGTCGGTTGCTAATGCAAGTTTTAACACGCCTCAAACAGCGAAAGACAATTTGAATATTGTTTTTACTTCGTTGCATGGAACGTCGATTAAAGCAGTTCCACAAACTTTAGCGAAAGCGGGTTATACGAATGTGAATATTGTGCCTGAACAAGAAGTACCGAATGGCGATTTTCCAACAGTAAAATCTCCGAATCCAGAAGAACCAGAAGCTTTAACGATGGCGCTAGCGCTAGCAGAAAAACTCCATGCGGATATTGTAGTGGGAACTGACCCGGATTGCGACCGATTAGGTGTTGCTGTTAGAAATACTGAAGGAAAAATGACCTTATTGAATGGGAATCAAACGATGGTTTTGATGACGGCGTTCTTGTTGGAGCAATGGAAAAAACAAGGAAAAATAAACGGCAAACAATTTATTGGATCTACCATTGTATCTACTCCGATGATGTTAACTTTAGCCGATGCGTATAATGTGGAGTGCAAAGTGGGATTGACTGGATTTAAATGGATTGCTAAGTTTATCAAAGATTTTCCTGAATTGGAGTTTATTGGAGGTGGTGAAGAAAGTTTTGGCTTTATGGTCGGTGATGCCGTTCGCGACAAAGATGCAGTTGCTGCTACTTTATTGATTTGCGAAATTGCAGCGTTGGCAAAAGCGAATGGAAGTTCCGTATATCAAGAATTATTGAACTTATATGTAGATCACGGGTTTTATAAAGAATACTTAGTTTCCTTAACTAAGAAAGGCATTGATGGACTGCGAGAAATCAATCAGATGATGGTGGATATGAGAGAGAATCCTGTGAAGGAAATCAATGGTAAACGCGTTTTGATGTTGGAAGATTATAAAAAATCTATTGCAAAAAATCTATTGACTGGTGAAGAAGAAGCGATGACAGTTCCCAAATCTGATGTATTGATTTATTATACTGAAGATGGTGCTAAAATCGCAGCACGTCCGAGTGGAACAGAACCTAAAATCAAGTTTTATGTGAGTGTGAATGCGGAATTAGATGCAGTTGAAAACGCGCCTCAAGTGGAAGCTATTTTAGACCATAAAATCAAAAATATTCTTACCGATTTAAACATTATTTAATGCATAATTTCAGAAAAATAATTCCTTTTATTCTCCCGTATAAAAAGTACGCGTATTTGAATATTTTATTCAATGTATTGTATGCTTTTTTCGGCACACTTTCCTTTTTGGCACTAATGCCCATGATGGATGTGCTATTTGGCCAAGCCAATAAGAATTATACCATGCCAGTATATCATGGTATTACTGAATTGAAAAAATATTTAGGAGATTATCTGAATTATTATTTAACGATGACTACCGAGCAATCCGGAATTGGCACTACGCTTTCTATATTGGTTATCGGTATTATTTCTATTTTTCTTCTAAAAAATCTCTGTGATTACTTGGCGATGTTTTTTATTACTTTCTTACGCAATGGGATTTTGCGGGATATGCGAAATGCGATGTATAAAAAAACTATCGAATTACCAATTGCTTTTTTCTCAGAGAAAAGAAAAGGAGATACTATTTCGAGAATTGCGAGTGATGTAAGTGAAGTTCAAAACTCGATGTTGTCTATTCTAGAGTTGATTGTAAAAGAACCTTTAACGATTCTATTTACGATCATTGCAATGTTTTCGATTAGTGTAAAACTAACTGTTTTTGTATTTATTTTTATTCCAGTTTCGGGTTATATCATTTCACTAATTGGTAAACAATTGAAGAAAAAATCTACTCGAGCACAACAAGAGCAAGGTGTTTTTCTATCTACAATTGAAGAAACTTTAGGCGGATTAAAAGTGGTTAAAGGCTATAATGCGGAAGGATATTTCAATAGAATTTTCCAAGAATCCACGGATCGTTTTTTTAAATTATCGAATAGTATTGGCAACAGACAAAATATGGCGTCCCCGATGAGTGAGTTTTTAGGAATCATGGTAATCGCAATTTTATTGTGGTACGGCGGGCATATGGTTTTAATTGAAAAAACTTTGAAAGGCGCAGCATTCATTACTTACATGGGATTGGCTTATAACATTTTGACTCCTGCAAAATCAATTTCGAAAGCATCTTATGCTGTTAAGAGAGGTAATGCTGCAGCAGAACGTGTTCTTGAAATATTAGAACAAGACAATCCAATTACGAGTAAAGAAAACGCAATTCATACTCAAGAATTTAAAGATACCATTTCATTGAAAAACGTTCAATTTAAATATGAAGAAGAATTGGTTTTGAAAGATTTTTCATTAAATATTGCCAAGGGACAAACAGTTGCATTAGTCGGTCAGTCTGGAAGTGGGAAAAGCACCATTGCCAATTTATTGACTCGTTTTTATGATGTTAATTCTGGAAGTATTGCAATTGATGGAACTGACATCAAAGACATAGATTTACATTCGCTGCGATCACTCATGGGTTTGGTTACTCAAGACAGTATTCTATTTAATGATACCATTAAAGCCAACCTTTCCTTGGGTAAATTAGACGCTTCTGACGAAGAAATCATTGAAGCTTTAAAGATTGCCAATGCGTATGAATTCGTTAAAGATTTACCTAATGGGATCTATACGAATATTGGCGACAGTGGGAATAAACTTTCTGGCGGACAAAAACAACGTTTAAGTATTGCTCGTGCGGTATTGAAAAATCCACCGATAATGATTTTAGATGAAGCGACTTCAGCTTTGGATACGGAAAGTGAGAAATTGGTGCAAGTGGCTTTGGAGAATATGATGCAAAATCGAACTTCGATTGTGATTGCTCATCGATTGTCGACGATTCAAAAAGCGGATCTAATTATTGTGATGCAAAAAGGAATTATTGTAGAGCAAGGCAATCACGAACAATTAATAGCACTAAATGGAACGTATAATAAGTTAGTGAATATGCAATCGTTTGAAAATTAATCCAAAAGTCTCATGTATAGTATCGACTCCAATATTAAGTTACCTGTCGATTCCAATACCATCGTATGGAAATACTTAGACTTGTCGAAATTTGTCGATTTGTTATTGTATCGCAAACTTTTTATGTCGCGTTCTGACAAATTCGAAGATCAATATGAAGGCACTTTTAGTGAACCCACTTTTGAAGAAATTCGAAAACTTTCTATTGACAATCCTGATTTTTTAGATTATTATAAGATTCATCGTAAGAATGTAGTGATTAGTAGTTGGCACATCAATGAATACGAGTCGTTTGCAATGTGGCAGATATTTACCCAAAAAAGTGAAGGCTTGGCAATTCAATCTACTTTAGGCAGATTGCAACAAGCTTTACTTCCAGAAAAAACCTACCAACAGCATATTGGAGAAGTAAATTATATCGATTACAAAAAAGAGTATATTCCTTTTGACAATGCTTTTTTTCCGTTTTTATTTAAAAGAAAAAGCTTTCAATACGAACGCGAAATTCGAATTATTTCGGATGTAAGCCAACACAATTTGATGATAGATAACGGGCTGAAAATAGACATTGATATCAAGCAATTGATAGAAAAAATATACATCCATCCTAAGTCAGAAAACTGGTATAAGAATTTGGTAATTGAATTGGTGAAACGGTTGGGTTTTGATTTCGAAATTGAGAAATCAGATTTAGAAAGTGATATTCTAATTTAGAAAGATCTTTTAGATAGGATTGTATTCGTTAGATTTCCGGTCTTTATTCGACAAATCAATATAGTGATAATGAAGTTTATCTTTTTTGTCAAATTCTCCATTTTTATCCGTGTCTTCAATAGTTCTAAAATACAATCGATTGATGGATTCCACTACATTCCAATCGATTAATTCTTGAAAATCAACAGAAATTTTAATAAATCGATTGCCTGAAATATCACTAAGATACAAACACTTTATATCGTTATCATCTAATGTAAGGTCTTTGTTGGTATCCATGTCTTCTATAACATACACTAAAATCTGTTGTTTTGTTTTGTCTGCAATAGATTTTAAATACGTTATGGAATGTATTACAATATCCTTATCCGTTAAAGTTCTGATGGAATCTTTACCTATTTGTTGCATTTTCAAATTACGTAAAAAGCCTGTAATTTGATATTCACTATAATTCGAAACCTTATAATTCAATTGGTTTCCTCCTCTTGAAGAAGAATCATAATTTTTATCAGAAACGCTCAATTGACCTATTGGGAAAAGCAGATAATTGGTGCCATCCATTTGAATAGGCAAATCGGCTACTTCAATTTTAGAAATATCATCTATAGGAACTATTACTACTTTAGAAGGATTTTCGTATATTACTTTTGGTGTTTCAACTTCTTTCTTACAACTGAAGAGAAACATAAAAATACTACAGAGTATTATTTTAAAAAAATATTTCATTGCAATGGATTTGAAAGTCAAAAATACAAATTAAATCTATAATTTAATGGATAGTTTCAGATTGAAAACACGGTTCGTCAAATAATTAGGTATACCATATTGATTTTTGGTATATACATCTCTAACCCACGTATTGGTTATGGCATTTTGATTATTGAACATATTGAAAATTTCAAAACCAAGAGAAATATCTTTAAATTTCTTTAACCAATGTCCTGCTCGACGTTGGGCATTTTTTTCAGTAAAAACATAATTAAATCCAACATCTACTCTACGATAATCTCTCAAACGAGATTGATATACGTAGGGATCGGCATAAGAAGGAGAACCTCCTGGTAAACCAGTGTTATAAACAAGATTTAAATATATTTTTACACTTGGAATATTAGGCATATAATCTTGAAACAAGATAGCAAACTTAAGTCGTTGATCGGTTGGTCTTGCGATATCCCCTTTATTATCAATGTTTTCTTTAGTTTTTAAATAACTGAAACTAAACCACGATTCAGTTCCAGGAACAAATTCACCATTCAAACGCAAATCTAATCCTTGAGCAAAAGCGGTGGCGTTATTATTAGCGGCATATCGAATTCGGACATTTTCTAAAGTGTAAGGATTGACATCAGTCAGCGATTTATAATAGGCTTCGGTTACCATTTTAAAGGGACGACCCCACATTTTGAAACTATAATCATTACTTAAAACAATATGAAGAGAAGATTGTGCTTTAACATTCGGATTTACTACTCCGAATTTATCCCTTAATTCCCTATAAAATGGAGGTTGATAATAATAACCTCCTGAAACACGGAAAACCATGTCTTTTTTCCAATCGGGTTTGAGAGCAAATTGTGCTCTTGGACTAAATACTGTTTGACTATCCCCATTGATATTATCTCCTGAAACTTGCCATTGATGCGCTCTTACACCTGCATTATACCAAACATCGCTACTTCCCAATTTGTCTTTTAAACTCCACTGAACATAACCAGAAAAACGATCAATAGTTGCAAAATTTTTAGCTCGCACATTTTGATATGGAACAAGTGGACCAACATAAGAATTGTAAGGTTGGTCATTCGTAGGAAGTGTAATGATTGGTGGATTTAATGAAAACCCCGCAGAGTCAATGACTTCCCATTCTACAATTCTATCTCGAATATCTTCTCGAGTATATTTAAATCCCCATTCTATTTGATGTTTTTTTACATCATGAAATCCTTTAACCTCAGTATTAACTATTAAAGCATCCAAATCATTTCTAGCATGATTTAATTGTGTTCCAATCGCACGACTAAAAGTTACATCTCCAAATGTTTCTGAACCAATATTCCCATCTACTTCCCCTAATGCATATTGAGCAAAAATGTCAAAATACTCTTGTTCTAAGGTGTGATAGGCTGAACCAATCCATTTTAAAGTGAATGTATCGTTAACTTTAAATGTAGTTTTTAGGGCTCCAAAATACGTGTCGTAACGGTCTTTTTCTTGTCCTTCATAAAACACTTGCAATGCAATGGGCTCCGAAATGGTTCCAAAATTAGTTTGACGAGTTAACGGTTGGTAATTGTATTTGTTTTGAGAAATATTACCTAAAAAACTAAACTGCCATTTTGTAGAAGGAATGTAAGTTACATTGGTTTGAACATCGGCAAAAGTTGGGCGGAAATTAGTTTGAGTTTCTTGACTATTTACCAAAAGACTATTGTCTCTATATCGAACTCCTGTAATGGCTGACCATTTTTGATTTTTAGAAGCGGCTTCTACCGAAACTGCACCACCTAAATAACTCGCATCCAATGAAGCGCCAAATTTAGTAGGTCTTCGATAAGTGATGTCTAAAACAGAAGACAATTTATCTCCAAATTTAGCTTGAAAACCACCTGCTGAAAAATCAACATTTTGAACTAAGTCAGTATTGGTAAAACTCAATCCTTCTTGTTGTCCAGATCGAATTAGAAAAGGGCGATAGATTTCAATTTCGTTGACATACACCAAATTCTCATCATAATTTCCACCTCTAACGGAATACTGTGTACTCAATTCATTATTTGAATTTACGCCAGGTAAAGACTTCAAAATATTTTCAACACCAGCATTAGCTCCTGGTATTTTTCGAATAACTTGAGGTTCAATTGTCGTGATTCCTTGAATTCTTTTTTTGTTATTCGAGATTACAATAACTTCCCCTAATCCTTCCGCTTTATCATTCAATACTACATTGAACTCATAATCTTCGTTAGGCTTTAATTCTAGAGTTACTGTGTTTTTTTTTAAAGAAACGTGAGTAAAAAGGAGTTGAATTTTCTTATTAGCAGGAATCGTTAATTCATAAAAACCATTTGCATTAGTTTTCGTGTTTTTCCCTTCTGCAGCTACATTTACTTCATCAACAGGATTGTTATTTTCATCTAAGATAATTCCTTTAACTCTGGCTGTTTGGGCAAAACTCACTAATCCTATAAATAAAAAAAGGATTGAGAGTCTATATACATTCGTTTTCAATAGTATTAATTTTATTTTTTTGGACTTCTAATAAATGATGTTTCAAAGATAGAAGAATTTCCAAGATTATCTGAAACAATCAATTTTAATTCATTTTCTCCTTCTAGTACTTGTTCATCCTCTAATTTGCAGAATATTCGATTGGTTTTAGCATCATATTCAAATAAAATCCAGTTCTGATTTAGGAAACCGTTATACGTTTTGATGCCTGATAAATCATCCGTTATTTTAAAAATTAAAACATTTTCTTTGTTCAATACTTTTCCTTCAATCAGCTTTAGACTTGTAATTTTAGGGGCTATCGTATCTTGTACTAATTCAAATTGACCAAGATTTTTGGTATATGTTGAAAACGTATTATTAGTAATTTTAGTATTGTTGTATTTTTTTCTATTCCCTTCAATGGAAGCAATAAAGTTTTTTTCTTTGTTGATTATTGTAGAATCTATAATTGAAACTTTAAAGTTACTATGAACCGGAACGTTGTCATCATGCACAGTCATAATCTTATTGGCTACATCAAATTTTAAATAGAAATCTTCATAAAAAGTGTTGGCTGGAAAGAAAACTTCCATATTGTCTTTCTCATAAATATTATCTAAAGCAGCATGCAAAAAATAATTGGTCTTTTGTTTGACTTCTGCAACTGTAGTGGTTTGGCTTAAAAATTCTATAGGAATATTAATGATTGTTTTGTTGTCATTGAAGTCCGAAATTTCTATTCGATACATTTTAGAAAAATTAGGAGAAATATTTAGAATCCCATTAGAGCTAGTTGCTTTTAAATTACTAAACGAATAAGGTCTTTTCATAAATAATTTTTGCACTCTTTGCCGAGTTGATTTATATCTAGGAAAATCAATCAAAGCATTGACAAATCGACCTTCATCAAATACTAAAGAATCAAATTGATATCCAAAACAAGGACTTCCATTTGAAAATGTTTCCACTTTATAAACGCCATTTATATTATAAGATACATTATCAAAATCGGAACAAATAATACCAAAACCAATATCTCCCTCAGCAAAAACCTTCTCAGAAATATAGGTACCATCTTTTTGTAAAGCTAAATTGATTACAATGGGACGTTTGGATTGATTTGCAATACTAGTGCTATCAATAGGATACACTAGTACACTAGAAACAATTGGTTTTTTAGTATCAAGAATAAACTTATCAAATCCAAATAACAAAGGATTAATGGTCTTTTCTGTTTGCGTATCTCGAATTTCAAAATGCAAATGAGGACCTTCAGACCCTCCTGTATTTCCTGAAAAAGCTATGGTGTCGCCTTTTTTTACTGGAAGATCACCAGGATTTGGAAAAAATTCAATTTCAAAAGATTGCTGTTTATTATGTTCCTTTTTAATAAAATTTTGAATCGAACCATATCCTTTTTTAAGATGACCATATACCGTAGTATAGCCATTTGGATGTGTTACATAAATCGCTTTACCATATCCAAAAGTGGAGATTTTAATTCTGGAAATATAACCGTCTGCAACGGAAAAAACGGGCAAACCTTCTTTCTGTTGCGTCTTAAAATCAAATCCAGCATGAAAATGATTGGGTCGCAATTCTCCAAAGTTTCCCGCCAATTGAATAGGAATATTTAATGGAGACTGAAAATAATACTTAGGGTAATTGGTTTGAGAAAAAATAGGCGTGTAAAAAATCAAAAGTGCAAATAAAAATTTCATGGTGTATAGCTTTTGGCTAAGGTAAAAAAAAGGAAATAAATTTTATGTAATTATTTTAAAAAATATCATAACAAGTTATTTTCCAAATCATTAAAACATTGATTTCTATAATATTCAAAATTTTAGAAAAAGTATTGGTTTAATTCAATTGGAATGTTAACTTTGTTGAGATAAGTAATGAACCCGTATTTAGAATGAGTGAAATTGTAGAAATTATTGATACTCTTGAAAGTAGGCTCAAAAAACTATTGCAAAAAATAGATAGTTTAGAGCAAACTTCATCAACATTAAAAGAAGAGATTAATAAAAATACAACCATCATACAAAATCAATCTCAAGAGATAGATGTTTTAAAAAAACAGTATGAATCCTTAAAAATTACAAATTCATTACTTGGCAGTGAAGAAAACAAAAGAGATACAAAGCTGAAAATAAATTCATTAATTCGTGAAATTGATTACTGTATAGCACAGCTATCTGATTAGTAAAATATGGACGAAAAGCTTAAAATAAAATTATCAATTGCCGATAGAATCTATCCTTTAACGGTAGAAATGTCGCAAGAAGAAGGATTGAGAAGTGCTTCTAAAAAAATTGATGTGATGATTAAGCAATTTGAAGAAAATTATGCTGTTAGAGACAAACAAGATGTATTGGCTATGTGTGCCTTGCAATTTGCGTCTCAATTAGAACAGAAGCAAATTGACAATTCAATTGATGGCAAAGAAACCATCGAACGAATTAAAAAAATTAATGATTTATTGATTCATTATCTCGACACCCGAGGCGCAGCCGAATTGGCCGAAGGCAATTAATACGTTCTTAAACATAGACTAAAATACTGCCTACATTAGTTACTTTTTGGTAAACTCAACACTAACAAATTAGAATGAGCAAATCATCACTTCTAAAGCATGCCACGCTTCGGCGAGGAAACTTGAACAGTGAGTTAGCTCAAAACTTGTCTTATCGAGTTTATTCATTACTTCTAATGTAGGCTTTTTTTATATAATTAATTTAACAAACATGGACATTTTAACAATACTAATTTCCGGCTTAGTCGGAATTGCTGGAGGCTTCGGGATTTCAAAAATCATGGAGAAGTCGAACGTATCTAATTTAATAAAAAACGCTAAAAAAGAAGCTGCTTCCATATTAAAAGATGCTAATTTGGAATCTGAAAACATCAAAAAAGATAAGATGCTTCAAGCCAAAGAAAAATTTATCGAATTGAAAGCGGAACACGAACAAGTGATTCTTTCTAGAGATAAAAAAATGGCAGAAGTAGAAAAAAGGGTTCGTGATAAAGAATCTTTAGTTTCTAATGAATTAGCGAAAGCCAAAAAAGTAAACGATGATTTTGAAGCAAAAACTGTTGAGTATACTTCTAAAATTGAACTTTTAGAAAAGAAGCAACAAGAGGTAGAAAGAATGCATAAAAGTCAACTAAATCAATTAGAAGTAATCTCTGGATTATCTGTTGATGACGCAAGAGAACAATTGATGGAAGGCTTAAAAGGCGAGGCTAAAACCAAAGCTATGGCTCACATTCAAGATACTATTGAAGAAGCTAAATTAACAGCTCAACAAGAAGCAAAAAAAATCATTATCAATACTATTCAACGAGTTGGGACAGAAGAAGCTGTTGAGAATTGTGTTTCTGTTTTCAACATAGAATCCGACGATGTAAAAGGAAGAATTATTGGTAGAGAAGGAAGAAATATTAGAGCTCTTGAGGCTGCTACTGGTGTTGAAATTATTGTAGACGATACTCCAGAAGCGATTATCCTTTCTTGTTTTGACCCAGTTCGTAGAGAAATCGCACGTTTGTCATTGCATAAATTAGTTACAGACGGACGTATTCACCCAGCTCGAATTGAAGAAGTAGTTGCTAAAACGACCAAACAAATTGATGACGAAATTATTGAAGTCGGAAAACGAACTGTAATCGATTTAGGTATTCATGCTTTACATCCTGAATTAATTAAAGTAGTAGGTAGAATGAAATACCGTTCTTCCTACGGACAAAATTTATTACAACACTCCCGTGAAGTTTCTAAACTTTGTGGAATCATGGCAGCTGAATTAGGATTGAATGTAAAACTAGCTAAAAGAGCCGGTTTACTTCATGATATTGGTAAAGTTCCTGATGCCGAAAGTGATTTACCTCACGCATTATTAGGAATGCAATGGGCTGAAAAATATGGTGAAAAAGAAGAGGTTTGTAATGCAATTGGTGCACATCATGATGAAATTGAAATGAAATCACTTTTGTCTCCAATTGTTCAAGTTTGTGATGCTATTTCAGGTGCAAGACCGGGAGCTAGAAGACAAGTATTAGATTCTTACATACAACGTCTTAAAGATTTAGAAGAAGTAGCTTTTGGTTTTAGTGGTGTTAAAAACGCTTATGCCATTCAAGCAGGAAGAGAATTACGTGTCATTGTTGAAAGTGAAAAAGTTACTGATGATAATGCGGCACAATTATCTTTTGAAATTTCTCAAAAAATACAAACCGAAATGACCTATCCAGGGCAAGTAAAAGTTACTGTAATTCGTGAAACAAGAGCAGTGAATATTGCAAAATAATATTCTATTTTTATCACAAAAAAAAAGCACTCCATTTGAGTGCTTTTTTTTAGAATATTTTTCTCAAATCATCTAAGGTCATGGGTTTAAAAAAATAATCTTTAACCTGATCTTGATATTCTTTAGCCTTATTAATATCTGAAATACTATCCGAAGAACTTACTAGATAAATAATCGTTTTTCCTCCTTCTGTTGTTTTCTTTGTTTTTCTAAATTCATCTAAAAATTGCCATCCATCCATGATTGGCATATTGATGTCTAAAAGAATTAAATCTGGCATCGTTACACCATTACTGATTTTGTCTTTTATTTCTTCTATCGCTTCTAATCCATTCATATAAAAAGATGGATTGATATCGATGTTGTTTTTTGAGAATAACTTTTTAATAATAAAGTGAAATACTTTATCATCATCTATTACAAATACATCTTTAAATTTACTCATAGAAATATATTTTAAAAGTAGTTCCTATTCCAACTTTACTAGTTACATCAACTTTACCACCCATTGCTTCAATTTGGTTTTTGGTAATAAACAAACCTATTCCTCTAGAATCTTTATGATTATGAAAAGTTTTATACATTCCAAATATCTTTTTCCCATGCTTTTCTAGATTAATTCCCAATCCATTATCTTCAATTTCTAAGATTTTGTGTTGTTTAGTAGATGTTAAAGAATAACGAATGACAGGTGTTCGATCTGGATGAGAATAACGAATGGCATTGGATGTAAAGTTAAGAAGAATACTTTCCAAATAAGCAGGATTAAAAACAATTGTTTGATTTTTATTCAACTTATTTTGTATGATGACTTTATTCTTTTTAATCTCTTCACCTAAAATATCAAGTGTTTTTCCTAAGAATGTATTCAAATTTAAGTTCTCTTTTTTCTGAACTAATTCCGATTGAATTTCTACTAATTCCTTCAAATGAACAATCGTTTGTGATAAAGCTTTTGAAGAAGTTTTTAAATGATCGAAACTTTCTTTAATAAAATCTTCATCTGTTTCGTCTGAAATAATATTCAATAACATTTCAATATTACCAGAATGAGAGCGTAAATTATGAGATACTATATGAGCAAAATTTAACAACCTGCTGTTTTGTTCTGATGCAATTTCTAGTGTTGTTAATAATTGATGCTCTTTTGCTTTTTGTGCAGAAATATCGGTATGCGTACCAATGATCCGTAACGGTTTATTATTACTATCTCTCTCTATTATTTTACCGCGACTTAAAATCCATTTATATTCTCCAGACAAAGTCATTACACGTTGGGCATTTTCATAAAATGGAGTTTTGTTTACTATATGTAATTGAATATCATTGAGATATTTATTTTTATCATCAGGATGAACCCTATCGTCCCAAAGGTTTATAGATTCAATAGTATCTTTTGCTTCAAATCCTAACATTTTCATAGATTGAGAGGAGTAAAATACAGTATTTGCTTTTACATCTAAATCCCAAATTCCCTCAGAAGAAGCTTCAAGGGCAAATGAAAATCGCTGTTCTGAAACCTTTAATTGGAGTTCTTGTAATTTAAAGGAACTAATGTCAGTTATTTTTCCAAAAAAGTGAACTGTGTTACGTTCGTCTTTTTCGACCGTTGCAAAACCTTTAAACCATTTCAATCCTTTTTGAGGCAAAATAGCTCTAAATTCATGGCTCCATTCTTTCAAATTAGATTTTGATTTTTGAATAGATTGTATAAATAAATCGAAATCATCTGGATGTATTCTACTTTTTAATATCGTAAAAGCATCTAAATATTTTTCTTCTGGACTAAGATCAAAATGAGTTAAAACTGATTTGCTTAAAAATGGAAATGTAAGTGCTCCATCTTTAGTAATTGAAAATTGAAATATCAAATCTGGTGATT